>NZ_PPFB01000001.1:4130000-4430000 GCF_002899455.1 Streptomyces sp. DH-12 | reverse complement strand
TCCGGGCAGCGAGCCGCAGCACGAGGTGTACGTGGACGAGGAGGAGCTGCGCACGGCGACGGCGCGGCTGCCGTTGCCGCCGGAGACCCCGGACTTCGAACTGCCGGTGACGACGCCCTCGTTCCCGCTGCCCGCGGTGCGGCACGCGTACGTCCCGGACGACTCCCCGGACCACGCCCGCCGCTTACTGCGCCGGGCGGAGAACGCCGACCGTCCGGACGCCGACATGGCGGCGCTGCTGGCGACGGCGTGCGCGCACCGCATCACCCAGGCGTTCGGCCGCCCGCCCCGGTCGGGCCGTGCAGCGCTGTGTTTCTCGCTCTACGAGCACGCGTTCCTGCTGGGTGACGGTGAGGAGGTGTCCTTGTGGGAGGTCGAGCACACGGTGACGCCGGACGGGCGGCACATGTGCGAGGTGTACACCAGTGAGGACGCCGCGCGGCGGGCGATGGAGCGCCGGGCCGCGCAGGGCCGCTGACGCGGGGCGCGGGGCGCGGGGACGGTCCAGTTGTATGAGGGCAGGACGTTGGTGACGCCACTCCGAAGGCTCGCTGCGGGTGGCTGGCCGCCTGCAGCGCCGTGCGGCCGGTGGTAGTTGTCGTGGATGTTCCAGACCGCTGTCGCGCTTGCCCGTGCGGCTTCGGACGTGAACTCGCGTGCGGAGAGGAGTTCCTCGGCCAGGATCCGTTGATAGCGCTCCACTTTCCCGTTATGACGTGGGGTGACCGGCTTGGTCTTCTGGTGCCTGCTCTGTTTGCCGACGATCCGCGCGAAATCGCCCGAGCGGTAGCGGGCGCCGTTGTCGGTCACAGCTCGGTGGATGTGGTTGATTCCATGGGCGGCGAACCAGGCCTTTGCCCGGGCCAGGAACGTCGCTGCGGTGGAACCCTTCTCGTCGGCCAGTGGCTCGGCGCAGGCGAGCCGGGAGAATCCGTCGACCATGGAAGGGAGGTAGACGTAGCCACGTTTGGCGCCGGCGGTCTTTGCCCGGTCGACCGCCTTGGCCTGGTTGCTGTCGCGGCCGTGGACGCGCCAGCCGCCGCCCTCGGGGATCCGGCCGGCCTTCTTCACGTCCAGGTGCGCCATGTGACCAGGCCGGCGGGCGGTGGTCTTATCCGCCTTGCGGTTGTTGTCCCCGGTCGGGTCGAAGAACCGCCTGCGGGCCGGCCCGAGCCGAGCCAGGTGTCGTGTGACGGTCCGCCGGTTGATCGTGAGCCCTGTCTCAGCGAGTTCGTGAGTGATCCGCTGCACGGACCGTTTCTCTCCCCTGCGCCATGTCTCGATCTTGGTGATCACCTCGGTCGGGGTCGCGTTCGGGCTGGTATGCGAGGTCGAGGCCGGTCGTGTGGGCCAATGTCGCCGTAGCGGCGCCACCGGTTGACCCACTTGGATGCACACGCTCGTGAGATTCCCGTCCCGGCGGCGGCATGGGCGATCGGGCGGCTCTGGCAGCGCTCCACCGATCGCCGTCGGCCTTCGGCCGACAGGGGTGCGTTGGCGTGAGCCATCAAGCCTTGCTCTCCACTCGGTCCGTCGTGGGCCCGCCGGGCACCGGCTTGGGGAGCCAGCGCAGGGCAACGGCCCCGAGCGCGGCGTGCAGGACGCCGGCCATCACGGCAGCGGCGTGCAGACCGGTGACGAAAGCCCCCTTCGCCTCCTGGACCGCTGCGGGCGCGAGGCCGGGCAACTGGAGGGTCTCGTCGAGGGTGGGGGCGAGATCTGGCCCCTGGAGCCGGAAGATCAGCGCGGCGAGTGACCCGAGGATCGCGATACCGAGGGCATTGCCGATCTCGTTGCTGGTCTCGGCGATCGCGCCCGCCGATCCCGCTCGTTCCGTAGGAACTGCCCCGACCGCGGTGTCGGCGACGACGCTGAAGGAGATGCCGTAACCCACGCCGGCGATCGCCGTCGAAGCGATGTACCAACCGATCCCGCCTGTTGCCGTGGTGGGGAGCAACAGCACCAGACCGGCCGCGATGGAGAAGTGGCAGATGACGAGCGCGGCCCTCTTGCCGATGCGATCGACGACAGCCGGCGTGACGATGCAGGAGACCGTGAGGACGGCCGCACCGGGGAGCGCCAGGAGTGCCGCGTGCAGGACGCTCAGGCTCAGGACGGACTGGAGGTAGACGCCTGCCAGGTACGCCGCCGCCGACCACGCTGCCAGCGGCAGCAGACCGGTGATGATCGCGATCGTGAAGACGCGGTCACGGAACAGGGAGAAGTCGATCAGCGGGTGCTCAAGGTGCCGCTGGCGGAGAGTGAACCACGTCAGCAGTACGACGCCGAGGAGCGCCGTCACGGCTGGCAGGACCGACACTCCGTCTGCGGCCATGTCCTTGAGACCGTAGATCGTGAGCAGGAGACCTCCGGCGGAGGTCGCGACACTGAGCGAGTCGATGCGACCTGGCCGAGCCGCGCGGACCTCGCGGAGAAGGACAGGCGCGAACAGCAGGAACACGACGATGACGGGGAGGTTGATGAGGAAGACGGAGCCCCACCAGAACCGCTCCAGGAGGGTGCCGCCGACGATCGGGCCGACGGCGAACCCGGCTGCGAACGCGGCGGCGAAGATGCCGATGGCCTGCGCCCGGCGCCGGGAGTCGGGGAACAGCTCGCTCAGCACGGCCAGGGCCGAGGGCAGGAGGGTCGCGCCGGCCACCCCCATGAGCGCTCGGAAGGCGATGAGAAGCTCCGGGCTCGGTGCGAACGCCGCCCCGGCGGACCCGGCTCCGAACACGGCCGCGCCGATCATCAGCAGCTTCAGCCGGCCGTAGCGGTCGCCGATGCTGCCGAAGGCGATCAGCAAGGAGCCGACGGCGAAGCCGTAGACGTCCAGGATCCACAACGCCTGGTCGGCGGTCGGTGAGAGGGCTTGGTTCATCCGCGGCATCGCCAGGAACAGGATCGATCCGTCCATGGAGACGAGGAGGACCGGTCCGAGGATCACCGCGAGCCCGAGCCACGCCCGCAGGCCAGGTGAGTTGTGCACACGCTGTTGAGTCATGCCGTCGACGGTCCGACGCAACGCGGTCGCCCACCATCCCCGTGCCGTGGGTACACCCGACAGGTACACCCACCGGCCTGGCCGGCATCCTAGGCTCGGGCTCATGGAGAGCCTCGGAACGTTCCTGAAGAGTCGCCGTGACCGGGTCACTCCGGCTGAGATCGGCCTACGCACCTACGGCACCTCTCGCCGAGTCCCCGGCCTGCGGCGTGAAGAGCTCGCTCAGCTCGCCGGAGTGAGTGTGGGGTACTACACGCGCTTGGAACAAGGCCAGGCTGAGACCGCTTCCGAGCAGGTTCTCGACGCGCTCGCTCGTGTGCTCCGGCTCGACCGGGTAGAGACCGTCCACCTGCACAATCTCGCTCGACAATCCGTGAAGCCCGGCCTGTGCGAACCGCCTCGCGAGGAGCCTCACCCGCGAGTCCTCACGCTCCTGGAATCACTCGGTGAGGTCACACCCGCGATTGTTCTCGGCAGGCGTGGAGATGTGCTCGCGTGGAACCGCACCGGACACGCACTCGTCGCCGAGCACATCTCCTACGAAGCGCCACAGGACCCGGCACAGCGTCCTTCGATCCCACGGATGTTCTTCCTCGATCCCCTCACCCGCGACATGTACCGCAACTGGCACGAGCTCGCCCGCATCCACGTCGCCTACCTGCGACTCACCGCGGGCCGGTACCCCACCGATGCCCGCCTGGCAGGGCTGATCGGTGAACTCACCATGCGCAGCGACGACTTCGCCACGATGTGGGCCACCGGTGACGTCTCCGATTGCACCGTCGGGGCCATGCACCTGCAGCACCCCACCGTCGGTGCCGTGGACGTGGACTACCAGGTGTGGCTCCAGCCCGACAGCCCCGACCACCGAGTCGAGATCTACACCCCGAAGGACTCGACCTCTTCGGACGCGTTGCGAGTCCTGACCCATCAAAGCAGCCGGGCCAGTGAGACACAGTCGATCAGACAGCACTGAATCACTGGCCTGACCGGACAGGCCCCAGGCGCAGCTCCGCCGTCAACGACGTCGTTGCCCGCAACATCTAGTCCCCTTCGGAGAGGCGCCGTACGAGGACGGCGAACGCATCGCGTTCGGCCTCGGTGAGGCGTACGGTCTCGGCGCTCGGGCCGGTGACCCGCTGGCGGGGGATGACGGGGGCGCCGTGGTGGGTGTGCATCGCGGTGGGCTCCGCCCCGGGGTGATTGCGTGTGCGCCTGCGGACGCGTACGCGGCGCCGCAGGGCGTCGGCCAGACCTGCCGCGCAGGCCACAACCACCAAGGTGAGGACGGTGGCACCCGTCGTCCGCGAGAGGGTCTCTTGCTCAGCCATGCGGCCCAGTACACACCACGGTCCGGGGCTTTGTACCCCGGACCGTGACGATCGTGATCTATATCGCACTAGGCATGAACAGCCCACACACCCCCAAACGGACGCATCGTCACAAAGTCTGCACGGCGACCGCTTCCCTGCTCCGGTCCGGTGCCGGGGCGGCGTCCGTGTCCGCCGCCGGGCCGGCCGGATCCGCCGTACGACGCAGGTCCTTGAGGACGACGATCACGAAGGCCGTGAGGTGCGCGGGCGGCCTCACCAGGCCCGTTTGCCTGTGCGGCTGCATGGCTGCACGGCTGCACGGCGGGAGACCGGAGAGGGCCCGTCAGGGCACCAGCTCCCGCTCCTTCTCCCCCGTCACGGGCGCCTCCTCGACGCCCCCGCCGCCCTCGACGTGCTGCGCCGGACGCTTCGGCAGGGCGAACATCAGCAGGTAGATCGCGCCGAGCACCGCCGCCACCCAGCCCAGTGCGTGAGTGAAGCCGTCGACGAAGGCCGGGCCCACCTCGGCGGGCGTGAGCCGTTCGTCGATCACGCCGAAGAACACCACGGACACCAGGCCGAGGCCGAGCGCGTGGCCCATCTGCTGCACGGTGTTGATGAGCCCCGACGCCGATCCGGCGTGCTCGCGCGGCACTTCGGACAGCACCGCGTCCGTCAGCGGGGCCACGATCAGGCCCATGCCGGCGCCCATGACGACCAGTGGGAGCGCCATCTGCCAGGAGGTGATGCCGAGTCCGTAGCGTTCGGCCTCCGCCAGGTAGATCAGCACGCCGGCCGTCATCACCAGGGCGCCCGCCTGGAGCACCTTGCGTCCGAAGCGCGGGACCAGCCGCTGGACGGACACCGCGGCCGCCACCGACACCGCGACGGAGAACGGCACGCCGGTCAGTCCGGCGCGCAGCGCGCTCCAGCCCAGCCCGACCTGCATGTACAGCGTCCAGACCAGGAAGAACACGCCGAGGCCGACGCCGAACACCGTCTGCACGGCGATGCCCGCCGCGAAGCTCTTCACCCGGAACAGCGACAGTTCGATCAGCGGGGACCCGTCCCGGGCGCCCCTGGCCCGCTCGTACGCCACCAGGGCCGCGAACACCACGAGCGCGCCGGCCATCGACACGTACCCCCACACCGGCCAGCCCAGTTCACGGCCGCGGGTGAGCGGGTAGAGCAGCATGAGCAGGGCGAGCGTGACGAGGGCGGCGCCGGGCAGGTCGAGGGTGCGGGCGCGCGGCGCCTTGGACTCGGTGATGAAGCGGCTGCCGAGGACGAGGGCGGCGATGCCCACGGGCAGGTTGATCAGGAAGATGGGCCGCCACTCCAGGCCGAACAGGTTCCACTGGGTCAGCAGCGCGCCGAGCAGCGGTCCGGACACGGCGCCCAGGCCGACGACGGCGCCGAACAGGCCGAACACCTTGCCGCGTTCGTGCGCCGGGAAGGTGGCGTGCACGATCGAGAGCACCTGCGGCACCATCAGCGCGGCCGTGGCGCCCTGGAGGATGCGGGAGGCGACCAGCATCTCGGGGTTGACGGCGAGGCCGCACAGGGCGGAGGCGGCGGTGAAGCCGCTGATGCCGACGAGGAAGATCCGCTTGCGGCCGTGGATGTCGCCGAGCCGTCCGCCGGTGATCAGCCCGGCGGCGAAGGCGAGCGCGTAGCCGGCGGTGATCCACTGGATCTGGCTGAAGGTGGCGCCCTCGTCGCGCTGGATCGACGGGACGGCGATGTTGACGATGGTGACGTCGACGAGGTCCATGAAGGCCGCGGTCATCACGATGGCCAGCGCGAACCAGCGCCGGCGGTCGTTCGTGGCGGGCTGCGGCGTCTGCGCGGGAGCAGGGTCGGTGGAATGCATGTCCGTGAAGTTAGGACCGCAGTAGGTCAGATCCGGTCCTAGTGGTGCGGCATGCTCGGTCCATGACGACGGACACCCCGGCCCGGCTGCTCCAGCTCCTCTCCCTCCTCCAGACGCCCCGCGAGTGGCCCGGCGGCGAGCTGGCCGACCGCCTCGGGGTCTCCCGGCGCACGGTCCGGCGGGACATCGAGCGGCTGCGGGACCTCGGCTATCCCGTGCGGGCGACGATGGGATCGGACGGCGGCTACCGACTGGTCGCCGGGAAGGCGATGCCGCCGCTGGTGCTGGACGACGAGGAGGCGGTGGCCATCGCGGTCGGCCTGCGGGCCGGCGCCGGGCACGCGCTGGAGGGCGTGGACGAGGCGTCGGTGCGGGCCCTGGCGAAACTGGAGCAGGTGCTGCCCGGCAGGCTGCGCCACCGTGTCAGCACGCTCCAGGCCGCGACGACGCCGCTGACCAGCGGGGACGGTGCGACCATCGCCCCGGGGACGCTGACCGTGATGGCGTCCACGGTGGCCGGGCACGAACGGCTGCGGTTCTCCTACCGGGCGGCCGACGGCACCGAGTCCCGGCGCCTGACGGAACCCCACCGGCTGGTGTCCACCGGCCGCCGCTGGTACCTCGTCGCCTATGACGTCGACCGCGCGGACTGGCGGACGTTCCGCGTCGACCGGATCAGCGACACCTTCGCCACCGGCGCCCGCTTCGCACCGCGCGAACCGCCGACGGGCAGCGCCGCGGAGTACCTGCGCCGGTCCATGAACCGCGCGCACGAGTCGTACGAGCTCGTCGTCACGTTCGCCGCGCCCGCCGCGACGGTCGCGGCCCGGCTCCCGCACTGGATGGGCGCGCCCGAGCCGCTGGACGACAGCCGCTGCCGGCTGCGGACGACGGTGAGCGAGCCCAAGGACTGGATGGCGGTACGCCTGGCCCTGCTGGGCCACGCCTTCACCGTTCAGGAGCCGCCGGAACTGGCCGAGGCGGCACGGGAACTGGGCGCCCGGCTGACCGGGGCAGCGGGCGCCGCCGACTAGGACGGACGCCGGTTCCTGGAACCGTCCCGCGTCGGCATCACCGCGTCCCAGGGGAAGTCCCGCAGCGCCGTCAGGTTGGCCGCGGCCAGTGCGGCCGGGCCCTTCGGGCCCTCCGCCGGGCCGTCGCCCGCCGCCCAGCTCTCCATGGCCGTGCGTACGGCCGCGCACGCAACGGCCGCGGCGAAGCACAGGCGGGTGCGGGCGGCGACGTCGGCGTCCGGACGCGGAGGCCGGCCCTCGGTCAGCCGGTGGGCCAGCGCCTCCGCCAGGTCACGTTCCGAGGTGCGGCAGGCGTCCGCCCAGATCCTGCTCAGCGCGGGGTTGTCCGCCGCGAGCCGGATGAGGGCGCGCACCCAGTTCCAGGACTCCTCGGTGACCCCGAGGCCGGGTGTGAGGGTGTGGCGCGCGGCCTCCTCGAGCACGCGTGGCAGCGGTGTCCCGGCGGGGGCGGTGCGGACCGCGTCCACCCAGCGCCGGGCGCCGATCGCGTAGAGGGGGCCGATGGCCTCTTCCTTGGTGGCGAAATACCGGTAGAAGGTGCGCGGGGCGACGCCGGCCGCGTGGGCGATGTCCTCGGCGCGGGTGGCACGCAGTCCCTGCCGGACGAAGAGGGCGGCGGCGGTACGGGCGATGTGGAGGCGGGTCTGCGCCTTGCGCCGTTCGGTCAACGAGCCGTCGGCCGCCGGGTCTTCGGGAAACGGCGGGGGCGGCGTCGGGGTGGTGCTGCTCACCTTCGGCAGGCTATGCCCATGTGGCACAATCTGCCATCTGGCGGGCCACCCCGGGGTTCAGGTCCGGGGTGACCCGCTATGAGTGCGGCCCGTGCCGGACCCGGCTTGAGAAGCCGTAGGCGGCTTGAGAAGCCGGACCCGGCATGAGAAGCCGAACCCGGCATGAAAGACCGTACGCGGCACGAGAACCGTGTGCGCGGCGTGAGGAGCCGTGCGCGGGCCCGGGAATCCGGAGCCCGGCACAGGAGAAGCCAGGCCCGGCGCCCGGGGGGACAGGCGCCGGACCCGGCCTGGGAAGTCCCGGCGCCGGGGGGGTGGTGCGTCGGGACGTGGCGTGTGGGTCGGCCCGCGGGGCTCATGGCCCCGGGGGCTTGTCGCATACCGGGTTCGGAAGTCTTGTTCCCTGACCCCAGCGGGTTGAAGCGGCGGGCTACGGCCATGTTTGCGCGGTCTTCCGCCACCCGGCGCACGCGGCACGCGCTCCTCACGCGGCTGCGCGGGGCCCGGCCGTCACGCGGGACGGGTGGCGGACGCACGCGGGGACCGGCCGCCGCGCCGGCGGACGGGAGCGCCCGTCACGCCGCCGCGTCGAACCCGGTGCTGCGGGCCAGCTTCTTCAGCTCCAGCAGCGCGTGCTTCTCGATCTGGCGGATGCGCTCGCGCGTCAGGCCGTGCTCCTTGCCGACCTCGGTCAGCGTGCGCTCCCGGCCGTCCTCGATGCCGTAGCGCATCTTGATGATGGAGGCCGTGCGCTGGTCGAGGCGGCCGATCAGGTCGTCCAGCTCCTCGCTGCGCAGCAGCGTCATCACCGACTGCTCCGGCGACACCGCGGAGGTGTCCTCCAGGAGGTCGCCGAACTGGGTCTCGCCCTCGTCGTCCACCGACATGTTCAGCGAGACCGGGTCGCGCGCCCAGTCGAGCACGTCGGTGACGCGCTCCGGCGTGGAGCCGAGCTCGGCGGCGATCTCCGCGGGCTCGGCGTCGCGGCCGTGCTCACGGTTGAACTCGCGCTGCACGCGCCGGATCCGGCCCAGCTCCTCCACCAGGTGGACGGGCAGGCGGATGGTGCGCGACTGGTCGGCTATGGACCGGGTGATGGCCTGCCGGATCCACCAGGTGGCGTACGTCGAGAACTTGAAGCCCTTGCGGTAGTCGAACTTCTCGACCGCGCGGACCAGGCCGGCGTTGCCCTCCTGGATCAGGTCGAGCAGCGGCAGGCCGCTGCGCGGGTAGCGGCGGGCGACGGCGACGACCAGGCGGAGGTTGGAGCGGATGAAGATGTCCTTGGCCCGCTCGCTCTCGTCGACCAGGGCCTGGAGCTCCTCGGGGGTCGCTCCCACCGTGTTCTCCTCGAGGCCGTCGAGGATCTGTCGTGCGAACACACCCGCTTCGATGATCTGTGACAGCTCGACCTCCTTGGCGGCGTCGAGCAGCGGCGTGCGCGCGATTTCGTCGAGGTACATGCCGACCAGGTCGCGGTCGGCGATCTCGCCGCCATGGGCGCGAACACTGCTTGCCGAGTCGACCGTCTCGCCGGAGGCGGACTGACGACGGGCGACGGCACGGGTTGCCATGCGTGCTCCCTTGCGATGGTGAGGTCAGCGGGCGGTCCTGCGGACGCTGGGCATGGTCCTCAGGGTCTCTTCCGGACTCTGCTCGGGTGCCCGCATCCGTAGGAAACAACGACTGGAATCAGGACAGAATTCCCAACACGCCCACCGATTTTTCTGATCATGCAGTACCCTGTCCGGCCACGCGGGGAGGTGTGATGCCGTCCGATCAGGCGGAGGTGCAGGTCAGGCCGGGGACCGAGGCGGACCTCGGGGCCCTCACCGACCTCTACAACCACTACGTACGTGAGACGGCC
This sequence comes from Streptomyces sp. DH-12, assembly GCF_002899455.1. Classification (GTDB taxonomy): domain Bacteria; phylum Actinomycetota; class Actinomycetes; order Streptomycetales; family Streptomycetaceae; genus Streptomyces. The sequence continues at coordinate 4,420,175 of NZ_PPFB01000001.1, read as the reverse complement.
GCCACGTTCGACATCACTCCGTTCACTCCGGCGGAGCGACGCCCCTGGCTGCTCTCCCACCCTGTAGACGGTTCCCACCGTCTGATGGTTGCCACGGCCGCCGGCACGGGCCGTGTCCTGGGGTACGCCACGTCCAGCCCCTTCCGGCCCAAACCCGCGTACGCGACCTCCGTGGAGACGACCGTGTACGTCGCCCCGGACGCCGGCCGGCGCGGTATCGGCACCCTGCTCTACCAGGCGCTGTTCGACGCCCTGGCCGGTGAGGGCCTGCACCGTGCCTACGCGGGCATCGCCCAGCCGAACGCCGCCTCGACGCGTCTGCACGAACGCTTCGGCTTCCGGCACGTCGGCACGTACCGGGAAGTGGGCCACAAGTTCGGCCGCTGGTGGGACGTGGCCTGGTACGAGAAGGAGCTGTGACCCCGAGGTCCCGGCCGCCGGGGCCACAGAACGTGCCGGGGTCCCGGCCACCGGGGCCACAGAACGTGCCGGGGTCCCGCCTCAGCCGAACTGCACCGACCGCTTGGCCAGCCCCATCCAGAACCCGTCGATCACGGACTTCTGTTCCCCGAGCTCGCCGGCCGCGTCGGCGGCGCCCATGGCGACGAAGAGCGGGGCGAAGTGCTCGGTGCGCGGGTGGGCGAGCCGGCCGGCGGGGGACTTGCGGAGGAAGTCCAGCAGCGCGTCCACGTCCCGCGCCTGGAGCGCCTCCCTGCCCCACGCGTCGAACTCGGCCGACCAGGCGGGGATGCCGCCCTGGCGCAGCGCGGCGAGGTTGTGGGTGAAGAACCCGGAGCCGACGATCAGCACGCCCTCGTCGCGCAGCGGTGCGAGCCGGCGCCCGATGTCCATCAGCTTCACGGGGTCGAGGGTCGGCATGGACACCTGGAGGACGGGGATGTCGGCCTCCGGGTACATCTCGACGAGCGGGACGTAGGCGCCGTGGTCCAGGCCCCGGTCGGGGACGTCCTGGACGGGGGTGCCGGGGGCGCGCAGCAGCTTGCGCACGGACTCGGCGAGCTCGGGGGCGCCGGGGGCGGGGTAGGTGACCCGGTAGTAGTGCTCGGGGAAGCCCCAGAAGTCGTGGACGAGGGGCACGGTCTCGGTGGCGCCGAGGGCGAGCGGGGCCTCCTCCCAGTGGGCGGAGACGACGAGGATCGCCTTGGGGCGGGGCAGGCCCGCGGACCAGGCGGCCAGCTCGCCGGGCCAGACGGGGTCGTCGGCGAGGGGCGGGGCACCGTGGCTGAGGTAGAGCGCCGGCATGCGCTCCTGAGTGGCGGCGGTCATGACGGCGACTCCTTTCTGCGGCGTCTCTGCGGCGTCCCCACGGTTTCTGCGACGCGTCCGGCGGCCACGAGCGGCGGTCACCGAGTGGTGGTCACCGACCGGTGTACTTGAACTCTCAACTTCCACTGCTGACTGTACGCCCCATTTGTTTAAGGTTCAAGGAGAACGCCCGTACAGTGGAGTGCATGAACACGGCACCCGCACCTTCGGCAGCCGCCGGGGAGCCGCGCTGGCTCACCGACGAGGAACAGCGCGTCTGGCGCGCGTACGTCGACGCCACCACGCTCCTGGAGGACCACCTCGACCGTCAGCTCCAGCGGGACGCGGGCATGCCGCACGTCTACTACGGCCTGCTGGTCAAGCTGGCCGAGGCGCCCCGCCGGCGGCTGCGCATGACGGAGCTGGCGAAGGACGCCAAGATCACCCGCTCCCGCCTGTCGCACGCGGTCGCCCGGCTGGAGAAGAACGGCTGGGTCCGCCGCGAGGACTGCCCCTCCGACAAACGCGGCCAGTTCGCCGTGCTCACCGACGAGGGCACGGAGGTGCTGCGCCGCCACGCCCCCGGCCACGTCAACGCCGTACGGCAGGCGGTGTTCGACCGGCTCACGCCGGAGCAGCAGAAGTCTCTCGGCGAGATCATGGGGATCATCGCCGAGGGACTTCAGCCGAGCGAAGCGGGCGCGGACCTGCCCTGGCTCCGCTGACGCCGCGGAAGGGTCCTCGGTCCCGCACACGGGAAACCCTCACGTGACTCAGCTCATGCTCGAAGCCCGCCCGTACCCCACGATCGGACCACCCGGCGAGCGCACCCCCGACCCGTGACAAAGGGTGATCGGGAGGGTGCAGTCGGAGACGGCGGCTGCCGTGCGGAGCGGAGGTTTCCCCATGCAGCCGCGTCCGAGCCGAGGCCGGATATCCCCGCGCCGCCTGGCCGCCCTGGGCTCCGTCACCGCCCTCACCCTCGCGGTCTGCAGCTCGGCCGGCAGCGGCCACCTCTCCCCCGCGACCACCGCCCCCGGCGCCGGCCCGAGCGCCCTGTCCCGCAGCTCCGCCCACGGGCCCTGCATGATCGGCAGCGACCGCGACGTGCAGATGTCCGAGGGCATCCCGACGGACCCCGGCTACACCCGCTCCACCGGCACCGTCCGCGCCCTCACCCTGATGATCGACTTCTCGGACGCGCCCGGTGAGGGCGACGCCCTCGACCGCTACCGCGAGTTCTTCCCGCAGACCCGCGAGTGGTTCACCACCAGCTCCTACGGCCGCCTCGACTACCGCCCCGAACTGCCCGTCCCCGAGTGGCTGCGCATGCCCAAGTCCTTCCGCCAGTACGGCATAGAGCGCGGCGCGCCCTTCGACCCCGGCTACCGGGAGCTGGTCCGCGACATCGTCTCCGAGGCCGACGCGGAGGTGGACTTCCGGGCGTACGACCTGCTGAACGTGCTCGTCACCCCCAACGCGGGACCGGCCGCCCTGGACACCGTCCTGTCCGTCACCTTCGCCGGCAACGACGAGGCCCCCACCGCGGACGGCAGACCCGTCTCCAACGCGTCGTTCGTCTACTCCCGCCAGGACGACGGCTCCGGCTCCTACGACCGCACCGGCTACCGCGTGCTCCCGCACGAGAACGGCCACGTCTTCGGCCTGCCCGACCTCTACACCGCCGAGGGCGGCGGCGCGGTCGGCCACTGGGACATCATGAGCGAGGACTGGGGCGCCAACAACGACTTCCTCGCCTGGCACAAGTGGAAGCTCGGCTGGCTCGACACGTCCCAGGTGAGCTGCGTGGCGCAGCGCGGCTCGCGGGAGTACGTCCTGACCCCGCTGGCCCGCCCGGGCGGCCCCAAGCTGCTCTTCATACCGCTCGACGCGCATTCCGGGTACGCGGTGGAGCTGCGCACCCGCGCCGGGAACGACGAGGCGGTGTGCCGGCCGGGCATCCTCGTCTACCGGGTCGACGCGGACGTGGACACGGGCATGGGCCCCGTCACCGTCCACGACGCGACCCGGGACAGCGGCGGCTGCACCCGGGCCCCGAACGTGCACGCGGAACTGTCGGACGCGACCTTCACCCCGGGCCAGAGCTTCGTGGACCGCGAGGAGGGGGTACGGGTGGCGGTGCTGGCCGGGAGCGAGGACGAGTACCGGGTCAGGGTCACCCGCACGTCGGCGTCCTGACGTCGTCAGGGCGCGGTACCCCGCCCAACTCCCTCCGCTAGGTTGCTGCTTGACAGCTGCCGGTCAGCTCTGGAGGACGTAGTGACGGAGATATCCGCGGCATCGCTCGAGGCACGCGCGCGCATCAGGACCGACCAGCCGCACACCGCACGCATCTGGAACTACTGGCTGGGCGGCAAGGACAACTACCCGGTCGACCAGGCCGCCGGCGACCAGATCCGCACGCTGCACCCCGGCATCGGCGACTACGCCCTCGCCGACCGGCAGTTCCTCGGCCGTGCCGTGCGGCATCTGGCCGGGCGGTGCGGGATCCGGCAGTTCCTCGACATCGGCACCGGCCTGCCCACCGCGGACAACACCCACGAGGTCGCGCAGCGCGTCGCCCCCGACTCCCGCGTCGTCTACGTCGACAACGACCCCATCGTGCTGGCCCACGCCGAGGCCCTGCTCACCAGCACGCCGGAGGGCAGCACGGCGTACTTCGACGAGGACCTGCGCAACATCGACGCCATCCTCGAACAGGCCGCGCGGTCCCTGGACCTCAGCCGGCCGGTCGCCCTCGTCCTGCTCGGCGTGGTCATCTTCATCGAGGACGACGAGGAGGCGTACGACGTCGTGCGCCGCCTGATGGACGCCCTGCCGTCCGGCAGCCACCTGGTCCTCTCCCACACGATCACCCGCCCGGACATGCCGGACGTGGACGCGGCGGTCGCCTTCTGGAACGAGAACGGCACGCCGAAGCTGACCCAGCGGACGCCGGAGGCGGTGGTCCGCTTCTTCGACGGGCTGGAGCTGCTGGAGCCCGGGGTGGTCTCCTGCAACCGCTGGCGCCCGGAGGACGCCTCCGGGGACCTCCCGGCGGAGGTGGCGATGTTCGGAGGGGTGGCCCGGAAGCCCTGAGGCGTGAGGGCGGGTCGGGAGGGGCGGCCGACCCAGGGGCTCTCCTCCCCGTCCCCACCCGCCCGGGCTCCGATCCGGTACCCTGTGGATCGAGCGCCCCGGCGGACGCCGCTGCCCCCGTGACCGGGCCCGCGGCCACCGACCAGGACGCTCACGGCTTGACCGCCGACCACGCCTTCGTAGCTCAGGGGATAGAGCACCGCTCTCCTAAAGCGGGTGTCGCAGGTTCGAATCCTGCCGGGGGCACAGCGAGAAGGGCCAGCTCAGGAGGGGTTTCCTCCCGGGCTGGCCCTTCACCGTTCCGGGCTCCGTGCCACAGACGTGCCACTGCGTCCGCTCGTCGGAGTCACACCTCAGACGCATCCGCCGAGGTCGACGCTGCGTGTCCTGGCCACGTCTATCGACTCAGACGTCCTTCACCGCAGGCCATGGCGCACGTCGACCACGCTGAGTAAAGTGCCCTTCACCAACTTCAGGGGGTCGACGCTATGCCGAGACCGGTAGCGTCAAAGGCAAGGGGGCGACTGTGAGCCAGTGGTTCGTTGCTTACAACCTGCATGGCGGAGACCCAGTTGATCCGTCGAGTGTGGGTGGCGAGAACAAGTACGACCGGGTACTTGATGCCCAGGCACAACCCCCTCGCAAGCCGCGAAAGCGGGCGCGAGCAGCTCGTGGCAAGAACGGCGCTGATGCGGACCGCCGGCGTCAGGAAGAACTCCGCCGAAATGGTCTGTTGTGAATGTGGGGCAAGCAGTGCGGTCGCACGCCTTGAGTCCCTCGACGCCCGGTGGATCTCGCGCGAGCTCTGACATCTACGGCTGACAGCAACAGCACCGGACGGAGGCACACGCCAGAGGCTTCGTCCGACTGCCGCATCAGTCGACTGGTGGCACACACAGAAGGGCCAGCTCAAGGGGGGTTCCCTCCCAGGCTGGCCCTTCATTGTGTCCAGGGTCGTGCCACACGCGTGCCCCTACGGCTCCACAGGACTCCTCTCGGACGAGTCGGAGGCTGCTCCCCCGCCGCCCCGGATCATGGCCCCAAGCCGGTCGGCGATGGCCGATCACGGTCACCGGTCATGTGCTGGTGGATCAACGCGGCCCGGGAGCTGCTGTGCCCCATCCTCGTCATCAGCTCTCGCGAGCTGGCCCCGGCCGTCGAGGCCAGCGTGTTGCCCATGTGCCGCAGGTAGTGGAAGTGCAGCTCGGCCGTGACGCCCGCGGCCTTCCGGGCCTTGACCCAGTCGTCCCGGAAGTTGCTGCGCCGTAGCTGCCCGCCCTGCGGCCCGACGAAGACGTGCCCGTCGCGGCCGGGAGCGGCGAAGTGCTCCAGGTGGTGCGTGACTGCGTCGAGCAGTTCGGCCGGGAAGGAGACGGAGTGCGCCCCGGCTGCGGATTTCGGCGCCTTGTCGAAGAGCCGGCCGTCCTGCAACTCGGCCTGAGCGCGGCGCACGGTGACGGTCAGCCCCTCCAGGTCGACGTCCCGGCGCCGCAGGGCCGCCAGCTCCCCGAACCGCAGGGTGGTGAAGGCCGCCAGGAGCACGAGCAGCCGGTGGCGCGGCGCGATGGAGTCGGCGGCGGCGAAGACCTCCGCCACCGTGAGGACCGGCCGTTCGGGCACGTCGTAGCGGTCCGCGCCCTTGATGCGGCACGGGTTGCGCCGGATCAGCTCGTCGTCCACAGCCGTGTTCATGGGGGCACGCAGCAGTTGGTACGCCTTGACCACCGTCGGCTCACCGACGCCGGCCGCGAGGAGCTTGCCGCGTCAGCTGCGCACCCGGGCCATCGTCACGTCGGCCACGCTCCCGGTCCCGAAGGTGGGCAGGATGTGCAGCCGCATCACCGACTCGCGTCCGTCACGGACGCCGAGCCGCTGAATACCCCCTAGACAACACAGGGAGGAACCCACCCGAACTGCCTGGGGGGTTGACGGCTACCGCAACCCGACGCCTCATCAACTGCATAAGGAGGCATGCGAAGCCAGCTATGCGGCCGGCAGGAAGTATGGCCGTTGACGAAGGGGGCACCTGACTTCAGTGCAACGAGAGGGCGTTTCCTAGTGCACCGCTGACTGACTGAGGAGTCACAGTGAAGGAATCAGTACACGCCGCCATCACCCTGTCGTACAAAGGGCTGGGCGTACTGCCTCCCTGGGTGGTGATCGTGGGGCTGGTGCTGTTCTGCGTCTGGATGTTCACGGTCTGGCGTCGTCGCAATCGGTCATAACGCCGGGCGGGCAAGAAGCAGGTAGTGAGGCCAAACGCGCTTACGACAGCACCCAGTACAGGACAGTCGCGTCATCGTGCGCCTTGCCACGCGGCCGGCGCCGGCCGTCGGGGTCCCCAGCCTCTGCTTCTCGAACCTGCCGGATCAACTCATCCGGCCCTGACGAGCTGAGAACGCCCAGCACCCGTACCCAGTCCGCGAGGTCAAAGCTGTCGACGAGACGCGTCACCCCGTCACTCAGCAGCGCCACGGACGTGAGCGAGTCCAGCGGTACCGTTCCGGTCAGCGCATGTTCAGCCGCCCGCGGTTCGGGGCCGGCGATCCAGAAGCCGCCCGGCTGGTTACGGAGCCCGGTCAGGGCGTCGCGGTACTCGGCCAAGGCGGCGGCGTGTTCGGGTGAGCCGGTGGGCAGTTCGTCGACCGGCGCACGGAGCCGTTCACCGACCTCGTCCAGGCGCTGGTCGGTGACGGCAATCGTCTTCCCGTCCCTGTCGGCGAGGAAGAGGGTCGAGTCACCGAGGACGAGGTACTCCAGAGCCTCCCCACCGGTCCGGACCGCGACGACCGTACTGGTCGGGCTGGCCCGACAGGTCAGGTCGCAGGTGCCCTCGTGCAGCGAACGGACGTCTCGGATCGCGTCGGCGAGGCAGTCAGTGAGCGACCGGGCGGGGTGTGCCGTGATGCTGCTCAGCAGCAGCCCGCCCAGCGCCGAGGAGAACCAGGCGACGCCGTGCACGCATCCGGTCTCAGTCCCGGCCACACTGGCACCGTCGAGGAGAACGGCCGTGCCAGGGGCGACGGCCGCGAAGTCCTCGTTCTGCCGGCCCGGTTCGGCGGTCAGGGAGCCGAGGGCTACGTTCGCTCCGTCGTCTCCTCGTCGTGCAGGTAGAGGATTTTGGACAGCTTTTCAAAGATTCCTTGCACCGTTTGATTGGTTTCCTGATCACCGCAGGGGCGCGACGAGTCGACGCTGAAGACGCTGTACAGATGGCCTTTATTGAACTTGCTAAGGTCTGGGACTCCGCAGAGCATCCCCTAGCATGGGTACGCAAGTTCGCATTTCGCATGTGGACAAAAATTTTCGGCAGAAGTCGCATAGATGAGCTGGTGTCTAGTTTCCCTGATCACATCGGGCGTGACGATGACGACGAAATAGTCGGCCAATCTAAGGTCATCCATATCCTGAGGCGGCTGGGGCAATGGGGATGCCCGCCGTGAACGTCCGTCAAAACCTACATCGCGCACGCGCCAATCTTGCGAAGACCCTGAACGAGGAAGGATTTCAGTGAATATTCCGGTCGAAATCACATACACCCGCGCCATGGATAATTTCATGCGAACAGGAATCGCTCAGCTGCGTACCGCATTGCTCGAGGCGATTGATCCGAGCGAGCACCTGAAGGATGTGCTTAATCGGGCTGAAACGGTCACCGAAATCCACGTTGGCAGTGTCATGGAACAGCAGTCATCGGAGTGCGAGATCACCCCTCTGATCGTGCCGCCAGAGTGGACAGCAGAGGGATCGATGAAATCGTCCAGAAAATTGTCGGGCTAAGAATGCTCGACGGGTAGCCATCGAGAGGTCGTCGGCTTGCTGACGACCTTTTTGGTCATGCTGTCGATTAACGGCCGCGGCCAGCCGTGAGGTTGCAGAGCGCCAGGACCGCAACCGACGGGCCGACACCCCCGACCATCGTGGCTGACTGCCGTCGGCTGAGGTTCGTGCCACTACCGTGCCAGATGCAGGGGTCAGTCAGGGTCAACACCGGTGCCCTGCGGTCGAGTACCCGCCCGCTTCCTCGGCCGGCGAAGCCGCAGCTCAGCCAGCAGATCACCCCGCCACTCCCCTAAAGCGGGTGTCGCAGGTCCGAATCCTGCCGGGGGCACAGAGAGAAGGGCCGGCTCAGGAGGGTTTCCCTCCCGGGCCGGCCCTTCGTTGTGTCCGGGACGTGCGCCTCGGTCAGTCCCTCCGTCTGCTGCGTTTTCACGGTGGGAAACCAGCTGTGAAGGAAGGGGAGTTCGGAAGAGGATGTCTGTATGCGGGTAGGAGTGGTAGGGCTCAGGATGGGGCTCCACCTGGCGGACTGGTGTCGCAAGGTGGGCATGGAGGTCGTGGCGGCATGTGACCGCGACCCCGAACGCCGTGCCGTGGCGCGGGCGCAGTTACCCGGCGCGGTGCTGGTGGAACGGTGGGAGGAGCTGCTGGAGCACCGTCTTGACGGGGTCGTCCTGGCCAACGACTTCGACGAGCACGCGCCGCTGGCCGTCGCGTTCCTGGACCGTGGAGTGCATGTGCTGTCCGAGTCGGCGGCGTGCGTGGACGCCGCGGAAGGGGAGCGGCTCATCGCGGCGGCGGACAGGTCGTCCGCGACCTATTCCTTCGCCGAGAACTACGTGGCCCACCCGCACGTCCGTCTCATCCGGCAGGCGATCGAGGCCGGGGAGCTGGGCCGGATCAGCCTGATCGAAGCGGACTACCTGCACGGCATGTCCCCGGCCGATGTCACGGGCCTGATCGGTGACCCGGCGCACTGGCGCGGGCGCATCGCTCCCACGGCGTACTGCACGCACACCCTCTCACCGGTACTGGCCCTCACGAAGGCCTGGCCGGTGGAGGTGTCGGCGTTCCCGGCGGACGAGGCGGACCCACGCGCCGCGGTCGTCATGGCGGTACGGCTGTCCACCGGGGCGCTTGCCCTTACCCGGCACGGGTTCCTCCAGGGCGAGCCCGACAGCCACTGGAGCTGGATCTCCGTGCGCGGCACCAAGGCGCTGGCCGAGTCCGTCCGGGCCGCCGGCGACCGGTCCTGGTCGGTCCGTGTCAGGACGGAGGGCTGGGCGACCCCGGAGGGCCACGCACGCGAGGAGGAACGCACGCCTCCGCCCTTCACCCTCGCCGGGGAACCCGTGGCACGCGGGGCTGAGGGCACCGTACGAGTACTGCGCGCCTTCCGGGCCACGATGGAGCACGGAGAGCCACCGCTGGTACCGGTACGGCCCGCCGTGGCCGCGTCACTGGTCGGTGTGGCCGGCGCGGAGTCACTGGCCGACGGTTCCTGCCCGGTCCCGGTACCCGTGATGACGACCGGCCCGCAAAGAACCACGGGCCAGGCAGATCCTGACATCCACAGCTGACATAGCTGACATCAACGACACCGGACGGGAAGGCACGCCGGCGTCTCCGTCCGGCCGTCGCAGCAGTCGCCGACAGCAGGCTCAGCGGTCCCGCATCGAACTCCTAAAGCGTGTGTCGCAGGTTCGAATCCTGCCGGGGGCACCAGGTCAGAGGGCCCCCACCTACGGATCTCCGTAGGTGGGCCCTTCGACTTCTACTTCTGACATCAGTGCAGGCGGTCACCGACGATCGGGGTGCCTCTTCCTGAGCAGCCGGTCCATGTGGCTCATGGCCTCGCGCTGCGCGTCCTGCACGACGTGCGTGTAGACATCCATGGTGATGCCGATCTGGGAGTGGCCCAGGATCTCCATCACCACGCGGGGCGCGACCCCGGCCGTCGTCAGGAGCGTCGCCGTGCCGTTCCGGGCGTCGTGCAGCCGGATCACGCGGAGGCCGGCGGACCGGGCGACGCGGGTGAAGGACCGGTAGAGGTTCCGCGGCTCGACCGGGCATCCGGTCCGGGTGGTGAAGACGTAGTCCGACTCGCGCCAGGTCTCCCCCGCTCTCGCACGAGCCGCCACCTGCCGCATCCGGTGCCAGCGCAGCGGCGGCGCATGAGCATGGTCATCGACCACAGGACGCTTCCGTGCGTACGAACCCCAACTCGGTCTTACGAAGGTAGCCTCGAGGGCCTGAACGACTTGCGGTAGTCGGTGGGGGAGACCCCCACCGTCCGGGTGAAGTGGTGGCGCAGGTTCGCCGCCGTGCCCAGGCCGCTGCGGTAGCCGATCTGCTCCACCGGCAGGTCGGTCGTCTCCAGCAGGCTCTGTGCCCGGCCGATGCGCTGCTGCAACAGCCACTGCAGCGGCGTCGTGCCGGTCGCCTCCCGCAGTCGCCGGTAGAAGGTGCGCGGGCTCAGCCCGGCCCGGCGCGCCAGGTCATCGACGGTGAGCGGCTCGTGCAGCCGCTCGGCCGCCCACTGGAGTACCGGAGCCAGGCCCGCGTCGTCGTCGCGGGGCACCGGTGCCTCGATGAACTGGGCTTGGCCGCCCGAGCGGTGGGCCTGCACGACGAGGCGCCGCGCCAGCTGGTTGGCGACCGAGGCCCCCAGGTCGCGGCGGACCAGGTGCAGACACAGGTCGAGCGCGGCGGTGGCCCCGGCGCTGGTGAGGACCCCGCCCTCGTCGGTGTAGAGGACCGAGTCGTCGACGACCACCTCGGGGTGGCGAGCCGCCAGCTGGGCGGTGTGACTCCAGTGCGCGGTGGCTCGGCGGCCGTCGAGGAGCCCGGCCGCGGCGAGCGCGAAGGCGCCGGTGCACAGGGAGACCATCCGGGCCCCAGAGGCGGCGGCCTCGCGCAGGGCTGCTACCAGATCGGCCGGGACCTCCTGGCCGTCCTCGACGACCGCGTCGGGCACGGACGGCACGATGACCGTGTCGGCGCCCACGAGCGCGTCCAGGCCGTACTCCGTACGCAGGGAGATTGCCCCGTCCGGGGCGTTGCCGCAGAGCCTCAGCTCGTACCAGGGATCGGCCAGGTCGGGCTGCGGGATGCCGAACACCGTGCAGGCGATGGAGAGTTCGTACAGCTCCCAGAGAGAGACCCCCGAGCGAGGGTCGGGGACGACGGCCACGGCGACGACACCTGTGCTCATTCGCCGATCCTAACTCGGCCCAGTGGCAGGAATTTTGCGTACATAGCCAGTCCTGCCACTGTCGCACCCCTTCCGCTCCTGCGAGTGTGGATCTTGTCCAAGGACCGCCACATACAGGGAGTCGTCATTCATGAGCGCACAGAACGTCACCGTCATCGGCCTGGGACAGATGGGCACGGCGCTCGCCGGTGCCCTCCTGGACGCCGGGCACACCACGACCGTCTGGAACCGCAGTCCCGAGAAGGCCGGGCCCCTCGTCGCCCGGGGCGCGGTCCGAGCGGAGACGGTCGCCGAGGCCGTCGCCGCGAGCGACCTGGTCCTGGTGTGCGTCCTCGACTACCCGGCCGCACGCGAACTCCTCCGTCCCGTAGGAGAGTCGCTGCGCGGCAAGGCCCTGGTCAACCTCACCTCAGGCTCGCCCGAGCAGGCGCGCGAGGAGGCGAAGTGGGCGGCCGGGCAGGGGATCGCGTACCTCGACGGCGGCATCATGACCACCCCACCCGGCGTCGGCGACAGCGCCCACATGTTCCTCTACAGCGGCGCCCCCGAGGTCCTGGCCGCGCACCGCGACACCCTGGCCGTCCTCGGCGACCCGGTCGGCCTCGGGACGGACGCAGGGCTCGCCTCGCTGTACGACTCCGGGCTGCTCGGCCTCATGTGGTCCGTCTTCGGCGGCTGGCTGCACGCCACCGCGCTGGCCGGCGCGGACGGGGTCGCGGCGAGGGACTTCACGGCGATCGCCTGCCGCTGGCTGAAGACGGTGTCCTGGTTCATGACCGGGTACGCCGAGCAGATCGACGCGGGCGAGTACCCCGGCCACGACGCCACCATCGACGTGCAGGTCGCCGCGATAGGCCACCTGCTGCACGCCGGGGCCGACCGGGGCATCGACCCCCGACTTCCGGAACTGCACCTGGAGTTGATGCGCCAGATGGTGGCCGCCGGGCACGGGAGCGACAGCTACGCCCGCATGATCGACGCCTTCCGTAAAAGCTGAGGGCGTTGTCACGTTGTTGGGCGCGTGACTGTCTGATGGCGCGTCGGAGTTCTCATCCCGGTTGTTCAGGCCTTTGTGCGAGCGGTGCTCGACCGAGGGCATGACCTCGCGGTGGGCCGCGCCGTAGGAACGCAGCTTGTCGGTGATTTCCGCCCGCGACACCGCAAAGCGCGCCTGCGTAGGCCTGCCCGGACTTGGCGCACCAGCGGCGGACCGTCTCGTGGGAGACGAACACGCCGCGCTCGAGCAGCAGTCGACCTCCCGGAACGACAGCGGGAAGCGGTGATAGAGCCACACACAGTGGGAGATGATCTCCACCGGGTACCGGTGGTTCCCCTTGTACGACGGTGGCGCGCTATCCACGGACGATCCCTCCCCGGCATGACCAACCGGAAACGGCTCGGCTACCTCAGTCCGATCGAGCTCGAGGAGAAGCACTGCGCCGACCGGGCAACGGCCGAACGCACCCACCTGAACCCCTGTCACCCCCTCGGGACCAGTTGATCAGCCCCTCCCGAGCAGCGGGGGAACCTCAACCAGCACGATCGCCGCACCCGCTACGGAAAGCCGCGCGCCCGGTGGCCACCCGGGAGTTGTTGAACAGTCGCAGCACCCCGCCCAGCGCGACCGCCTCCTGGGATGGCGGCGGCAGCAGCACGGCCATGGCCGCGGCCACAAGAGCAGCGCCGGTCCCCCGACGCCGTAGAACGCCTCGCGCCAGCCCGCCAGCTCACCGATGTACGCACCGGCCGGCACAGCTGAATGTGCACAACCGTCTTGGCGCTTCGGGCCGGGAGTGTGGCGCCGGGGCCCAGGTTCCGGGCCGGTCGACACGTCAACGGCTCCGGCTCCCTGCCACGGAAGCGGCTGGGGGCATCGCCCAGCGGACCTCTCCGGGTCCCGCGCCGCCCGGTGTGTGTGGGTGCTGCCCGGGCGTCGCGCGGAGAACCCGGACAGGTCCCCACGGCGGGTTCTAGCGTGGTTCCACGGCCGACCGGGTGATGTTCTTGAGGAACAGCACCGGCGTCGCCGCTGTGGCCACCGCGAACACCGCGAAGGCCAGCCGCATGCCGCCCAGTTCGGCCAGCAGGCCCACCAGGGCCGCTCCCAGCGGCATGGCGCCGAAGTTGAAGAGCCGGGCCGCTGCGTCGTAGCGGCCGAGCATCCCGTCGGGGACCTTGCGCTGGGCGATGGTGCGGGCGTTGACCGTCCAGAGCGTGCCGCCCATGCCCCCGAGGAAGGCACCCGCCGCCACTGCCCAGAGGCTGGTGGTCAGGGCGGGCAGCGCCACCATCGCGGTGGTGCCGATCAGGTCGGCGAACATCGCGCAGCGAGCACCGAGCAGCCGGTTCACCCAGGTCACCGTCACCGCGCCGACCAGCCCGCCGATCCCCAGGGCGCTGAGTACAAGGCCGTACTGCTGCGGTCCGAGTCCCATGGCCTGCTGGGCGTAGAGCGGTAGGAGCGCCAGCCAGGCGCCCCAGACGGCGGCGAGCACGGCGACGACCAGTGACAGCGTGCGCAGCACCGCATCGCGCCACAGGAAGCGCAGTCCTTCGGCGATCCGACTGTTGACCGAGACCGGAGCCGCGTCCGGAGCGGGCCCCTCGGCCCGGAAGCGACCCACCAGCAGGAGCAGGGCGAGGGCGGCGAGCGCGTAGGAGGCGCTTGTCAGCCCCAGCGCGATCCCCGTACCGGCGGCCAGCAGCAGTCCTCCGGTGAGAGGTCCGGCGAATTCCTGTCCCACGGTCTCGGCCCCCGCCATCCAGGCGTTGGCGCGCTCGCGCCCTGCCGCGGGCACTGCGGCCGGAACCAGGGCGGAGGCGGAGGTGGATGCCAGTACGTCGGCGACACCGAGGACCGCCCCGGCACTGAGGAGTTGCACGAGCGTCACGCCGTCGGTCGCGGCTAAGACGCTGAGCCAGCCCACCGCCGCCAGCCGCGCCCCGTTGGCAGCCCAGAGCAGTCGCCTCCGGTCGAAACGGTCGACGAGCACGCCGATGTGCAGGGCGACGAGCAGCCAGGGCAGGGTAAGGGTCAGTGAGACCGCGGTGACCTGGGTGGGAGAGCCGGTGATCTGGGCGGCCAGCAGCGGCAGAGCCATCTTCATCACGCCGTCGGCGAGGTTGGTCACGGCGGTGAAGCCGACCAGGACCGCGGTGTTGCGCCGGCCCCGGTCGACTGGGGGGCGCCCCTTCGAGGTCGAAGCACTGAGGCTTTTGCCGGTTTCTGTCCGCTCGGGCGTCGATGTGGCCATGGCCATCCCCTAACTGTCTAACGCCTTAGCCGGTTAGGCAACTGTGGCGCACGTCCCGGCGATCGCACAACCGGTAAAACGCTTAGCCGGTAGAATGGCGGGAAGACGCAGGAGGTGACCGCCATGCTGGAGCCGCCGGCCTCAGCCGTCCTGGTGGAGGCGTTCGCCAACACGGTCGACGTGGAAAAGGCCAGCGACGAGATCGCCACCCCGGCGGGGCTGGCCGCCTGGCTGACTGGCCGCGGCCTGCTCGACACGCCCGGCGGCATCCCCCCCGACGTCCACGAGAGCTATCTGACCCTTCGCGCGGGCATCCGCGAGGAGTTGGGCAGCCATGTCGGCGACCTCCCCGACCCGGAACTGCTTGCCGCGGCGGACCAGGTGCTGGCCGGACACCCCGTGCTGGTCACCTCGCGCGGATCTTTGACCCCTGCAGCGGGACTGCCGACGGAGCGCAGGCCGCTGGCCGCGCTGGCGATCGCCTGGAGCCAGCTGGTCACGACCGGGGATGCCGCACGGCTCAAGCGCTGCGCGGAACACACTTGCGGCTGGGCGTTCTGGGACATATCGAAGAATCGCAGCCGCCGCTGGTGCTCGATGAAGGTGTGCGGGAACCGCAACAAGAGCCGGTCCTACGCGTCCCGGCAGCGGCAGGCGACCTAACATCACCGCGGGCACCCTGGACTCCGAGTGCGCCCGCATGGCAGGGCTGTTCCCAGAGGAACTGCGCATGGCAACCGGTGCAGTCTTCGACACCTTCGAGGACCAGCTTCCCGGACTTGACGATGCCGGCGACGAGCAGGTCTTCGCTGTAGTGGAGCGTGGCGTCCTGGCCTTCATCGCGGTGGATACGGCCCGCAACGGAAGCCTTTTCGGGCCCCGACGAGCTGAGAACGTCCAATGCCCTTACCCAGTCCACGAGACCAAAGCTGTCGACGAGACGCGTCACCCCGTCATTCAACAGCGGGATCGAGAGCCTGCGAGAGCCGGTCCCACATCAAGACTGCGAAGCATGCGCGCGGTCTCCACCTTGCAAACGGCCGGTTGTCCCACACCGGCTCGTTGTGCCAGCACGGCACCCGTCAGGCCGGCCTCAGCCCGGTCGGCGCCCGTGCCGCCCTGCGACTCCATGGTCTCCAAGACGCAGCGAGCCTCACCGCTGCGGGGTGCGCGGCGCGGCCTGGGGGTGGTGGCCAGCGTCGCGCGACGTCTGCGACGGCGGACGGTGTCTCCGACCCGGACGACATCACCCGCCGTGTTCGCCTGTTCATGGTGATTACCGCAGGGCGACGGGAACCTCCCCAGCGCGCAAGCCCGGTCCTGCTGAACTATGGCCGATTTTCGGCAGCGTGCCCCTGTCGTGCCCGTCTGACGGGAGCGTCAGGAGGAGCCGCAAGGAAGGCCAACGTCAGGCGACCACGCAAGTCGGCGTTCCACCAGGTCAGGCCCGGACCGCGTACGCGATCTTCCGGAACTGGTGGTCCAGGGCCCATGCGCCGGCGCTCACTTGGGCCATCAGGGCTCCACCGACCGCACTGGTCAGCCACATCTATACGTGGCGATCACCACCTGCGATCATGCCCATCAGGGCACGAGTCCACACACCTAGGGGGCAGGACGTTGCGCCGCTTGATCGTGAATCTTCTGCTGGTCATCGCCATCTTCGCTCTGGCGCTGATAGCGCTCGGCAGCAGCATGGGAGGGGTGGAGATCGGCATCTGGCTCTTTGCGCAGCTCGCTGCGATCACCCTCGTGATCCTTCGGTACGTGCGGCAGAGGCGCCTCAGCTGACTGAGCCGTTGGCTTCGTCAGGCCCGCTGGTCAGCGGAACCGGTGATCAGTGGACCGACACGTCAGGCTGCATCTGCTGGGGCGAGTGGTGGCCCGGGGGGCCTGGAAGGTCCGCCGTCCCGGGTCCCGCCCCCGGGGGACCGTGATGGGATGGTGCAGTGAGCCGCGCTGCAGAAGAGACCAATCGCCGTATGCTCCGAGCGCGTGACGTGATGGACCGCGACTACGCGCAGCCACTGGACGTCCCTGCCCTGGCCCGCGTCGCACACGTGTCGCAGGCCCACTTCACGCGTACCTTCCGGGCCACGTTCGGTGAGACACCGCACCGCTACCTGCAGCGTCGCCGCGTGGAACGGGCGATGTTCCTGCTGCGGGAGACCGACCGCAGCGTGACGGACATCGGTTTCGAGGTCGGCTTCACCAGCCCGGGCACCTTCAGCCGGACGTTCCGGGACATCGTCGGCCGGTCGCCGCGGACGTACCGCAAGGAAGCGGTTGCCGTGGGCGTGCCGACGTGCTTCACGATGGCGTGGACTCGGCCGCATGCCTGACCGGCCGGTAGAACGTCTTGTCCACTGAGCAGTTTTGGATAAGTTTTCGTCCCGGCTGATCACTAGTGTCAGTGTCATGTTCAACGCCATCACGCAGTCGCAGATATACGTCCTCGACCAGGACGAGGCCGTCGACTTCTACGTCGGCAAGCTCGGCCTGGAGATCACCGCAGACGTCGACATGGGTTTCATGCGCTGGTTGACCGTCGGCGTACCGGGCCACCCCGAGCGGCAGATTCTTCTGGAGAAGCCGGGCGCGCCGGCGATGTCGGAGGAGACGGCGGAGCAGGTGCGCGAGCTGGTGACCAAGGGAGCCATGGGCGGCTGGCTCATCCTCACCACGGACGACTGCCGCAAGACCTACGAGACGCTGCTCGAGAAGGGGGTGGAGTTCACCGAGGAGCCCACCGAGCGTCCGTACGGAATCGACTGCGGTCTGCGTGACCCCTTCGGCAACCGCATCCGCTTCACCCAGCCGAAGGCCTGAAGAACCCCGGCACTCCGGCACTCCGGCACTCCGGCACCACGAACGGTCACACGTCGGGCCCGGCGTGCAGCACGGAAGCACAGCACCGCAGTGGCTTGCGGCAGACCACGGTGACACCCATTGGCTGCCGTGAGGCCCTGCGTCCTTCGCCCTCGGTGGTCTCGTTCGCTGCGCGGTGCAGAGGCTCGCCCTTGTCCTCGAGGTGCCGCCGTTCCTGTCGCTTCGCCCGCGGCGCGTGTCCGTGGTGCGATGGAACTGGGGGCGGAAAGGAGAGCGATCATGCCCGCAGCGAAGCGCACGAGTTCCGCCGCCTCGGTATCGGTCCGCGCGCTGGACGAGCCGGACCTGGATCGGGCCGACGCGATCTTCAGGGTCGCCTTCGGGACCTTCCTCGGGGCCCCTGAGCCAGAGACGTTCTTCGGGACCGCCGACTATGTCCGCACCCGCTGGGCGGCAGATCCGCACGCGGCCTTCGCGGCGACCGTCGAGGGCGAGGTCGTCGGATCGAACTTCGCCGCCAACTGGGGCAGCGTCGGGTACTTCGGCCCGCTGACCGTACGTCCGGACCTGTGGGACCAGGGCATCGGCAGGCGCCTCATGGAACCGGTCATGGCCTGCTTCGACGCCTGGGGGAACCGCCACCTCGGCCTGTTCACCTTCTCCCACAGTCCCAAACACCTCGAGCTCTACCGCCGGTACGGTTTCTGGCCCCGCTTCCTTACCGCCGTCATGAGGAAACAGGTAGCCGTCAGTGCCGCGGTCCCCGGCCGCGTGCTGTACGGCGAGCTGACCGCCGCTGAGCGGACCGAGGCACTGAGCCTCGGTCGCGCACTGACGGGGGCCTTGTACAAGGGCCTCAGCTTGGAGCGCGAGATCACGGCCGTCCAGGCGCAGGGGCTCGGTGACACCATCCTCCTCGAGGGCGCCGACTCCGGCCTCGACGGTCTGGCCGTCTGCCACTGCGGAGCGGGGTCGGAGGCCGGTGAGGACGTGTGCTTCGTCAAGTTCGGCGCCGTACGCCCTGGCCCGGACGCCGCGGACCGGTTCGAACGTCTGCTGGACGCGTGCGAGCAGCTGGCCACCGAGAGGGGACTGGGGCAACTGGACGCCGGAGTGAACCTGGCCCGCGAGGGCGCCTACCGGCGCATGGTCGACCGCGGCTTCCGTACGGGGCTGCAAGGCGTGGCCATGCACAAGCCCAACGAACCCGGCTACAGCCGCCCGGACGCCTACGTGATCGACGACTGGCGCTGAGTCCATGGTCCACCGCCGTACCCGGCTCCGGTGAAGACCCGAAGCCGTCAGGGGACGAACGACCTGTCGCCGACCGCCCGTCACCGTTCCTGGCGATCACATCGGCATACCGCGGGGATCACGAGGCCCGGCACGTGCCAGTACGCTCCTGATCATGACTGCACCCCCGGCGAGCACCGACGCGGCCCGGCCGACCGCGTTGTGGGGCGTCTCTTTCGCCTCGTTGGGCGTCTTCCTCATCAGCTGGGCGCTGTGCTGGGGGAACGCGTACGTCGTCAACGACGACCTGCCGAACACCTGCGGCGCCGCACAGCGGCAGCACTTCCCGCCGGAGGTGACGTGCCGGTCCGCTGACGGCACGCTCACCGGTACGAACCCTGGTTGGCTCGACGTTCTGTTCTTCGCCTCCTTGGTGGTCTTCGTGTTGTTCGCCGGCATGTCGGCGGCGCTCGCGTCCGTCCGCAGGACGTAGGGGCCGGGTGCTGATGACGCGGAGTCCTGGGTGGCCGGGGTCCTGCCCTGTGCCCGTTCCCGTGTCCGGGTTCGCGTCGGTCCCGTAGGGCCGGGCGCCGGGTCACCCCAGCGGGTTCGTTGTGTCCCTCAGGGTGGCCAGGACCTCCGTGTACAGACGGGACTTGATCGTGCCCAGGGTGCTGCCGGCCTTGCCGGACAGGGACTGCGCCACGTCCAGAGCCGTGGCGCGGACCTCCTCCTCAGGGGCCGATGTCATGGCGGTGCGGGCTGCGGCCGACGGTCCTGCCCTCGCTGTCAGGTGCAAGCGGCGTCGTGGTGCGGAGACGCGGACGACGCAGGTGTCGCCGAGGGTCGGGGGACCGGCGCCGACGCGGGCTGCCGGTCCGGCGCACCGGGACTGCCCCTCCGGCCGTCCTACGGGACCGATGTCCGGCTTCGGGCGGATCGCCCCGCCTGCGCGGTCCGAGGGATCCGGGCGGGTCGGCCGGCGGCACGGCTCGATGCCGTCCCCCGGGCGCCGGTCGACGACCCGCATCGGACACGCACACGCTGCGCCCGGTCACCGGTCGGCGGGGGTGCACCGGGCTGCGGGGCTGCCAGGGCGTCGGATGGTCCCGGGACCGCACGTGCGACCCGGCGGGCGGCCCTCGCCGTCGAGCGGTGCATGCCGTCGCTGAGCGGGATACTCGGTAGGACAGGAGCACGGCGACGCCCTGAGTCGTGAAGCGGCGCGGTCCTTCGGGACGTCGTATGTCAGGCCGGCGAGGGGGTCCAGGACCGTGACGGAGAACAGCGCGGTGTCGCTGGTGCGGTTGATGCAGGCCAGCCATGTGGCCACGATGGAGCAGCTTCCGCGGTTGATCGCCGATCATGCCGCTTCGGCGGGCATGTACGACACGGTGCTCTTCCTGGTGGACATGCAGGAGACGGTGCTGCGCCAGCTCACCGGCCGGGGGCCGGACGCGGGGGAGGGCGGGCAGGAGTTCACCGTGTCGGGCAGCCTGCCCGGCCAGGCCTATCAGCGCGTGGAGGTGATCCCCGAGCCCGTACGGGCCCAGGGGGACGGCGGTGCGCGGCGGCGTCGGTGGTGGGTGGCCGTCACCGA
Organism: Streptomyces sp. DH-12; assembly: GCF_002899455.1. GTDB lineage: Bacteria > Actinomycetota > Actinomycetes > Streptomycetales > Streptomycetaceae > Streptomyces. The sequence goes on along the minus strand of NZ_PPFB01000001.1, from coordinate 4,399,900 downwards.
CGGTGTGGAGCGTCTGGGGGTGTTGCGGGCCGACACCGACACCGACACCGAAGCCGCCCGCGGGGCCTTGAAGGATCTGGCGTCGATGACGGCCCTGCTGGTGCTGAGCAAACGGTCCTTCAGTGACTCCTACGCCCGGCTGGTGCGCACCGAGCCGATGAACGTGGCGGCGGAGATGCAGTGGAATCTGACCCCGCCCCCCGCTTATGCGGGACATGACGCCACCGTCGGGGCGGTGATGGAGCCCGCCTACCAGGTCGGCGGGGACGCCTTCGACTACGCCGTGACCGGCCACGTTCTCCACCTGGGTGTCTTCGACGCCATGGGACACGACACCACCGCCGGCATCACCGCCAACGTCGCCGTCGCCGCCTGCCGCAACGCCCGCAGGCAGGGTGCCTCCCTGGCCGAGACCAGCCGGGAAGTGGAGCGCACCCTGATCGAGCAGTTCGACGCCCGCCGCTACGTCACCGCGATCCTGGCGGACCTGGACATGGAGAGCGGCAAGCTGACGTGGATCAACCGCGGTCACCACCTGCCGATCCTCATCCGCGACAGCCGCTGGACCACCGACCTGTCCTGCCCCCCGGCCGGCCCCATGGGAGCCGACCTGGGCCTGCCCGTCGCCGAGGCCACCGAGCAGCTGGAACCCGGCGACCGCCTGCTGCTGTACACCGACGGCATCGTCGAAGCCCGCGACCGGCACGGCGTCGAGTTCGGCCGGGACCGCTTCGTCGAGTTCATCCGCCGTCACCACTCCGGCCGGCACACCCTGCACGAGACCCTGCGCCGGCTGATGACCGCCGTCATGGACCACCACGACGGCATGCTCGACGACGACGCCACCGTCCTGCTCACCGAGTGGCGCGGCGGCCACCAGCAGGAGCTGTACCCATGAACCACCCGCACGCGCGCAAGGACGTTTCGACGCACTCCGACCAGCCGCCCGCCCCGCACATCGACGTCCGCCGGGCGGGCGCCGGCCACCACCTGGTCACGGTCCGGGGCGCCCTCGACCTGCACACCGCCCACCGGCTCGCCGACGTGCTGAAGCCGCTGACGCTCACCGACGGCCACACCGTCCTCCTGGAGCTGTCCGGCGTGACGTTCCTGGACTCCACCGGCCTGACCTGCCTGATCGCGGCCTACCGCACGGCCAGAACCGCCGGCGCCCGTATCGTGCTGATCGCACCCAGCCGGCCCGTGCACCGCATGCTGGCCCTGACGGGCGTGGACCAGGTCCTGCACAGCTACCCCACCCTCGAAGCGGTGCCGGACTGGCCGGGGCGGTGATCCGAAGAGCGCCCTTCCCGGCGCCGGCGAGGTGTCGTGCCCGTCAGCCCAGCGGGTTCGCCGTGTCCCTCAGGGTGGTCAGGACCTCGGCGTACAGGCGGGACTTGATGGTTCCCAGGGTGGCGCCGGCCTTGGCCGCCTGGGACCGGGCCAGGTCGACGGCCGTGGAGCGGACCGCGTCCTCCGGGACCGCCTGGTCCACGATCGCCGCGGCCGCCGCGTCCGTGCCTCCGTAGCGGCGGGCCGTCGTCATGGCCGCGTGGGCCGTCTGCGGGGTCAGGCGGGCGCGGATGAGGGCGGACATGCCGGGGGTGAACGGGATGTCGATGTCCGCCTCCGGCAGGCACCAGTAGCCGCGGTCGGCGCGCATCACGCGGAAGTCGTGGGCCAGGGAGAGCATGGCCCCGGCCGCGAACGTGTGGCCCTGGAGGGCGGCCACCGTCACGACCGGCAGGGACAGCATCCGCGCGAACAGTGCGTGCACGGAGACCACGTAGTCGTGGTAGTGGTCCGCGTGGGCGAACAGCCACTCCAGGTCCAGGCCGTTGGACCAGAACTTGCCCGTGGCCGCGGTCACCAGGGCGCGCGGGCCCTCCGCCTTCTCCACCTCGTCGAGCGCGGCCCCGACCGCGGCGATCCAGTCGGGGTGGAAGCGGTTCTCGCCGTCTCCCAGGTCGAGGACGAAGACGTTCTCGTGGCGGTCCAGCGTGGGCATGGCGGCGCTCCGTTCACCTGTGGCCTACTCGCCAGTAACTTAAGGGGCAGGCCCAGGTGTCCGCAAGACGCCCGGGGGCACGGGCACAGGTCAGGAGTAGCTGAAGTCACCCACCGTCCAAGCGCTGACGTCCTCGATCGCCACCCGGTACATGCCGCCCGTCTCCGGGATGCCGACCGTGCCCTGGATGATCCGGGCGACGTGGAAGTGGAGGTGGGTGGGCGGGCCGTCCCGCTTCACCGGGGCGTCGAAGACGGAGGCGAACTCGCCGAGTCGGTCCGAGTCCATCAGCACCTCCGCGACCCTCTTCCGCCACACGGCTTCGGGAGCCAGCCGGCCGGTGATGACGGCACCACCGGTGACCACGGTCAGAGACATCTGGCTGCTCTGCCCCGATTCCACGCGGGCGGCGATGTCTACGATCAGCTCGTCGGGCTTCACCATGGGCCGGATTCTATGCGGGGGCGTTGCGCGGCGTGCCGCCCGCTGTCCGGTTCACGGGTGCGCTACGCCTCTGACCTGCCCGGACACGGTGACGGTTGCCCGGGCAGGGCTCCCCGTCGATCCCGGTCGGCGCGGTCGGCGGCGCCGGTGGGGGCACGGGCCGTGGCGAGAGGGAGATCGCGCCCCGGCACCCCCGGCGGGCCGGCCCGCACACGGCCGCGGGACCCGGCATGCGGGTAAGGGCATGGCGGGTTCCCCCGTGACACCGTGACGGAGGACGTGGAGGCCGTCCAGGAGCCCTGCGCGGACTTCCCGAATTCCCGGATTCCCCGGACTCCCCGGACTCCCCGGACTCCCCCGACCCGCACTTCGCCGTCCGGGCGGACTGAGGCTCCGGCGGCCGGGCGTCAGGAGACGTCGACGCGGACCGGGTCGCCCAGGAGGCCGTCGGTGTAGGTCACGTACTGCGGTGCGAAGGCGCCCCTGCCGGTGACGGCGCCGGAGATGTTCTCGCCGGGCGCGAGGTCCACGGTCTCGATCTGCCGCGTGTCCGCGCCGAGTTCGGCGGTGTGCTTGGTGCCCTCGGCGTCGGTGATCGTGAAGTACAGGGGGTTCACGCTCACCTCGTCGTCGCCGTTGTTGACGACGGTGACCAGCACGCTGGTGTAGGCGCTGCCGTCGGCCAGGAGGTCCTTGCTGAACTCCGTCCGCTCCGCGGTGATCTTCACCGGGCCGCTCCGCGCGGTCTCCCTCTTCGCCTTGGAAGTGTCCTCCTTCGCCCCGGCGGACGCGGAGACGCCGGCGGCCGTGTTCCCCCCGTCGCCGGAGCCGCCGCCGCCCGCCGACACCGCGGCGATCACGACGACGAGGCCGAGGACGCCCGCGCAGCCGAGACCCGCGAACTTCAGGAAGCGGCCCTTCCTGGGCGGCCGGGGCGGGGCGCCGGGGAAGCCGTACCCCGGCGGCTGGGGGGAGGGCTGCTGGTTCGGGTACGGCTGCCGGTGCGCGCAGGGCGGCTGCCGCCGGCTCGGGTCGTTCGGCTGGGTCACGGTGCGGGGACTCCCTGGTCGTCACTGGTCGTGCGCGTAGGTGACCCGCGAGGAATGCGACCCGTTGCCCTGTACCGGACGGATTCACCCGATCGTGGTGGAGCGGCCCCGCCGCGATCATCGGGGCATGACCTCACCGCCCTCGGCGCGGACGCCGTGCCCGAACGGCCCGCGGGCGACCTGCTCGCCGTCGGGGCGGTCAGGACGGTGTCGGCGGCCGGGGCTAGGGTCGGCCCCATGACGACTACCGAGAACAACAGCGCCTCGCCGCTCGACGTCGAGATCGGCGCCCTGACCGGCGGCCCGGCCGGCCTCTCCCAGTACGCGGGCCGTGCCGTGCTCGTCGTGAACGTGGCGTCCAAGTGCGGGCTGACCCCGCAGTACGAGGGCCTGGAGCGGCTCCACGAGCGGTACGCGGAGCGGGGGTTCACCGTGCTCGGCGTGCCCTGCAACCAGTTCCTCGGGCAGGAGCCGGGCTCCGCGGAGGAGATCGCCGAGTTCTGTTCGGCGACGTACGGGGTGACGTTCCCGATGACCGAGAAGGTCGAGGTGAACGGGGAGGGCCGGCACCCGCTGTACGAGCGGCTGGTGGGCTTCGCCGACGCCGAGGGGCACAGCGGGGACGTCCGCTGGAACTTCGAGAAGTTCCTCGTCGGCCGGGACGGCGCCGTCGTGGCCCGTTTCTCCCCGCAGACCGAGCCGGAGTCGGCGGAGGTCGTGGCGGCCGTGGAGAAGGCTCTGGGCTGACGGTTGACCTTGCCCTTGGGGCAGGGACGAGCGTCGTCGTCACCGGGCGGAGGGACCGCCCGGTGACGGAGAATGTCGACGTGGACGAGGAACTGCTCTCCATCGGGGCGTTCGCGGCGCGCAGCCGCCTGTCGGCCAAGGCCCTGCGGTTGTACGACCGGCTGGGGCTGCTGGCGCCGGCGCGGGTCGACGCGGACACCGGTTACCGGTTCTACCGGGTGAGCCAGGTCGAACGGGCCCGGCTGGTGGCGCTGTTGCGGCAGCTGGACATGCCGCTGGCGCGGATCGCCGAGGTGGTGGACGCGGGCGACGGCGCGGCGCAGGCGGGCCGGCTGGACGCGTACTGGGCCGAGGTCGAGGCGCGTCACGCCGCGCAGCGGACGCTCGCCGACTATCTCCGTGGACGGTTGTCGGGGAGGAGCCTCGCGATGTACGGGAAGTTCACGGTGGAGACGGTGGACGTGCCGGAGCAGGTGGTGCTCACCGAGTCGCGTCACATCCTGGCGGGCGAGCTGCCGGCGTGGATCGGCGCGTCGCTGGGCCGGCTGGAGGAGGGCGCCCGCGCCTGCGGCGGGGCGACCGGGTCACCGTTCGTCGTCTACCACTCCGAGGTGACGGTGGAGAGCGACGGGCCCGCGGAGGCGTGCGTGCCGGTCGCCGACGAGGCGGCGGCCCGCGCCTGGGCCGCGGAGCGGGGCCGGGCCCGGGGGACGGCGGTGCGGGTGGAGCCGGCGATGCGGCTGGCCCGCACCCGCATCACCAAGGCGCAGGTCGCGCACCCGCAGATCCTGGCCGCCTTCGAGGCGGTGGAGGCGTGGATGCGGGAGCAGGGACTGGCGTACGCGGGGCCCTGCCGTGAGGTCTACTTCGCGGACTGGGACGCGGCGGGCCCGGAGGACCCGGTGTGCGACGTCGCCTTCCCGGTCGCGGAGGCGAGGACGACCGCGGGCTGAGGACGGACCCGGTCGCACGGGGCCGGTCGCGGGGGCTTCCCCGCGGCCGGTCCTGCCGTCTCCCGGCGGGGCGGGCCGGGACCCCGGGACGTGCGGAGCGGGGCGCGTGCCGGCCCTCTCGGCAAGGACGGCGGACTCGTCGAGAGGGCCTGTCGGTGGCGCCGGTCCCCGCGCCGGGGCGCTAGGAGCGGACCGAGGCCACGAAAGCGTTCCACGCGTCGGCCGGGAACGCCAGCTTCGGACCCTCGGGGATCTTGGTGTCCCCGAGCTCCAGCGACTCCTCGGTGGTCGACCTGACCATCACGCACGCGCCGTTGTTGTTGGTGTAGGAGGACGTCGTCCACGTTTCCGTGGCGCCCAGACGAATTGCCATGTTCGCTCCGTAGCCAGATGCTGAGTTGCTGTCACCGGCCTGCGCATTCCGGCGTGGACCCGCAGAACGGATTGCGCCAACCGCGGATGCCGGTTGGCGTGATCGACGCTACTCGCCACCCTCGTCGTCCGGAGCGGTCGTTCACTCGACCGGATGGCATCTCCTGGGCAAGACTTCCAGCCGTACGTGTCGGCGGTGTAGCATCCCGCCCTCCTACGACGGAAGTTCAGCGCGCGTACTCCTTCACGAGCCGCTCCACCAGCCGCCGCGACTGCTCCACGTTCAGCGACTGCGCCCGCAGGTGCTCGTACATCACCGTGTACTTCTGCACGTCGTGCGGCTTCTCCAGGTACAGGTCGCTGGTGACGCCCTCGATGTAGACCACGCTCGAGTCGGCCGCGTCGGCGAACTCCAGGATGGAGTACTGGCCGTTGATGCCCGCGTGCGCGCCGACCTCGAACGGCAGCACCTGCACGGTGACGTGCGGCAGCTGGCTCAGCTCCAGCACGTGCTCCAGCTGTTCGCGCATCACCTGGCGGCTGCCGACGACCCGGTGCAGCGCGGCCTCGTCGAGCACCACCCACAGCCGCAGCGGGTCCTGCTCGGCGGTGATCCGGCTCTGCCGGCGCAGCCGCACCTCCACCCGCTTGTCGTTCTCCTGCTCACTGGACTCCGGCGAACCGCCCTGGACGATCGCCTCGGCGTACGCGCGGGTCTGCAGCAGACCGGTGATGATCTGCGGCTCGTACACCCGCAGCGACTCCGCGTCCGTCTCCAGACCGATGTAGACGCTGTACGGGATGTCGCCGAACGCGTGCCACCAGCCCTGCTGGCGGGAGTCCTTGGCCATCTGCATCAGCGAGTCGACGATCCGCTGGTCCTCGACCTCGTAGACCCCGCACAGATCGCGCACGTCGCGCTGGCTGATGCTGCGGCGGCCGTTCTCCAGCCGGCTGATCTTCGACTGCGACACCAGCAGCCGCTCCGCGACCTCCTCGGCCGTCATGCCCTTCAGCTCACGGAGCCGGCGCAGCTCCTGGCCGAGCCGGCGCCGCCGGACGGTGGGATTGACATTGGACGCCACGGGACGTGCACCTCCGGCTGCGTGCCTCGTACTTGCACTGTGTACTTGGACCTCGTACGTGCCACTGTGTGTGTCTGCTCGATGAGCAGACTGCCACCAACGCGCGTACCACCGCTGGGAAATGGTGGATATACGACCGGTGCACGCCAGTTCACGGCCCCGCGGCCGGGAGCGACCGCGCCTTCGGGCACGCCGAGCGGGGCGGAGAGAGCCCGTGTGCTCTCTCCGCCCCGCTCGGACAGCGGCTCCCGTGACCGGGTCTGCGGTGCCGTGGATCCGTGGTGGTGCCCTGCCGTGCCGAGCCCGGGGGACGTACGGCTCAGTGGGCGGCGGCCCGTGCCATGGATCCGCGGTGGGGCTGCGCCGGAACGCCGCGGGCGGGTTCCGGTCCGCTCCTGCCGCCGGGGGCCTGCCGGCCCGCCGGTGCGGAGCTGCGGCGCGGCTGGGCCGCGACGCCGTTCTGGACGTCCATCACCGCGTGCGCGACGAGTCCGCCCATCGGGTCGTGCCGGATCAGGTCCCGCAACCGGGAGCGCGAGGAACGACCCTCGTTCCCCGGGTACAGGTGCTTGCCGAGACCGACCGCGTGCGCCAGCGCGGCGAGCGCCGCGGTCCGCGGGTCCGGCGGGACGCCGGTACGGATCGCGGAGTCCAGCCGGGCCCTGATCTCCCGGCTGATCTCGGTGTCCGTCGCCTGGTACCGGGTCGTCGGCAAGACCCCGCACATCTGGCCGGCCACGGCGTGCACCATGCCGCACCGCTCCAGGTGCGAGAGGTAGGTCTGGCGGAGCCCGAGACGGGGCCCGCCGATCCAGTGGACGGCCCGCACGGGAGCGCCACGCCTTCGCAGCAACTCCAGTGCGCTGTCCAGTGTTGGGTCTCCAGTCGGCCGTGGCACCACCACGGCGATACGATCCCCGTCTGGGGCTATCCGTCCGGCCAGCGCCAGCTCCACCAGCTGTGCTCCGGCCAGACCGAGGTCGAGCGACTGCGGCTGCGCAGTGGTACCCGTGGTCGGGTCCAGTGCCAGCAGCAGAAGCTCCTCCGGAAGTGTTCTGCGGCTCCTGCCCATCCATGCCTCCCCGCGTGGATGAATGACAGGGTGACCCCTCTCACATTGGTCTGTCGAGGGTGCGTGACCGGTTCGTAGTGGAACCAGTAGCTATGTCGTTCTCGTCTACCGCATGGGGTAAGCCCGCACACAGGACACTGGTACCTGGTTCGGACAGCGCTTCAGGGCGATGTCACGGGCGGGCGGTTCACGGTTCGGTTGGCGCACGCGGGGCGTGCGGCACATGGAGGAGGCATCGGTGGCGGGCGAGTCCCCCGACAGGTCGAAACAGCGCGAGTCGTCGGCAGAACAGACGTCGGGGAGCGCCGGGCCGGTTCCCGAGAAGCAGGATCCCCGCCTCGCCATGACCCGCGAGACGGGGCGCTCGGGGAACCGGGGAAGCGTGCACAGGGGAAGCGTGGACACGGCCACGCGGGTGCTGTCGGTCCGGGAGGCTGCGGCCTCCGGACCGGAGCCGGAGGAGAGGTCGGCCTCGGGGCCGGCTGCCGAGCCGGAACGGGAGTCGGAGCGGGAGCGGGGGTCGGCCCCGGGTTCCGGTTCGGCCTCGGGTTCGGGCTCCGGTTCGGGTTCGGGCTCCGGTTCGGGTTCGGGCTCCGGTTCGGGTTCGGCTTCGGAGGAGGCGGTGGACGACGCGGCGTCCGAAGGACGTGGCGGGGCCGTGGACGGCGGTGACGGGCGTCTGCGGGAGGCCGTCGCGACCTGGGTGCGGCCGGCGGATCCGAAGGAGGACGCGGACGCGGCGGAGGCCGGCTCCGAGGGGTCCGAGCGGGACGGCGCGGACGCGGCGGCGGACGACGCGCCCCAGGACGGTGACGAGGAGGCGGGCGCCGACGAGGACGCGCGGTCCGGCAGGGCCACGAAGGCCCCCACGGACGCCAGGGCCGACGCGGACACGAAGGCCGCCCCGGACGGAGAGGCCGCTGCCGTCACCGCGGCGAAGGCCGACGCGGACGGCAAGGACCCCGGGGACGGCCCAGGGGCGGACGACGAGACCCAGGACGACGACGGCGACGACGACGTCAGCAGGGTCGGCGCGGACGCCTCCGAGGCCCCCGAGGACGTCTCCCCCGGCGACGAGGGCGAGGAGGACGCCGGGCCCTCCGCGAGCGCCGAGGACGACGGCGAAAGCCCTCGTGAAGCCGACGGGGACGCCGACGCCCCGTCCGGTGGCACGCCCCAGGGCGACGACCAGGGCAAGGACGTCAGGAGCGAGGCCGCCGCGGCCGAGGACGACGACGAGGACGCCGAGGACGGCGGGGACGGCCGCGCCTCGGACACGGGCGACCCGGGCACGGGCGATCCGGACAAGAGCGGCGACGACAAGGGCGCCGACGACGCCCCCGTCGATCAGCCCACCGCCGTGTTCCGGGCGCCGCGGGCCTCCGAGGCGTCCGTCGACCAGCCGACCACCATGCTCAAGCTGGGCGAGGCGGCCACCCGTGAGGGCGCCCGTGCCGCCGAGGCCGAGCGGACCAGCAAGTTCGTCGCGCTCAAGGAGGACCCCGCCCTGCGGCAGCCTCCGCGTCAGGGCGGCCCCGCCCCGGCCGAGTCGACGACGTTCCTGCCGCAGGTCGGCCCGGAGCGGACCACGCAGCAGCCGTTGCCCCCGAAGCCGCCGCTGGATCTGCTGGCTGAGCTGACCAACACGCCGCCGCCCCCGCAGACCCCGCTGCGGACGGCCGTGCGGCGGATCAAGATCTGGACGCCGCTGGTGATCCTGCTGCTGATCGTCTTCGCGATCGTGCAGAACGTCCGGCCGCTGCCGGCCCCCACCCTGGCGCTCACCGCGCAGGACACCCACACCTTCGACGGTGACCCGGTGAAGCTGCCCTGGCCGGACGAGGGACAGGGGTGGATGAGCGGCGACGGCATCGGCACGATGGACCACTTCGGCGAGCAGAAGCCGGTCGCCATCGGCTCGGTCGCCAAGACCATGACGGCGTACATCATCCTGCGCGAGCACCCGCTGAAGCCCGGTGAGGAAGGCCCGAAGATCGAGGTCGACGCGAAGGCGGAGGAGGAGGGCGGCTACGACAAGGACGGCGAGTCCACGCTCAACACCGTCAAGGCCGGTGACTTCCTCACCGAGAAGCAGGCGCTGTCGGCCGTCATGATCCCCTCCGCCAACAACATCGCGCGTCTGCTGGCGCGTTGGGATGCGGGCTCCGAGGAGGCGTTCGTCAAGAAGATGAACGACACCGCCAAGGAGCTCGGGATGACCAACACGACGTACACCGACCCCTCGGGGCTGAAGGAGACCACCGTCTCCACCGCCGAGGACCAGACGAAGCTCGGCATCGCGGCCATGAGGAACCCGGCCATGGTGGCCATCACCAGCGCGGCCAGCTGGACGGACCCGAGCGGGCAGTACTGGAGCAACTACAACGAGCTGCCCTACACGATGGGCGCGATCGGCATCAAGACCGGCTCCACCACCAAGGCCGGCGGCAACCTGCTCTTCGCCGCCCGCAAGGAGGTGGGCGGCCAGGAGGTCACCGTCGTCGGCGCGATCCTCGGCCAGCACAAGGGCCCGTCGATCTTGGACACGGTCAACGAGGTCAGCAAGCCCGCGCTGCGCGCCGCCCAGGATGCGCTGACCTCGGCGAGCATCCTGAAGAAGGGCACGGTCGTCGGGTACGTGGACGACGGTCTCGGCGGCCGTACGCCCGTCGCCGTCACCGAGGACGTCAAGGCCGTCGGCTGGGCGGGCCTCGAGGTGAAGCTGACGTTCGCCGGGACGGAGCTGCCGCACACCGCGGAGGCCGGGACGAAGGTCGGCACGCTCACCGTGGGCGACGGCAAGAACGGGGCCGTCAAGGTGCCGGTCGCGCTGCAGGAGGACCTCGTGGAGCCCGGCTTCACGGACAAGCTGACCCGCGTCGCCTGACCCGGCGGCCGATCGACGAGGGCCGCACCCCGCGGGCCGCCGCCCACCCGGGCGGACGGCCCGCAGGGTGCGTGCTAGCGTCACGAAACGGGCAGTGAACGGGTGATGAACGGGAACACGGGGAGTGCCGAAGGTGGCGACAGCGGAGCCGACACGCGCCGACGACGCAGACCCGGGCCCGGGAGCCGGCCCGCGAATACCCGCATCCGGAGCGGAGTGGTCCGTCGAGACCGCCGACGCGCCCCCGGGGACGGACGCGCACCGGGCGAAGACGCCTGGCGGGAACACCCCTCAGGGCGCCCCCCAGGATGACCCCCCGGGCCGCGCCCGGGCCGCCGTCCTCGCCGTGCGGGCCCGCACGCTGCGCCACCCGGTGCTGTCCGTCACCGCGCTCGCCGGGCTGCTGCACGTCGTCTGGTTCTTCACCTTCGCGAACAGCGGCGGCGACCTCGCCGCGCAGGACGCGTGGGCCGAGTTCGTGGGCCGGCACCCCGACTCCGCGTACAACCTCGCCTGGTACGGCGGCATGCACCCGGTGTCGTACAGCATGGTGTCGCCGTACCTGATGTCGCTGCTCGGGGTGCGGACCACGATGATGATCGCGGGCACGGTGTCGGCGGGTCTGCTGACGCTGGTGCTGATGCGCAGCCGGTCCGTACGCAATCCCCTGTGGGCCGCGCTCGCGGGAGTCTTCGCGCTGCTGTGCAACGCCGCGTCCGGCCGGGTGACGTACGGGCTGGGCACGATGTTCGCGCTCGGCGCCGTCGCGGTCGTCTTCTGCTGGCCCCACCGGTGGCGGTACAAGCGCTGGGCGAAGGCGCTCTGCGCGGCCCCGCTGGCGGCGCTCGCGACCATGGCCTCACCGGTCGCCGGCCTGTTCGTGGGCCTGGTGGCGGTGGCGCTGTTCCTGCAGAAGCGCCGGCCGGGCGCGTGGGCGCTGGGTCTCGCGCCCAGCGCGGTGGTCGCGGTGTCGGCCTGGCTGTTCCCGTTCTCCGGCACGCAGCCGATGGGCTTCGGCTCGGTGGTGCTGCCGCTGGTCTACTCGGTGCTGGTGTACGTCCTGGTGCCGAAGGACTGGAGGACGGTCCGGATCACGGCCGCGGTGTACGGGCTCGGGGTGGTGCTGGTCTGGCTGATCAGCTCGCAGATCGGGTCGAACATGACCCGGCTGGCCATGCTGTTCGGCGGCGTGGTGCTGGTGGCGGCGCTGCCGTTCGCCGAGCCCCGGTCCCGCAGGTGGTACGCGCTGGTCGTCGCCGTGGTCGGCTTCACCTGCTGGATCGGCGTGAAGTCCGTGAACGACGTGGTGAACACGACGCCCGCCGCCTCCTGGGCGCGCGAGCTGGCGCCGCTGGTGAACGAGTTGCAGGAGGTCGGCGCCGAGCGGGGCCGGGTGGAGGTCGTCCCGGCCCGCTCGCACCGCGAGGCGTCCGCGCTCGCGCCGTACGTGAACCTGGCGCGCGGCTGGAACCGGCAGGCCGACATGGAGCGCAACCCGCTCTTCTACGACGACACCCTCAACGCGGCCAACTACCACGAGTGGCTGAAGCGCTGGGGCGTGCACTACGTGGTGCTGCCCAAGGACGAGCCGGACGGCGACGGCGGCCAGCGGGAGCGGGAACTGGTGCAGGGCGGGCTGCCGTACCTGAAGCAGGTCTGGGGCGACGCCAACTGGCAGCTGTTCGAGGTGCAGGCGCCGACCCCGCTGGCGGAGCCGCACACGGTCGTGGAGCGCGCCGAGCAGGGCGAGTGGACGCTGCGCGTGGAGAAGCCGGGCCGCATCCTGATCCGGGTGCCGTACTCGCCGTGGCTGGGCCTGGTCGACGCCGAGGGCGAGGCGCTGGACCCGCCGCAGGAGACGGAGGAGTCCGAGAACCGCCCGGAGGGCGAGCCGAAGACGTACGAGAACGTCCACGGCTGCCTGATGGAGACGGAGGAGGACGCCAACGGCGACCAGTGGACGGTGCTGCTGGCGCCCGAGGCGGGGACGTACCGGCTGGCGGCCCCGTACAAGTGGGGTGAGCGGGGGACGCCCTGCCCCGACGAGCTGCGCTGACACGCTCCGCCGAGAGGCGGCCCCGGGGGCGGTCCCCGGGGGCGGTCCCAGGGGGCCTTTCCGCGCCCCTGAGAGGGCGCGTCCCCTAGGCGCCTCTCGGGTAGCGGGCGAGCCAGGCCGGGGAGGAGGCCGCGGGGGTGTGGAGGGCGGGGCCCTGGGTCATCTCCATGGCGAAGTCGTCGGCGAGTTCGAGGACCGTGGGACGGCCCTCCAGTTCGGCCAGCCAGGCCGGCGGGAGGGCCGTCTCCCCGTGCAGGGCGCCCAGCAGACCGCCGGTCAGGGCGCCGGCCGCGGCACTGGGACCGCTGTGGTTCACGGCGAGGCACAGACCGTGCCGTACGTCCTCCCCCGCCAGCGCGCAGTACACGGCCGCGGCGAGCAGGCCCTCGGCGGTGGCGTCGCCGACCAGTTCCGTGACCCGCTCCGCGCCGGGCGCCCCCTGCCGCACGGCGCCCAGCGCGCGCTGGAGGGCGTCCGTCACCGGCTGGTGGCCGGGCCGGGCGGCCAGCAGGGCGAGGGTGCGCCGCACCGCCGCGTCCAGACCCTCGCCCCGGGTCAGCGCGTGCACCAGCACCGCGTACGCGCCCGCCGTGAGGAAGGCGACCGGGTGGCCGTGGGTCTGCGCCGCGCACTCCACGGCGAGCTGCGCCACGAGCTGCGGGTCCCAGCCGACCAGCAGCCCGAACGGCGCGGACCGCGCCGCCGCCTCGGGACCCGCCTCGCCGGGGTTCTTGGGCGCGTCCAACGTGCCCATCGTGTGGTCGCCGAGCCCCATGAGCAGGGCGCGGGCCGGGTCGCGGCGGGCGTACAGCCACTCCTCCCGCGCCAGCCAGCCGTCCTCCTCGCGCCGCTCGTCCGGGCCCCAGTCGCGCTGGGTCGTGGCCCAGCGCAGATACGCCTGGTGCAGGTCGGTCGGCGGGTGCCAGGCGCCGGTGTCGCGCCGCACCTGGGCGCGGATCAGGCCGTCCACGGTGAAGAGAGTCAGCTGGGTGTGGTGGGTGACGGCGCCGCGCCGGCCGTAGGCGGGGGCGAGGTCGGTCAGGCCCTCCGCGCCGTGGGTCCGGCGGATGGTGTCGACGTCCAGTCGGTCCACCGGCGCGCCCAGCGCGTCCCCGACGGCCGCCCCGAGCAGCGTGCCGCGCACCCGGCTGCGGAAGTCCTGCTGCTCACGGCGCCCCCACACGGGCCCGGCAGTACCAGCCACCCAGACCTCCCCGGGACCGTCCGTACGTGCGACGCCCAGCACTGTAATCGAACGGGGGCGGCCGGCTCAGAGGCCGGATCGCTGTGCGGAGTGTGACCCGAGCGGCCGGAAGTGGCCGGTTTTCACCCGTCGCGGTCCCGTACGACCGCATCGCGCCGCTCGCGCGCCCAGGCGTAGGACGGATTCAGCTCCAGGGCGCGGTCCAGGTCGGCGAGGGCCCGGTCGCGGTGGCCCAGGCGGTGGTGGGCCACGCCCCGGCTCGCGTACGCCGACGCGTATCCGGGGTCGAGGGCGAGGGCCCGGTCGTAGGCGTCCAGGGCGTCGCGGTAGCGGTTGGCGGCGCGGAGCGCGTCCCCGCGCTCGCAGTGCGCCCACGCGGAGCCCGGATCCACGGCGACGGCGCGGTCGAGGGCGGCCAGGCGGCCGTCCATGTCGCCCAGTTCCCGGGCCACCCGAGCCCGACGGACGAGCGCCCAGGCGTAGTCCGGTCTCAGGGCGAGGGCGTGGCCGAGCGCGGTGCGGGCCTCCTCCGGGTGTCCGAGGGCGAGGCGGGCCGCTCCGAGGGAGGCCCAGGCGTAGGCGTCGGCGGGGTCGAGGGCGGCGGCCCGCTCCAGGTCGGCGGCGGCCTCCGCGTGGCGTCCGACGACGCGCAAGCACTCGCCGCGCAGGGCGAGGGTGCGGGCGTCGTCGGGGGTGAGGGTGAGGGCCCGGCTCAGTGCGGTGACGGCAAGAGCGTGCTCGGCGCGCGCGGCGTGGGCGAGGGCGCGGTCGCGGTGGATGCGGGCCACCAGGGCCGGGGGGAGGGCGGCGTCCGCGAGGGCGGCCGGGCGGGACCGCTCCTCCGGGGCCCGGTCCGTGGAGTGCTCCGCGTCCTCGTGGTCCCCGTGGTCCTCGTCGTCCTGGGGCTCGGGGCCGGCCGTCACCGGGTGCCCGGTGAGTTCCGGGACGCCTCCCCGCGCGGCGCCGTCCGGCGTGACCGGCGGCCCGAGGCCGGCGCCCTGGAGCCGGACATCGGGCGGGAAGGTCTGCGGTGCGTGTCCGGTTCCCGTGAGCAGGGCCTCCAGGACGGCCTGGGTGCCGCCGGAGCGGAGGGCGTCCGACAACCGCCCGCCCCACGCGGCGACGCCGGGCAGGAGGGCGTCCCGTCCGGCGTCCTCCAGCACCCGGACCCAGCGTCCCGCGAGCGCCTCCCCCTGGTCGCACGCCTCCACCAGATCGCTCAGGGTGTCGGAGACCGCCGCGTGGTCGGAGGTGCACAGGCGGTGGTACAGCTCCGCCAGCCGCAGCCGGCACCAGTCGTCGTCCAGCCGGAGCCTGCCCGCGTCCCGTCCGGCCCCGGCGGCCTCGCGCCACCGCCGGAAGGCGTCGGCCAGCCGGCGGTGACCGGCGAGCCAGCCCTGCGGGGAGCGCCCGCGCTGGAGCCGCAGCATGGGGGCGCGCACGATGTCGTGGTAGCGGATCCGACCGCCGAGCCGGTCGGCGAACGGCAGGGTCTCCACCCAGGCGTAGAGCTCCTCGGCGCGGTCGCGGTCACAGTCGACGGCGACCGCGAAGACGTCCGCGTCCAGCAGCCGGGGCAGCGCGCCCGCGAGAGCGGCGAACCGGCGGCCGGGGTCCTGCTCCCACTTCAGGAAACGCTCAACGGCGGTGGCGCTCGGGTCGGTGACGTCCTCGGGGCCGGCGGGGCGGGTGCCGGCGATCGTGGACAGCAGCACCGGGAGGCCGCCGGTGAGGCGGAGCGCCTCGGCGACGACGGGTTCGGCGGTGACGCCCCGTGAGGCCAGCAGTCCGCGCGCCTCGGCCTCGGTGAACGGCTGGAGCGGCAGGGAGGTCATGAAGTCGGCGAACGTGCCCCAGCGGGCCGGGTCGGCGGGGTGCTGTCCCGCGGTGACGACGACGACCGTGTCGGGCAGGGCGCCGTACCGGTCGGTGGTGAGCAGGTCGTGCAGCCAGGCGTCGAGGAAGGGGCCGGTGCGCTCGTAGGTGTCGAGGAGGAGGACGATCCAGGGGACGTCGGAGGCGATCGTGTCCAGTTCCTCCGCGAGGACGGGGGTGAGGACGCTCGCCGGGTCGAGGACCAGGTGGACGTCCTCGTGGCTGCGGAAGCGGGCGGCGAGGACCGAGCGCAGCCGGTCCGCCCCGTGGGCGAGCTGCTCGGGGTCGAGGACGGCCGTGAACGGGGCGACGCCGGGGACGAGCCCGAGTCCGGCGAGTCCGGCGCGGGCGAGCGCCATGCCGCCCGTGGAAGGGGCGCCGTCCGGGGCGGGGTCGAGGGCGGCGAGGGCGGCGGTCTCCGCCTCGTGGCGGCGCTCGCGGTGAGCGGCGAGCATCCGCTCCAGGTCCTTGAACCGGTGTCCCTGTGCGGCGAACTGACGGCATACGGCTTCCAGCACCTCGGGGACGGAGCCGGAGGTCTCGTTGACGTACGCCGTCAACGCGCCTCGTTCACGTGCGAGATGCTCGAACTCCTTGACCAGGCGAGTCTTTCCGACGCCCGCGGTGCCGTGCACATGGAACAGGAAGCGGTGCCGTCCGTCCTCGGGTGTGGTGTCGAAGTTACCCCGGAACAGCTCCCGTTCGGCACTGCGCGCGACGAGCCCGGCCCGCGTCCGCCGCCGCACCCGCTCCTGGAGCGAAATCCGCCCGCGCGCCATGCATACGTCCCTTCCCCCGCGTCACGACGGCCTCATTCTTTCGCACCTCGGGCCGATCCGGCAGGGCGACGACAGACGACTGATCGCTCCAAGTGACCGCTCCCTTGACTTCGGAATACGTTCCGAAGTCCGGTCGGGGCGTGTCCACACCAACGGTCGCCTTCTCCGGACTCCCGAAGAACTCAAAACGTGTCGCCGAGACCCCCGACCGGGCCCAACGCGTGCACGTCACGCGCCGGGACGGAGAGGACCTCCACCTCACGACAGCTCGCCACGACCGGCAGCGTGAGGAGACGGCGGACATCACCGCCCGGCTCCTCGGCGCCCTCGTCCGCAGCGACGCGGGCGAGCGGGCCGTACTGCGCGCACTTCCCTCGGTCTTCCCCTGGTACGCCACCTGCCGGCGGAGGAGGCGAAGGAGTTCGTGGCGGACCTCATCGACGCCACGAACGACGCTGCGCACCCGGACGTCCACGGCAACCCCCACCGTCTGGTCACCGAATGGCGCGCGACCACCCGCATCCTGGCGCACCCCGGGCTCACGGCGAAGCTCACGCGGCGGCCGCCGGACGAGGACCACGGCGAGGTGACGGCGCCGTGAGCCCCGAGCGCGGCGACGACGTCGCACCCCCGCCGGTGGACGGCGAACGGCGTCTGCGCTTCGCGACGAACGGGGCCGCGAAGGGGTGGAGTGAACCCGGCGCGGAGGCGCCGGGCGACACGCGCCGCTGCTTCGAGGCCCTGCGCGGGGATCCGGCGTCCCGCCCGGACCCGGACCGTCAGCACCGCCTGCGGGGCCGGCTCGCCACGGGGAACCTCGGCGGCCGGGACGGTCCGCAGCGGGAGTACGAGGTCACGGCGGGCGGCCGGGTGCGCCGCCTCGTCGACGAGGCGTGACGCACGGTGCGCTTCGTCCACGCGTCGCCGCGGCATCCGAAGGACACCGAGCAGCCGGGACGGCCGGCTAGTCCACCACGTACACCGTGGTGCCCGCCGTGCCGAAGGTCCAGAGGGCCTTGCCGTCCTGTTTGGCGACGCGGATGCCGCCGGTCCGGGCGCCGGGGTCGGCGGGCGGGGGTGAGGAGCCGTCGACCGCGTTGGAGAAGGCGACGAAGACGCCGGACTTCTGGGCGAAGTACATGATGTGCTCCACCGGCACGCCGTCGCTGCCGGTGGTGGCCTCGTTGCGGGTGCCGATCGTGTAGGAGCCGGGGTCCGGGGAGACCGTGCCGGGCCACACCGGGAAGGAGCGGCGGGCGGCGTCGCTGGCGTCGACGAGCCAGACGCGCTTCTGGCCGAGGGAGTAGACGATCCGGCGGCCGGTGCCGGAGTCGGCGGGCACGCCCGGTGCGCGGGTCTCCTCCGGCGGGGCGGCGGACGGCTTGGGGTCCGCCGTCGCCGTGGCCTTCGGCGGAGTGGTGGCGGCGACGGGCTTGGTGCCCTGGTCCGCCTGGACGCCCAGGACCGCCACCGCGGCTATCGCCCCCGTGGTCAGCCCGGTCACCCAGGCCCACGAGGGAAGTCGGGCAGACACCGGTACGCACTCCTCAGCTACCGAAAGCGGGTCGGATCATCCTACTGCCAGCGGGGGCCGGGGCCGGATTCAGTCGAGGACGGGCAGCAGCTCCGGCAGATGTCCGTCCGACGTCTCCGCCGCGCGGCGGCGCTCCTCGGGCACCTCGCCGTACAGGGTCGTGCGCGGCTTCGCCGGGCGGCCGGCCGCTTCCGCGACCGCGATCAGGTCCTTGACCGACTTGTAGGAGCCGTAGGAGGAGCCCGCCATGCGGGAGATGGTCTCCTCCATCAGCGTCCCGCCGAGGTCGTTCGCGCCGGAGCGCAGCATCTCCGCCGCACCCTCCGCGCCCAGTTTGACCCAGCTCGTCTGGATGTTGGGGATCCACGGGTGGAGCAGGAGGCGGGCCATCGCCGTCACCGCGCGGTTGTCGCGGACCGTCGGGCCGGGGCGGGCGATGCCGGCCAGGTAGACGGGGGCGTTGGTGTGCACGAAGGGCAGCGTCACGAACTCGGTGAAGCCGCCGGTCCGCTGCTGGATCCCGGCCAGGGTGCGCAGGTGGCCGAGCCAGTGGCGGGGCTGGTCGACGTGGCCGTACATCATCGTGGAGCTCGACCGGATGCCCAGGTCGTGCGCCGTCTCGACGACCTCGATCCACGTCGCCGCCGGCAGCTTGCCCTTGGTGAGGATCCAGCGGACCTCGTCGTCGAGGATCTCCGCCGCCGTGCCCGGGATGGTGTCCAGCCCGGCCTCCTTCGCCGCCGTCAGCCACTCGCGGAGGGACAGGCCGGTGCGGGTCGCGCCGTTCACCACCTCCATCGGGGAGAAGGCGTGGACGTGCAGGCCGGGGACGCGTTCCTTCACGGCCCGCGCGATGTCGAAGTAGGCGGTGCCGGGCAGGTCGGGGTGGATGCCGCCCTGCATGCACACCTCCACCGCGCCGACGTCCCACGCCTGCTGGGCGCGGTCGGCCACCTGGTCCAGCGACAGCGTGTACGCGTCGGCGTCGGTGCGGCGCTGGGCGAAGGCGCAGAAGCGGCAGCCGGTGTAGCAGACGTTGGTGAAGTTGATGTTGCGGGTGACGATGTACGTCACGTCGTCGCCGACCGCCGACTTACGCACGTCGTCCGCGACCCGGCACAGGGCGTCCAGCGCGGGACCGTCGGCGTGCAGCAGGGCCAGCGCCTCGGCGTCCGTCAGCTTCGTCGGGTCGTCGGCGGCCGTGCGCAGCGCCTCGCGCACGTCGGTGTCGATCCGCTCCGGGACCATGCCGGGGGCGGCGGCCTCGCGCAGCGCGTCCCAGTCGCCGTACACCTCGTCGAAGTCGGCGCGGCGGTCGTCCGTGCGCCCCTCGGTGTCGATGGTGCGGTGCAGGTCGGTGCGGCCGGTCGCGGTGAACGCCTCGTCCGGCTCCTGCCACGGCAGCCCCCGGGGCAGGGCGTCCGGGCGGGCGAGCCCCGTCTCCGGGTCGGCGAGCGCGGCGACGTGCGGGCGCAGCCGCGGGTCCAGCCAGGGCTCGCCGCGCCGCACGAACTCCGGGTAGACGCAGAGGCGTTCGCGCAGCTCGAAGCCGGCCGCGCGGGACTGTTCGGCCAGTTCCTCGATCTGCGGCCAGGGGCGCTCGGGGTTGACGTGGTCGATGGTGAGGGGGGAGACCCCGCCCCAGTCGTCGATGCCGGCGGCGATCAGCCGCCCGTACTCGGCGTCGACCAGGTTCGGCGGGGCCTGGAGGCAGGCGGTGGGGCCGAGGACCAGGCGGGCCACGGCGACGGTGGCGACGAGTTCGTCCAGTTCCGCGTCCGGCATGCCGCGCATCGCGGTGTCCGGCTTGGCGCGGAAGTTCTGGATGATCAGTTCCTGGATGCCGTGGTGGGCGCGGGCGACCTTGCGCAGCGCGAACAGGGACTCGGCGCGCTCCTGGTAGGTCTCGCCGATGCCGATGAGGATGCCGGAGGTGAAGGGCACGGAGGAGCGGCCCGCGTCCTCCAGGACCCGCAGCCGCACCGCCGGTTCCTTGTCCGGGGAGCCGTGGTGGGGGCCGCCGGGCTCGGACCACAGGCGGGTGGCGGTGGTCTCCAGCATCATGCCCATGGAGGGGGCGACCGGCTTGAGGCGCTGGAAGTCGGTCCAGGACAGCACGCCCGGGTTGAGGTGCGGGAGGAGGCCGGTCTCCTCCAGGATGCGGATCGAGATGGCGCGGACGTAGGCGAGGGTGTCGTCGTAGCCGTGCGCGTCGAGCCATTCGCGGGCCTCGGGCCAGCGGTCCTCGGGCTTGTCGCCGAGGGTGATGAGGGCTTCCTTGCAGCCGAGCGCGGCGCCCTTGCGGGCGATGTCCAGCACCTCGTCCGGCGACATGAACATCCCGTGCCCGGCCCGGCGCAGCTTGCCGGGCACGGTGACGAACGTGCAGTAGTGGCACTTGTCCCGGCACAGCCGCGTCAGCGGGATGAAGACGCTCCGGGAGTACGTGATGACGCCGGGCCGTCCCGCCGCCTCCAGGCCCGCGTCGCGGACCCGGGCGGCCGAGGCGGAGAGGTCCTCGAGGTGGTCACCGCGGGCCTGGAGCAGGACCGCGGCCTCGGAGACGTCCAGGGAGACGCCGTCGCGGGCACGCCTGAGCGCGCGGCGCAGGGAGTTCTCGGTCGGGCCGCCGGTTCCGGTGGTCGCGGAAGTCGTCATTCTCTGAGCATACGTTCGGCGTGATCAGGACTTCCGCCCGTCCAGGAACGGCTGGAGGGCGTCCAGCGCGCCCAGCACCTCCGTCTCCCCCGCCGGCGGCAGCTGCGCCACGACCTCCTCCACGCCCAGCTCCGCGAAGTGCTCCAGCTTCCCCGCACTGGGCCGGACCGCGTACGGCACGACCTGGAGGGCGGCCGGGTCGCGGCCGGCGTCGGCCCAGGCGGCGCGCAGCGCCGGCAGCGACCCGGTCAGGCCGCGCCCGCCGATCGGCAGCCAGCCGTCGGCGTACGCGCAGATGTCGGCGAACAGCTTCGGGCCCGCCGCCCCGCCGACCAGCGTGCGCGGGCCGGTCACCGGGCCGCGCGGCTTCCGCACCGGCTTGGGGTACGCGATGCTCGCCCGGACGCTGCCGAACTCGCCCTTATAGGCAGTCGGTTCGTCGGCCCACAGAGCGCGCATCAGGCCGATCCGGTCCCGTACCAGTGCCCGCCGGGTGCGCCACTCCACCCCGTGGTCGGCGGCCTCCTC
This sequence comes from Streptomyces sp. DH-12, assembly GCF_002899455.1. Taxonomy (GTDB): domain Bacteria; phylum Actinomycetota; class Actinomycetes; order Streptomycetales; family Streptomycetaceae; genus Streptomyces. Next base: position 4,378,649 of record NZ_PPFB01000001.1, on the reverse strand, counting down.
CGCGTTCCACCCGAAGCCGACGCCCAGCGTGAACCGGCCTCCGGAGAGGTGGTCCAGGGTCGCGATCTGCTTGGCCAGGTCGATCGGGTCGTGCTGCGCGGCGAGCGTGATGCCGGTGCCGAGCCCGAGCCGCTCGGTGACGGCCGCGACCTGTCCGAGCGCGACGAAGGGGTCGAGGGTGCGGCCGTACTCGCGGGGCAGCTCGCCGCCCGCCGGGTAGGGGCTGGTGCGCTCGACGGGGATGTGCGTGTGCTCGGGCAGGTACAGCCCGGCGAAGCCCCGCTGTTCCAGCTCCCGGGCCAGCCGGACCGGGGTGATCGTCTCGTCGGTGAGGAAGATCGTGACGGCGATGCGCATGGACGGCCTTTCGTACGCGGGACGACGTCCCATGCATACCCGTCCGCTCCTCCCCTGTCCATACCGACCGGTCGGCATTCATCCCGCCGCTCCCCCGCCACCCGCCCCGAAATCCGTCGATTCCCTTCCCTTCCACGGCAGTTCACTGCTCGATACGAAGATTGCACCGCACCATCCCTGCATCACCCAGCCCTGTCCTCACCGACACCCGGGAGCAGCAGCATGTGCGAGGAGCATCAGACCGGCATCGGGCGGCGCGCCGTCTTCCTGACGGGCGCCGCCGCCGCGCTTACGTCGGGGAGCGTGAGCTTCGCCTCCGCGGCCGAGGGCGGCCGCACCCGGACCAGGACGGTGCGCGGCACCCTGGAGCCCGGCGCACCCGACTTCGTGTACGTCCCCGTCGAAGTGCCGCACGGCGTGAGGGAGATCAAGGTCGCCTACACCTACGACCGGCCCCAGGTCCCGGCCGGCACCGCGGGCAACGCCCTGGACATCGGCGTCTTCGACGAGCGCGGCACCGGACTCGGCGGCGAGGGCTTCCGGGGCTGGTCCGGCGGCGCCCGCACCGAGTTCTTCCTGCGCGCCGACGACGCCACCCCCGGCTACCTCCCCGGCCCGGTCCGCGCGGGCACCTGGCACATCGCGCTGGGTCCGTACACGATCGCCCCGCAGGGCCTGTCGTACGAGATCACCGTGACGCTGACGTTCGGCGAGCCCGGCCGGACGTCCCGGCCGGTGTACCCGCCGGAGCGGGCGAGGGGACGGGGGCGGGCCTGGTACCGGGGCGACTGCCATCTGCACTCCTGGCACTCCGACGGCCGCCGCACCCCCGGGGAGATCGCCGCGCTCGCCCGCGCGGCCGGGCTGGACTTCGTCAACTCCAGCGAGCACAACACCCATTCCGCGCACGCCCACTGGGCGGAGGCGGCCGGCGACGACCTGCTGGTGCTGCTCGGCGAGGAGGTCACCACCCGCAACGGGCACGTGGTGGCGCTCGGCACCGACCCCGGCACCTTCGTCGACTGGCGCTACCGGGCCCGCGACAACCGCTTCGGACGGTTCGCCCGGCAGATCCGCCGCGCGGGCGGCCTGGTCGTGCCCGCCCATCCGCACGCCACCTGCATCGGATGCAACTGGAAGTTCGGCTTCGGCGAGGCGGACGCGGTCGAGGTGTGGAACGGCCCCTGGACGCCCGACGACGAGGTGGCGCTGGCCGACTGGGACAGCATGCTGGCCGCATCCGTGCGGGACGGCCGCGACTGGATTCCGGCCATGGGCAGCAGCGACGCGCACCGCGACCCGGACGTGGTCGGCCTGCCGCAGACCGTCGTCCTCGCCGACGACCTCAGCCGCCGCGCGATCCAGGACGGCATCCGCGCCGGCCGCTGCTACGTCGCCGAGTCCGCGCGGGTCTCCCTGGCCTTCTCCGCGTCCGGCCCGCGCGGCGAGCACGCCGGGATCGGCGAGCGGCTGCGGGTCCCGGACGACGCCCCGGTGACCGTCCGCCTCGAGGTCACCGGCGCCCCCGGCCGCACCGTCCGGCTCGTCACCGACCAGGGCGTGCTGCACACCTCCGCGCCGCTGCCGGCGAGCGGGAAGGGCGTCGTCGAGTGGCGGACCACGCCGTCGTACGCCGCGTACGTGCGCGCGGAGGTGCGGCACGGGGCCCCGGCCGGGCCGCTGCCCGGAAGCTTGGCCGCTTTCACCAACCCCGTCTTCCTCGGCCGCCGGTAGGCTCGGCGCCACGATGACTTCTCGCGCCGAACGCAAGTACCGCGTCGCCACGGCCTTCCAGCGCCGCGTGGGGAACCCGCTGCTGCGCCGGATGCCGTTCCAGACCCTGCTGGAGACCACCGGCCGCGTCTCCGGCCTGCCCCGCACCACGCCGGTGGGCGGGCGCCGGGTCGGCGACACCTTCTGGCTGGTGTCGGAGTTCGGCGAACGCTCGCAGTACGTGCGGAACATCAAGGCGGACCCCCGGGTGCGGGTGCGCGTCCGGGGCCGCTGGCACACGGGCACCGCCCGTCTGCTGCCCGAGGACGACCCCGTCGCCCGGCTGCGCACCCTCCCCCGCTTCAACAGCGCCGCCGTGCGGGCGATCGGGGCGGATCTGCTCACGGTCCGGGTGGATCTGGACGGGTGAGGTCGCACATGTGGGGAGTCCGTGGCGGCCCTCCGGTCCCCGTGTGATCGGCGTCTCGCACGGCTGACTCCCGCGTCAGGAGAAGGCAAACTGGCGTAGTTGCTCGGAATGCATAGGGGGACTGCATGGACGGTGTGCCGCGGGGACCCGAGCAGCGGGGTCCCGGCTCCCCGACGGAGCCGGTGGCGCTGCGGTTCGGTGTGCTGGGTCCGGTGCGCGCCTGGCGTGACGGCGTACCGGTCGCCACCGGCAGTCCACAGCAACGCGCCCTGCTGGCCGCCCTGTTGCTGCGCGAGGGCCGCACCGCCACGGCCGCCGAGCTGATCGACGCCCTGTGGGGCGGGGAACCGCCCTCCCAGGCGCTCGCCGCGGTGCGCACGTACGCGTCCCGGCTGCGGAAGGTGCTGGACCCCGGCGTCCTGGTCAGCGAGTCCGGCGGCTACGCCGTGCGCGGGCTCGGCGAGGGCGCGCTGGACCTCGCGGCCGCCCAGGAGCTGGCCGCGGAGGCGGAGAAGGCCCGCAACACCGGCGACCTGTACCGCGCCCGCGACCTGCTCAACCAGGCGCTGGCGCTGTGGGACGGCGAGTCGCTGGCCGGGGTGCCCGGCCCGTACGCCGACGCGCAGCGCGTCCGCCTGGAGGAGTGGCGGCTGCAACTGCTCGAGACGCGGCTGGACATGGACCTGGAGCAGGGCTGCCACGCGGAGGCCGTCTCCGAGCTGACCGCGCTGACCGCCGCGCATCCGCTGCGGGAGCGGCTGCGCGAGCTGCTGATGCTGGCGCTGTACCGCAGCGGCCGCCAGGCGGAGGCGCTGGCCGTGTACGCCGACACCCGCCGGCTGCTCGCCGACGAGCTGGGCGTCGACCCGCGCCCGGGCCTGAGCGAGCTGCAGCAGCGCATCCTGGAGGCCGACCCGGCCCTCGTGGAACCGCCCGCCCGGCTGCCCCACCCGGACCCCGCGCCGGTGCGCCCGGCACAGCTCCCGGCGACCGTGCCGGACTTCACCGGCCGTGCGGCCTTCGTACGGGAGCTGGGCGGGGTCCTGGCGTCGGCCTCCGGCGACGAGGCGCGGGTGATGGCGGTGTCCGCCGTCGCCGGCATCGGCGGCGTCGGCAAGACCACCCTCGCCGTGCACGTGGCGCACGCCGCCCGCGACGCCTTCCCCGACGGCCAGCTCTACGTCGACCTCCAGGGCGCCGGAGCGCGCGCCGCGGAGCCGGAGACGGTTCTCGGCTCCTTCCTGCGCGCCCTCGGCACGGCTGACTCGGCGATCCCTGACTCCCTGGAGGAGCGGGCGGCGCTGTACCGCTCGGTGCTGGACGGCCGCCGGGTGCTGGTGCTGCTGGACAACGCGCGCGACGCGGCGCAGGTACGGCCGCTGCTGCCGGGCACGGCGGGCTGCGCGGCCCTGGTGACCTCCCGCGTGCGGATGGTGGACCTGGCCGGGGCACATCTGGTCGACCTGGACGTGATGGCGCCGGAGGAGGCGCTGGCGCTCTTCACGAAGATCGTCGGTGAGGAGCGGGTGCGCTCCGAGCGGGAGGCCGCCCTGGACGTGGTGGCCGCCTGCGGCTTCCTGCCGCTGGCCATCCGCATCGCCGCCTCCCGGCTGGCCGCCCGCCGCACCTGGACGGTCTCCTTCCTGGCGGCGAAGCTCGCCGACGAACGCCGCCGGCTGGACGAGCTCCAGGCGGGCGACCTGGCGGTCGCGGCCACCTTCGAACTGGGCTACGGCGCGCTGGAGGCGGCGCAGGCGCGTGCGTTCCGGCTGCTGGGCCTGGCCGACGGCCCTGACATCTCGCTGGCCGCCGCGGCCGCCCTGCTGGACCTGCCGGCGGCTGAGACGGAGGACCTGCTGGAGTCCCTCGTCGACACGTCCCTCCTGGAGTCCGCGTGCCCCGGCCGCTACCGCTTCCACGATCTGCTGCGGCTCTACGCGCGTGCATGCGCCGAACGCGACGAACAGCCGCCCGCCGAGCGGGAGGCCGCCCGGTCGCGGCTGCTGGACTACTACCTGGCGACGGCGGTGCGGGTGTACGGCATCGAGCGGCCGGGCGACCGGACCGTGGCGCACCTGGAGAAGGGCCGTGCCGCGGGCGAGGAGTTCAGCGGCGCGGCGAAGGCGCTGGACTGGCTGCACAGCGAGGCCGGGCCGCTGCTGGCGTGCGTGCAGCAGTCGCTGGGCGCGTCCATGGTGCGCCGGGCCGTGGACCTGCTGGTCGCGGCCATCGACCTCGCGGAGTCCGGGGTGGACTCCCGCCAGTACCGCAAGACCGCGCGGGCCGCGTGCGAGGCGGCGGCCGCCCTCGGGGACGCGCGCGCCGAGGTGCGGGCCCGGGTCACCGTCGCCCAGGTGTTCAGCCAGGCGGGCCGGTTCGAGGCCGCCGACGAGGAGGCGAGGCGCGCGGACGCGCTGCTGCGGGACGCGGACGACCCGTGGGCGAACGGCACCGCCCCGAACCAGCTCGGCATCATCGCCCTGTGCACCGCGCGGTACGCGGAGGCCGAAGGCTGCTTCCTGCGCGCGATCGACGCCTTCCGCGCCGACGGCAACCGGCCCGGCGAGGCCAGCGCCGTCTGCAACCTTTCCCGCACCCTCGCCTCGATGGGCCGCAGCGGCGAGGCCGTCGAACTCGCCCGGCGGGGCGTCGAGATCTACGACGAGCTGGGGATGTCCATGCGGCTGGCGAACGCCCGCTACGCCTCCGGCATCGTGCTCAGCCAGGCGGGACGGTCCTCGGAGGCGCTCGCCCAGCTCGACGAGGCGCTGTGCATCTTCGCGGAGAACCGGCAGTCGCTGTGGGAGGGCACCACCCACTACCGCATCGCCGAGGTGCACCTGCGGGCCGGCCGCCCGGCGCGGGCCGCCCGCCACGCCGAACAGGCCCTGGCGACGGGCTGCATCGGCGGCGACTGGATGCGGGCCAACGCCCTCACCGTGCTCGGCCGGGCGCTGGACGCCCTCGGCCAGGGCGACCGGGCGCGCGCCTGCTGGCGCGAGGCGCTGACCCTGTACGAGGAGACGGGCTCCGCCGAGGCCGTCCAGGTGCGCCACCTGCTCGCCCGGCTGTCGGCGGCCTGACAGCGGCTCCGGCGGCGGCCCCTGCGGCGGCGTTCATCGAACGTTTATGGCGGGCTGCCACCCTCATGGGACGGATGCGTCGCGTCGGGGGGCAGGCGGATCCGAGGGGCTCATCTCCACGGTGGGACCCGCTGGAACGGCCGCTCGGCGGCTTCGGGGGAACCGCCGAGCGGGCCGTTCGACCGCACGGCCCAGTCCACCTGTTGGGGGTAGCACACGTCATGAGCGAAGCCACGAACGAGCCGGAGTTCACCACGCAGGACCAGCACGCGCCGGTCCCGCCGGGCAAGGACGGCCCCGAGGTCACCACGCTGGACCAGCACGCGCCCGCCCCGCCGAGCATCGGCGAGGTCACCACGCTGGACCAGCACGCGCCGGCCCCGCCCGCCCTGGACCGGGACGGCCGGTAGGTCTCCGCACGGGGGCCGGTCCCGGCGGCGCGGAGGGGGAGCCGCCGCGGCCGGGTCGTGAAGAGGGTCCGGCCGCGGTGTCGTACGACACCGCGGCCGGACCCTCTTCACGTCGTCCCTCCCGGGCGCCCCCGGGTCAGGACGCCGGGGCGAAGGAGTCCAGGTCGCACGCGTCGATCAGCGGGACGCTCTCCGCGTCGTCCACCGGGACCCTGGCCGGCGTGGTCCCGCCCGCCGGGACGGCGACCTCCTCGGTCCGGCTGACGAGTTCGTCGCCGGCGGTGTCCTTGAAGACCACCGTGACCGAGAAGGTGCCGTCCACCGTGTCGGTGTTGGTGACCTCGACGGTGGCGTAGGGCGTCTCCTCGGACGCGCAGTCGACCAGCGTCACCGTGGCGTCCTCCGGGGACGCCGACGCCTCCGGGTTGCCGGCCCCGCCGGACCCGCCGCTGCCGCCGTCGTCGTAGTCATCGTCGTCGTCGCGGTGCGAGCCGCCGCCCGAGCCCGACGCGTCGTGGTTCTGGCCGGAACTGCTGCAGCCGCCGCCGTCGCCGTCCCCGCTGCCGCCTCCGTGCCCGCGGCCGGTGGAGAAACCGGTGAGGGCGAGGACGACGAGCGCCGAGACGGCGGTGAGCTTGAGCGTCTTCCCCCGAGAAGTCATGCTTCTCAGGCTAGCGATCTTTGTGTCACGGGCATGTCACTGCCTGGAGACCGTCCCGCACGCGGCGCGGCGTCGGCCCCGAGGGCGGCGGACACCGCCGCTCCCCGCCGCGGCGGCCGCCGTCCGGGCCCCTTCCGCGCAGCCGGCGCGACGGCCGTCCCGCGGTGACGCGGGGGACGGCACGGCTCACGCGGTCCGCGCCGTGCCCGTCCCCTTCTCCGCGTCCAGCGCGTACACGCAGCGGTCCTTGCTGCACGCGTACACCACGCCGTCCCGCACCACCGGCGAGCCGGTGATCTCCCCGCCGGTGGCGAGCTTCCAGCGCAGGCGCCCGTCGTCGGCCTTCAGCGTGTACAGCAGGTGGTCGCTGGAGCCGAAGTGGATGCGGCCCTCGGCGACCGCGGGGGCGCCGACGATGTCGCCGCCGGACTGGAAGCGCCACTTGGGCGTGCCGGTGACCGCGTCCAGCGTGTAGAGGCCCTTGCCGCTGCCCACGTGGACGTGGCCGGCGGCGACCAGCACCGGCTCGACCGAGGAGCGGGCCTCGGTGGCGATGCGCCAGCGGTCGCGGCCGTCGGTGGCGTCCAGGGCGTAGACCGTGCCGAGGTAGTCGGCGAGGTACACCCCGCCGCCGGTGACCGCGGGGCCGGGCACGAAGGCGGGCGGGCACAGGAAGACCGCCGGGGCCTCGAAGTGCCAGCGGACGTGCCCGGAGGCCGCCTCCAGGGCGACCACCCGGGTGCCGGCGCAGACGTAGACGTAGCCGTCGGGCGCGGAGGTGAGGCGGACCGGGACGCCGCCGCAGGAGGCCGCGTCGCCGATCGGGTACGCCCAGCGCTCCTCGCCGGTGCGGGCGTCGAGGGCGCGCAGCCGGGCGTCCTGCCAGACGTAGGCGGTGCCGTCGAGGAGGGCGGGTCCCGCCTCCGGCGACTCGAAGTCGGTCTGGCAGCCGGTCACTTCCCACAGCTTCTGCCCGGTGGACGCCTCCCAGCCCTGCACGCCGCCGCCGCGGGTGCCGGTGAGGACGGTGCCGCGGTCGGCCTTGAGGGAGTACACCCAGGCGTCCGTGTTCAGCCGCCACAGGTCGCCGCCCTCGCGGGCGTCGAGCGCGTAGAGGGTGGGGCCGTCGGAGGCGTGGACGCGGCCGTCGGCGACCGCCATCGACCAGGCGACGTCCCGCGTCTTGAAGCGGCGCCGGCCGGTGGCCACGTCCAGGGCGTGCACCTCGAAGGAGGTGACGTACACCAGGTCGCCGGCCACGGCGGGCGTGCCCCACACGTCGTTGGACATACGGAACCGCCACGGGCGCCAGCCGCCGGGCTGCTCCGGCAGGGCGGCGGGCGCCGGGGGCGCGGCGGCGGGCTCGGCGCCGTTGACGTCGGGGCGGGACTTCGTCCAGGTCGCGGCCAGGGCGGCGGTGGGCGGGGGCACCTGCACGGCGGCCGTGCGCGTGTCGGCGACGCGCGGGCCGGGGCCGATGGGCACCGCGGCGCCCGCCAGCCGGACGGGCCCGGTGCCGGGCGCGCCCACGGGGGCCGGCCGCGACGGGGGCGGCGGCACGACCGGGTCGTGCGGCGGCGGGGGCGGCACGGGGGGACGCGCGCCGGCGCCGCCCCCGCTGCGGCCGCTGTTCTGCGGCGGCTTGGCGGGGCGGCCGCCGCGGCGCGCCTCGATCAGGCTGACCGCCCGCTCGGGCAGCCACGCCGATGCCGTGCCGCTGTCGTCGGAGCCGGAGCCGAACAGGTGCGGGGCGAGCTGCGCCTGGAGGTCGGCGGGGTTGGGCCGGGCCGTGGGGTCCATCTGCATGCACGACTCGATGAGCGGCCGCAGCTCGTCCGGCAGGCCCTCGAGGTCCGGGCCCTCGCGCAGCAGCATGAAGACCGTCTCGACGGGGTTGGCGCCGTGGAACGGGGGGTGTCCGGTGGCGGCGAAGACCAGCATGGAGCCGAGGGAGAAGACGTCGCTCGCGCCGGTGACGCTGCGGGAGTCCTTGGCCTGCTCCGGGGACATGTAGGCGGGGGTGCCGACGGCGACGTTGGTCATCGTGAGCCGGGTGTTGGACACCCCGGAGGCGATGCCGAAGTCGATCACGCGGGGGCCGTCCTCGACGACCAGCACGTTGGAGGGCTTGAGGTCGCGGTGGACCAGGCCCGCGCCGTGGATCGACTGGAGCGCCTCGGCGACGCCCGCGGCGAGCCAGCGCACGGCCTGCGCGGGCAGCGGCCCGCACTCGTTCACTATCTCCTCGAGCGAGGGGGCGGGGACGTACGCGGTGGCCAGCCACGGCACGGCGGCGCGCGGGTCGGCGTCCACGACGGCCGCCGTGTAGAAGCCGGAGACGGCGCGGGCCGCCTCCACCTCGCGCGTGAAGCGGACCCGGAAGAGCTGGTCCTCGGCCAGCTCGGTCCGGACCGTCTTGATCGCCACCCGCCGGCCGGACGCCGAGCGCGCGAGATAGACCAGCCCCATGCCGCCGGCTCCCAGCCGTCCCAGCACCTCGAACGGCCCGATACGCCGCGGATCGTGCTGCGTCAGCTGATCCACCACTTGCCTGCCACCTCCCCGTACGCGTCGCGCCACCACCTGTGCGCGACCGTAGTGCAGCGTCTCACCACCGCACCGCCGTGGCGGCACGCACCCCGATTCTTCCTGTCCGGGCCCCCTGGTGCGAACCGGCCGACAAATCGGGTGTCCAGGTTGACATATGAATCGAACGGACGGCCGTGCGGTGTACGGGAGACGGACCGCGACGGCGCACCGAGCGTACGGTCAGGGGCGCAGCAGCGCGAAGGACGCCCCCTGATCGTCGGTGACGACGGCCGCCGTCCCGTACGAGGTCTCGAAGGGCGGCACCTGCGTCCGGCCGCCGAGCCGGGTCACCTTCTCCAGGGCGGGCTCCAGCTCCCGCACCGCGAAGTGGACGAGGAGGTGCGGCGGCATCTCGGGGGCGAAGACCTCGGAGACCGGCGCGCGCCCGAAGTCGGGGTCGGCGTCCGCGCCGAACAGGGCCTCGTGGAAGAGGTCGCCGTAGAAGGCGTTCGCCGTCTGCGTGTCCCGTGCGTAGAGCTGGACCCAGGCGAAGGCGCCCGGCTCGTGGCGGCGTCCGAAGCCGGCCGCGGTCCCGGACTCCCACAGCGAGAACACCGCGCCCTCGGGGTCGGTGACGAGCGCGGTGCGGCCGAGGTCGCCGAACGGCGCCGGGGGTGCGATCACCTGTCCGCCGGCCGCCCGGATCCGCGCGCAGAGCGCGTCGGCGTCCGGGGTGAAGAAGGACACCGTCCACACCGTCGGCAGCCGCCCGTCCGTCTTGTGCGCGAGGGAGGCGACGGGGTCGCCGTCCTTCAGCGCCCGGACCGTCCCGGTGGGCCGGCCCTCGAAGGTCCAGCCGAACAGCTCACCGTAGAACCGCTTGCCCGCCTCCAGATCGGGCAGTTGCGCGTCCACCCAGCACGGGGTGCCCTCCGTGTACTCCGATGCCCTGTTTTCGGCCATGCCGACAACGTAGCCGTGCCGTCCGCACGCCGCCGACCAGGCACACCAGGATCGTGAAGCCTTCGCACCCCATTTGCAGTCGGCCGAATCGCGCTCCCCCACCCCGTCGGTAAGCTGACGGCATGACAGGACAAGTGCGTACCGTCGACGGCCGCGTGGCCGGCCGGCGTGGGCAGGAGACCCGGCAGAAGCTGCTCGACTGCCTCAGCGAGATGCTCAGCTCGTCCCCGTACCGGGATGTCAAGGTCATCGACGTCGCCCGTCGCGCAGGGACCTCGCCGGCCACCTTCTACCAGTACTTCCCGGACGTCGAGGGCGCCGTCCTGGAGCTCGCCGAGACCATGGCCGCGGAGAGCGGCTCCCTGGGCGAGCTGGCCGAGGGCCGCTCCTGGAGCGGGCGGGCCGGCTGGCAGACGGCGCAGGAACTGGTCGACGGCTTCCTGGAGTTCTGGCGGCGCAACGACGCGATCCTGCGCGTGGTGGACCTGGGCGCCGCCGAGGGGGATAAACGTTTCTCCAAGATCCGTCTGAAGGTCCTCAGCGCGGTGGAGACCCCGCTCGCCGAGTCCGTCTCCGCGCTCCAGGCGAAGGGGCGGATCGACAAGGACGTCAGCCCCGGCGCGGTCGCCGGGTCCCTGGTCGCCATGCTGGCGGCCGTGGCCTCGCACCAGAAAGGTTTCTCCTCGCGGGGCGTCAAGCAGGCCGAGATCAAGCCGAACCTGGCGCTGCTGGTGCACCTGGGGGTCACCGGGCGCAAGCCCGCCAAGTAGCCGCGCCCGCGGCCCGCACCCCGCACGCGACCTCGCCGTTTCCTGTCATCCGGGCGGCGGTTCACTCCGGTGGACCGCCGCCTGTCGCGTCCCGCGGGGCCGTCCGGTTCCGATGGTCGGGGCGCGACGCACGGAACACGTCCCCGCCCGGCCGGCGTTGTACCGCCCGGCCACAGGCCGCCCGGGCGCACGCCCCGACCGCAGACGCCGCTGGAGGAACCGCCATGGCCCTGACCCGTGAAGAGCGCGAACAGTTCCTGTCCGAACCGCGTGTGGCCGCGTTCGCGGTGGACGCGGGCGGGGGCCGCGCCCCGCTGACCGTGCCGATCTGGTACCAGTACGCGCCCGGCGAGGACGTGTGGATCCTCACCGGCCTGCACTCCCGCAAGAACCGGCTGCTGCGGGCGGCGGGGCGCTTCTCCCTCCTGGTGGAGCGCGTCGAGCCGACCCTCCGCTACGTCTCCGTCGAGGGCCCGGTCACCGACACCTCCCCCGCGACGGTCGAGAAGCTGCGGGAGATCTCCGCGCGCTACCTGCCGGCCGAGAAGGTCGAGGGGTACGTCGACTTCGCGTGGAAGAACCACGGCGAGCAGGTCGTCGTACGGATGCGGCCGGAACGGTGGGTGTCGTCCGACCTCGGGTCCGTCTGAGGCGGCCGCCGGGCCTCCGGGGGCCGACAATCGCCCCATGGAACCCGACCTCCACGCACTGCTGCGGTCCCTGCGGGTGTGGGACCCGGCCGTCACCGACCTGCGTCCCTTCGATCCGGAGCGAGCCCCCGCCGAGCCGCTGCCGCTGTTCGCGCGGTGGCTGGCGCAGGCCGCGGCGGCCGGCCAGCCCGAGCCGCACACCATGTCCCTGGCCACGGCGGACGCGGCGGGCCTGCCGGACGTACGGATCGTGATGCTGCACGGCGCGGACGAGGACGGCTGGTCGTTCGCCACGCACGCGCACAGCCGCAAGGGCGGACACCTCGCGGCCCGCCCGTACGCGGCCCTCGCCTTCTACTGGCCGGTCCTGGGCCGCCAGGTCCGGGTACGGGGCCCCGTGTCGGCCGCCCCGCCCGAGGAGGCCCGGGCGGACCTGCGCGCCCGCTCCACCGGCGCCCTGGCCGCGGCCCTGACCGGCCGCCAGAGCGCGGTGCTCCCCTCCCCGGAGGACCTCACCCGCGCCTCCGAAGCCGCCTGGGCCCGGGCCCGCCGGGCCCCGGACACCCCGGCCCCCTCCTGGACCCTCTACCGCCTCGCCCCGGACGAGACGGAGTTCTTCCAGGGCGACCCCCACCGCCGCCACGTCCGCCTGCGGTACCGCCGCGAGGAGGAGGGCTGGGTCAGGGAGCTGCTCTGGCCGTGAGCGGGCCGGTCCGGCTGGCCCGGGCCCGCGCGGCCCGGCCGCCTCACGGACCCGGCGGAACCGCGTCCGTGGCGAGGCGGGCGTGGAGGTGGGCGTCCCGGTAGGCGTCGTGGCGGCCGGCGGCGAACATCGCGCCGCGGAGTGTGCCCTCCGGGAGGAAGCCGCAGCGTTCCGCGATGCGGCAGGAGGCCGTGTGGCCGACGGCGTGTTCCAGTTCCAGGCGGTGCAGGCCGCCGTCGGTCAGCGCCCACCCCGCGGCGAGCAGCAGCGCGCGGGTGGCCACGCCCCGGCCGCGCGCCTCGGGCAGCACCCAGTAGCCGACGCGGCCACAGCGCAGCACCGGGCGGATCTCGGTGACGCCGATGTGGCCCAGCGCCGTACCGCTGTCCGCGTCGGCGACGTGGAAGGAGACGCCCGCGCCGTCCGCGGTCTGCGCGGCGCGGGCGCGCAGCGACTCACGGGCGCCGGCGAGGTCGGTGACCGGGCGGAGCGGGGTGTTCCAGCGCCGGAACTCCGGGTCGGTGATGCCGCGCAGCCAGGTCTCGGCGTCGGCGGCGGACTCCGGGTCCCAGGGGCGCAGGAACAGACCGTGGCCGCGGAGTCCGGACGGCGGGCGGAGCCGGGCGCGTGGGTGCGAAGAGACCATGAGGGCATTCAAACCCGCGATCGCGGTGGAATCATGTGATCATTCCGCAACCAATTCCGGTCTTGACCGAGACCCATCAAGCAGCTGCCGGATTACGCTCGCGGTCATGGCCGACTCCACCACGTCCGCGCAGCCCACCGCGCCCCACCGGGCGGACCGCCCCGTCCACGTCATCGGCGGCGGCCCCGGCGGACTGTCCGTCGCGTACGCCCTGCGCGCCCGCGGGGTGCGGGCCGTCGTCCTGGAGCGTTCCGAGCGGGTCGGCGACTCCTGGCGCCGCCACTACGACCGGCTGCACCTGCACACCACCCGGCGGCGGTCGGCGCTGCCCGGCCTGCCGATGCCCCGCCGCTTCGGACGCTGGCCGTCCCGCGACGACGTGGTCCGCTACCTGGAGAAGTACGCCGAGCACCACCGGCTGGAGATCGTCACCGGTGTCGAGGTGTCCCGCGTCGAGCGCACCCCCGACGGCACCGGCTGGCTGCTGCGCGCCACCGGCGGGCGTGAGCTGACCGGCGCGGCGGTCGTCGTCGCCACCGGCTTCAACCACACCCCGCGCGTCCCCGGCTGGCCCGGCCGGGACACCTACGGCGGGGAGTTCCTGCACGCGTCGCAGTACCGCAACGCCGAGCCGTTCGCGGGGCGGGACGTGCTGGTGGTGGGGGCCGGCAACACGGGCGCCGAGATCGCCGTGGACCTGGCGGAGGGCGGCGCCTCCCGGGTGCGGCTGGCGGTGCGCACCCCGCCGCACATCGTGCGCCGCTCGACCGCGGGCTGGCCCGCGCAGTACTCCGGGATCCTGGTGCGCCGGCTGCCGGTGGGCCTGGTCGACCGGATCAGCCGGCTCCAGGCGCGGATCGCGCTGCCGGACCTGTCCGAGCACGGCCTGCCCCGCCCGGAGGCCGGGCTCTACTCCCGCGTCCTGGAGGGCGCCATCCCGGTGCAGGACGTCGGTCTGGTCGACGCCGTGCGCAAGGGCAGGGTGGAGGTGGTCGCCGCCGTGAAGGGCTTCGAGGACGACGAGGTGCTGCTGGCCGACGGCGAGCGCGTCGCCCCGGACGCGGTGATCGCGGCCACGGGCTACGAACGCGGTCTGGAGGGCCTGGTCGGCGGCCTCGGCGTGCTGGACGACCGGGGCAGGCCCGTGGTCCACGGCGCCCGCACCCCGGCCGGCGCCCCGGACCTGTACTTCACCGGCTTCACCAACCCGATCAGCGGCAACCTCAGGGAGATGGCCCTGGACGCCCAGCGCATAGCCCGGGCGGTCGCCCGCAGCGGCAAGGCGTCCCGGCTGCCGGGCGCCTGACCCCACGGACGCGCCGCCCCCGGACCGTGGGCGTGCGGTTCAGTCCACCGCCTCCACGGCCACCGCGTCCGGGCGGTCCGCCGGCCGCTCGCGGATCACCAGCGCCAACAGCGCCGCCGCCGCGCACAGCGCCCCCGACCCGAGCCAGACCACGTCGTACGTGCCGAACGCGTCCCGCGCGAGACCGCCGACGAAGGCGACCACCGCCGCGCCCACCTGGTGGGACGCCAGGACCCAGCCGAACACGACGGGGCTGTCGTCGCCGTAGTGCTCCCGGCACAGCGCGAGCGTGGGCGGCACGGTGGCGACCCAGTCGAGGCCGTAGAAGACGATGAACAGCAGCATCGGCGGGTGCACCGAGGGCGCGAGCAGCAGGGGCAGGAAGAGCAGGGAGACGCCCCGCAGCGCGTAGTAGACGGCGAGCAGCCGGCGCGCGTCGAAACGGTCGGTGAACCAGCCGGACGCCACCGTGCCGACCACGTCGAAGACGCCGATGACGGCCAGCAGGGACGCCGCGGTGGTGACAGGCATGCCGTGGTCGTGCGAGGCGGGCACGAAGTGGGTCTGGATCAGCCCGTTGGTGGAGGCCCCGCAGATCGCGAAGGTGCCGGCGAGCAGCCAGAACGGGCCCGTGCGGGCGGCCGAGGCGAGCACCGTCAGCGTGCGCCGGGCGGCCCCGGGCACGGGCGCCGGCCTGGGCACGAACTCCTTCGCCCCGTACGGTTTCTGGCCCACGTCGGCGGGGTGGTCGTGCAGCAGCAGCCAGACGAACGGCACCACCGCGAGCGCGGCGAGCGCCACCGTCACCGCCGCGGGCCGCCAGGAGTACCGGTCGACGATCCATGACAGCAGCGGCAGGAAGATCAGCTGCCCGGAGGCGGACGCGGCGGTGAGGATGCCGCTGACCAGGCCGCGCCGCTCGGTGAACCAGCGGTGGGTGACGGTGGCGGCGAAGGCCAGCGCCATGGAGCCGGAGCCGAGGCCCACCAGCAGGCCCCAGCAGAGCATCAGCTGCCAGGCGGCGGTCATCCACACGGTGGCGCCGGACCCCACCGCGATCACGGTCAGGGCGACCGCGACGACCCGGCGGATGCCGTAGCGGTCCATCAGCGCCGCCGCGAACGGGGCGGTGAGGCCGTACAGCGCCAGGTTGACGGAGACCGCGGCGCCGATGGTGCCGCGCGACCAGCCGAACTCGTCGTTCAACGGGTCGATGAACAGCCCCGGCACGGCGCGGAAGGCGGCGGCGCCGATGATCGTCACGAAGGTGACGGCGGCGACGAACCAGGCCCGGTGCACCCGGAGGCGGTTCGGCTTGTGGCCGCTCGCGGGCGGCCCGGCGGCGGCGGTCCTGCTGGTCGTGGTCACGCGGTACAGCTTCGGGGAGGCATGTCCCCTTCAACGAGTGGCCCGAAGGACAGCGTTCGCTAGGATCGGGCCATGCCTCTGGACACGGCCGGACTCCCGTCCTCCCCCGCCGGCCGCCGGCCCCACCGCGTGGTCGTGCTCGCCCTCGACGGGCTGCTGCCGTTCGAGCTGGGCATCCCCCACCGTGTGTTCGGCCGCCCCCGGGACGAGCACGGGCGCCCGCTGTACGAGGTGCTCACCTGCTCGGTCCGGCCGCCCGGCCCGGTCGAGACGGACGCCGACTTCACCGTCCACGTCCCCCACGGCCCGGAGGCCCTGGCCGGCGCCGACACCGTGATCGTCCCCGCCTGCTACGAGCGGGGCCCGGTCTTCGAGCGGGGCGAGCTGACGGACGAACTGGCCGACGCCCTCGGCCGCATCCCGCCGGCCGCCCGCATCGCCTCCATCTGCACCGGGGTGTACGTCCTCGCCGCCGCCGGCCGGCTCGACGGGCGCCGCGCCACCACCCACTGGGCCGACGCGGAGCGGCTGCAGCGGCTGTTCCCCCGGATCGACGTCGACCCGGACGTGCTGTTCGTGGACGACGGCGACATCCTCACCTCGGCGGGCGTGGCGGCCGGGATCGACCTGTGCCTGCACATGGTGCGGTGCGACCACGGCGCCGCCGTCGCCAACGACGTGGCCCGGCGCACGGTGGTGCCGCCGTACCGCGACGGCGGGCAGGCGCAGTACATCCAGCGGCCGGTGCCCGACCCGCAGCAGGCGTCCACCAGCGGTGCCCGCGCCTGGGCGCTGGGCCGGCTGCACGAGCCGATCCAGCTGCGCGACATGGCCGAGCGGGAGTCGATGTCGGTGCGCACCTTCACCCGCCGCTTCCGGGAGGAGACCGGGGTCAGTCCGGGGCAGTGGCTGACCCGTCAACGGGTGGAGCGGGCGCGGTACTTGCTGGAGTCGACCGATCTGACCGTGGACCAGGTGGCGCGGGACGCGGGCTTCGGCACGGCCCAGTCCCTGCGGGCCCGCCTCCAGGCGGCCCTCGGCGTGACGCCCACGGCCTACCGCCGCACGTTCCGCGCGGAACGCGGGGAGGCGGCAGCGGCCGGGAGCTGACAGCCGCCCCGAGTCCCGCCGGGCACCCGCGGACCGTCCACAGCCTGTGGACAGGCCCTCGGCGGTGCGGCGCCGCTCGCCCCGAGCGCGACAGCCCCGCACCGCCCTTCCTCTCCGGCTCTCCCGCCAGGTCCCCCACCCCCGGGAGCACGCGCCGGATCACGACCCACACTCGCCGAGGACTCCCGTCGCGGGGCCCTCGCCGTCCCCTCGCGGCGAATCGCTGACGACCAGGGTGATCACCCGGTCACGGCGCGTCAACACCGTCCAGCCGGACGGTGGGCGGATTGCGGCAATCGCCCGTTTCGCCGCCTCGGCGCACGGGAGCACGCCCGGCGCACCGGATCACGCGCGGCACCGCACCGCCGTCCCCCTGTGCGCCCGTCCCTCCCCGAAGGCGCGGCAACCGTACGGCGGGTGGTGCTCAGACCGCCCCGTACGCCAGCCCGTCGTACGTCACGACGCCGCTGCCGCAGGAGGCGCGGGCGGCGCCGGACGCCCGGCCGCAGCGGTCGAGTTCGCACCAGATGCGCTTGCCGGTGCCCTCGGTGCTCCAGCCCCAGCGGTCGGCCAGCCCGTCGACGAGGGCGAGTCCGCGTCCACCGGTCGCCTCGCCGCCCACGCAGCGCGGCACCGGCGCCCGGTCGCTGCGGTCGGCGACCTCCAGGCGGACGGCGACCTCCTCGGTCGCGTCGGCCCCGGGCAGCGAGAGTCTGAGGACGGCCGGACAGCCGGTGTGCACGACGGCGTTGGTGACCAGCTCGGAGACGAGCAGGATCAGCGTCTCGGCCAGCGGTTCGTCGGCCCCTATGCCGGCTCCGGCCAGCCGCGAGCGGGCCCAGCGCCGGGCTCGCCCCACCTCAGCGGGGTCGGGCCGGATCTCCAGCTGCACTTGAAGCACCTGCACCGCTCACACCATCCGAACCGGCGGACACTTGGACTCGCGCCTCACGAGGGCCACGATCCTAGCCATTCTCTGCATGGCCAGAACGACGGCCGGGACAGGGATCACGGACCGTGATTCCCTTGTGGGCCAGCATGGTTGACGTTCCGTCACCGCAACAAGCGCTTCGGGCATATTCCAGCGCGAAGGAGTACCCGTGCGGCATACTGTGCGACGCTCGCCACGGGGAGTCGAACGGAGCGCCGCGAACGGCCCGCCCGCCCCGCGAGCGGGCCGCGGGAACGGGCCGGCCGGCCGCCGCCCCGAGGGCGGCCCGGCCGCGGTGCGCTCATGACGACTCGCATCCCGCACACGGTACCGGAGCCGCGCTCCGACTGCGGGCCGTGACGGAGGAACGCACCGGGTACGAACCGGCCCCGACGCTCCGTGATCAGGACAATGCCACGATCGGTGACACGGACGCGCGGCGCGTCACTCGGGGACGGTGAAGTAGCGGGCGAACGCGGAGACGATCTCCTCCTCGCCGATCCGGCCGTCCCCGTCCGTGTCCAGCTTCGCGGCGGCCTCCCCGGCGAGCTCCCCGTCGACGCCCAGCACCTGGAGCACGCGCGCGGTGTCCGCCACGCCGACGGCGCCGTCCGGGGCGGCGCCGGCGACGGCGAGCGCCGCGTGCAGGAAGGGGCGGGCGATCTCGGCGAACCGCTCCGGGTTGTCCCGCAGCCGCTTGAGCGCGCCGTTCACGAACTCCTCGCGGGTGATGCGCTGGTCGCCGTCCCGGTCGGCGATGCCGGCCATGCCCTGCCAGAACGCCTCGGCCCCGGCGTACAGGGCCTGGCCCCGGTCGGAGCGGGCCGCCGTGTCGAATGCGGCGAGCAGCGCCTTGGCCGCCGCGTTGAAGTCCTCGCGGTCGATGTAACCGTTGCCGTCCTGGTCGAAGCCGGCGAAGCGGGCCGCGATCCTGCGCTCGTACTCGCTGGTGACCATGTCTTTTCTCAGGCCGCCTTAGGTCGGAGGGTCGTCTCGCTGGGAGCGTACGCGGTGCGGGGGCGCGGGGGAGCCGGAAAGGGCGCTCGCACCAGGACCGGGGGAACACCGGGACACACGTGTGACACGTGTCAGGAGGCCGTCACGCGCTCGGGCGGGGGAGCGTGCGCGGGGTCAGGCCGGGAGCGGGCGGGCGTCCTCGTCGACGGCGGACGGCACGTCCGGGTGGATCTCGAACAGGCGGCGCACCCCGAGGGCGCCGAGCACCTTGTTGACGTGGCTGCCGTCGGCGGCGCCGCGCGCGGGCAGGATCAGCCGCAGCCGGCCCTGGCAGGAGCGCAGCAGCCGGCGGGAGGCTATGAGCACCCCCACCCCGCTGGAGTCGCAGAACCACACCTCGGAGAGGTCGAGGACGAGCCGGTGCCGCCCCTCGGCCACGGCGTCGTGCACCCGCTGCCGCAGCACCGGGGACGTCGCCAGGTCCAGCTCGCCGGAGACCCGGAGGACGGCCCATGCGCCGTTCTCCTGGCCGGTCACTGTGAAGGTCACCACCACGCCCCTCGCTCGCCGAACGGAAGCAATGCCTACGCTTCCTTGCTGCGCGGCTGCCCACCGGCCGTTCCCCGAAACGCGGCCCCAAAAACGGTTACCGAACAGAGAAGGCTGGTAATAGTCGCAATCGATCCGATTCGATCGGTTCCGATCGCCCTCCGGTGGGGCAGACATGAGGCGCACACCGTGCGACCTGCGCGGGCGGCCCTCTACCACGGAAGCCCCCGCGAGGGGCGCGCTTTGCTGCAAAGGGGCGTGCATGCGCCCCCATGGCGACTACATTCGTGGCATCGCCGGTCACGCACCGGCCCCGGGCACCGACCACCCCGGGGCCCGGGGGACGAACAGGGGGTGAGGGGCCGCATGCCGAAAAGGGACGTACCGCCCCGCTGGGACCGCACGATGCAGCAGCGGCTCGCCCGCGGGGAGGCCGCCGCCCTCGGCGAGCTCTACGACCGCTTCGCCTCCCTGGTGCACGGCCTCGCCCATCGCGTCCTCGGCGACGAACACGCGGCCGACACCGTCACCCGCGACGTCTTCGCCCACGTCTGGCAGCACCCCGACTCCTACGACCCCCGGCAGGGCCCGCTGCGCAGCTGGCTCGCCGCCCTGACCAACCGGCTGGCCGTACAGCGGCTGCGCACCACCGAGACCGCCGCGCTCGCCCTGGGCGGCCCCGGCACCACCGAGGACCTGGAGCGCAAGGTCCGGCACGCCACGGTCGCCGCCCGCGCCGACTACATCGTCCAGTCCATGCCCGCCCCGCTGCGGGCCGCGCTGGAACTGGCCTACTTCCAGCGCCGGGACTACCGCCGGACCGCCGCCGCCCTCGGCGTCACCGACGAGGAGGCCCGCCGCCGGCTGCGCCTCGGCCTCCAGTTGCTGGCCACCGCCCACGACACCGGGACGCCGGGCGCGCCGCCCGGAATCGGAGGGGCCGCGTGAACGGGCGCCCCGGGCCGTACGACCGCCGCGCGCCCCTCGCCCCCGGGCCGGACGGCCCGCCCCCGGGCCCGGAGCACCATGTGCTGAAGTCACTGCTGGGCGCCTGGGCCCTGGCCGCCTGCGCGCCCGCCGAGGCCCGGGCCGTCGAGGCGCACCTCGGCGTCTGCGGGCCCTGCGCGGACGAGGCACTGCGGCTGCGCGAGGCGGTCGGCCTGCTCCAGCGCCCCGAGAGCCTCGACCTCGACCCGGCGCTGCGCGCCCACGTCCTGGAGACCTGCCTGGAGCGG
Source organism: Streptomyces sp. DH-12 (assembly GCF_002899455.1). Lineage (GTDB taxonomy): Bacteria > Actinomycetota > Actinomycetes > Streptomycetales > Streptomycetaceae > Streptomyces. Next base: position 4,358,278 of record NZ_PPFB01000001.1, on the reverse strand, counting down.
CGCCCGCCGCGCGTCCCGGTCCCCGAGTGGGCCGCCGCCTACGACGCCGAGACGGCCCGGCTCGACGCGCTGCTCCAGGACTTCGGGGACAACGAGTGGCACGCCCCGGTGCGGCTGCGCTGGTACGAGGGCGACGAGGCGAGCAGCCGCCGCACCACCGTCGCCGGGGCCATCGCCCACCTGCTGACCGTCGACGGACTGGTCGCGGTCGCCCTGGGCCTGGAGGACCCGCTCGGCGACGTCCGGCCCGAGCGCCCCACCCCCTCGGACCGCACGGAGGCCTACTGGCGGGCCGCCCGCTTCCCGCCCACCCGGGCCGTCCGCGGCCCCTGGCGGGAACAGAGCCACCGGCTGATCCGCACGGTCTCCTTCACCGGCAGCGGCACCGGCCGCATGACCGTCCCCTACGGCGACTACGCGCTGCCGCTGCACGACGCCATGCTGGACCGGGCCTTCGAGTGCTGGGTGCACGCGGAGGACATCGCCGAGGCGGTGGACTACCCCTACGACCCGCCCTCCGGGCAGCACCTGCACGACATGGTGGACCTCGCGGCCCGGATGCTGCCCCTGGTGCTGGAGCACCGCCGGCGCCACGGGCTGGCCGCGCCCGTGGAACGCCGCCTGGTCGCGGCCGGGGAGCCGGGGCGCAGCCTGCGGCTGGAGATCGAGGGGTCCGGCGGCGGGGAGTGGCTGATCCCGCTGGACTCGCCGGCGGCGAAGGGGTCCGCCGAACACGAAGTGGCTCATGTCGCCCTGGACGGGGCGGAGTTCTGCCGGCTGGCGGCGGGGCATCTGCCGCCGCCTGAGGCGGCGGCCGGGCAGGAGGGGGACCGCGAGGCGATCAGGGACGTGCTGCTGGCCGCGGCGAGCATGAGCAGGATGTAGCCGCACCCGCGGGTGCGTCGAGGGCCGTCGGCGGAACCGGGGCAACCCGCCCTCTAGGCGAAGACGACCGTCCTGCGGCCGTTCAGCAGGATCCTCCGCTCCGCATGCCACTTCACCGCCCGCGCCAGCGCCTGGCACTCCACGTCCCGCCCGATGGCGACCAGCTGGTCGGGGGTGACGTCGTGCGACACCCGCTCGACCTCCTGCTCGATGATCGGCCCCTCGTCGAGATCGGCGGTGACGTAGTGCGCCGTCGCCCCGATCAGCTTCACACCCCGCGCGTGCGCCTGGTGATACGGCTTCGCGCCCTTGAAGCTCGGCAGGAAGGAGTGGTGGATGTTGATGATCCGCCCCGAGAGCTGCTTGCACAGGTCGTCGGAGAGCACCTGCATGTAGCGGGCGAGGACGACGAGCTCGACGTCCTCCTCGCGCACGATCTCCAGCAGCCGCGCCTCCGCCTCCGGCTTGGTGTCCCTGGTCACCGGGATGTGGTGGAAGGGGACGTTGTAGGAGGCCACCAGCTCGGCGAAGTCGGTGTGGTTGGACACCACTCCGGCGATCTCCACGGGCAGCGCACCGGTCCGCGCCCGGAACAGCAGGTCGTTCAGGCAGTGCCCGAACCTGCTGACCATCAGCAGGATGCGCATCTTCTCGTCGGCCCGGTTGATCTGCCACTCCATCTGGAAGGAGTCGCCGATCGCCGCGAAGCTCGCCCGCAGCTTGTCCACCGTGACCGGGGCCTCGGCGGAGAAGTGGACGCGCATGAAGAACAGACCCGTGTCGTGGTCGCCGAACTGCTGGCTGTCCTCGATGTTGCAGCCGGTCATGAACAGGTAGCTGGACACGGCGTGCACGATGCCCTGCTTGTCGGGGCAGAACAGGGTGAGGACGTACTGGTCGGCCGGGGCCGCGGCTCGGGTGGACTGCTCGCTCATGGGAAAAGGGTCGCACACACGGACCGGCGTCCGGCCGGTCGTCCCGCTACGCGGAACGGGTCAGGATGCGCAGCACCTCGAGCGTGCTGGGCGGCGCGTCCGGGTCGTCGCCGTCGCTCGCCGCCATCCGTACGTGCGCGTCGCGCGCCGCGCGCACCGCCTCCGGCCAGCCCTCGTGCTCCAGGTACGCGGCGACCGGGGCGTCCGGGCCGACCTGGTGCATGATCCGCAGCACGCGCAGCACGGCGGTGTCGACGAGCGCGGCCTCCTGGGAGTCGCGGAAGATCGTGCCGACGTACTTCTCCGCGGACCAGTTGTCCAGCCAGGTGTCCTCGACCAGCCGGTACACGGCGTCGGTGACGTCCCCGTAGCCGGGGACCCCGGCCAGCCAGACGTCCCGCTGGAAGACGGGGTCGGAGAGCATGTGCAGCGCGGAGCGCACATTGCTGCGCCAGCGCCACCACGGCATGTCGTTGAGCGGCATGCCGCCCATGGTGGAGGAGCGACGGCCGCGACGGGAAGAGTTCTCCGAACCTTGCACGGTCGTCGATCGTACGTTTCCACCTCGCACGCGCCGGACGGACCCCCGCAATTCACCTCCGCGTCGCCCCTCGTCGACCGAGCGTCACGTCACGGTTAGCCGTGTGAGGGAAGGGTGCGGGGGCATGACCGGCAGGCGACGCACCCCCAGCACCGTCCTCCCCCGCCCCTTCGTCCGGCCCGCCCGCGCCGGCGTCCTGGCCGCGGGCGCGCTGGCGGCGTGCGCCGCGCTGGTCGCCGGCTGCGGGGTCGTCCCCGGCGTCACGGGGGGCTCCGGGGACGACACGATCACCGTGATGACGTGGGCGCCCGAGGGCACCGGCGCCACCAACAAACCCGGCATACCCGCGTTCGCCGAGGCCTACGGCCGCTGGGTGAACGCCCGCGGCGGCCTCAACGGCCGCACGCTGGAGGTGCTGACCTGCAACGAACGCGACGACGCGGTGGCCGCGGCGCGCTGCGCCCGGCGCGCGGTGGCGGAGAACGCCGTCGCCGTGGTCGGCTCCTACAGCCAGCACGGCGACGCCTTCCTGCCCACGCTGGAGGCCGCCGGCATCCCGTACATCGGCGGCTACGGCATCACCCACGACGAGTTCACCAGCCCGCTGTCCTACCCCGTGAACGGCGGGCAGCCCGCCTTGCTCGCCGGGCTCGGCCGCACCCTCGCCGACGTGTGCGGGCCGGTCGCCCTGGTCCGGCCGGACACCATCGCGGGCGACCAGCTCCCGCCGCTGCTGGACTCCGGCCTCACGGCGGGCGGCCACGACCCGGCCGGCGACCTGCGCGCCGCCGAGGCCGCGACCTCCTACGGCGACGCCGCCGAGCGGGCGCTGGAACACGCCGCCACCGACACCGGGGAGAAGGGCTGCGTGGTGCCGGCGCTCGGCGACCGCACCGGCACCTTCATGGACTCCTTCCGGCGGGCCCGCGGCGAGCACCCCGAGGTGCGCACCGCGACCGTGCTGGGCAGCGTCGACCAGACGGTGCTGGACGCCTCCGGCGGGGCGTCGGGACCGTACGAGGGGGCGTACGTCACCGGCTGGTACCCGGAGGCGGGGGACGCGCGCTGGGACCCGATGAAGGAGGTCGTCCGGGCGGAGGCGTTCGGCGACAACCGGATCGACCCGGCGGACGCCGGGGTGCAGACGACCTGGATCGCCTACACCGTGTTCCGCCAGGCCGTGGAGTCGCTCGGGGACGGGGAGGTCAGCGCGGACGCCGTGACCGGCGCGCTGGACGGCGGTCTGAAGGTCACCACCGGCAACCTCACCCCCACCCTGCGCTGGGCGTTCCAGGACGCCCTCGCCGCGGTCGGCCTCCCCCGCCTGGTCAACGCGAACGTCACCCTCCAGGTGGTCGAGGGGGGCCGCCTCGTCTCAGCCGTGGACGGCTTCACGGACGTGACGTCCACGTTGAAGGAAGCAGCCCTGTAGGAGCGCCCGCCCTCGGGCGGACCCACCCCTCACAACTGCGTGGGAGTCCGCTCGGTCAGCCCGTACTGCCGGGCGATCCCGTTCCACAGCTTCGCGGCCTTCTTCTTCTGCTCGGTGGCGGTCCCACTCGCACGGTTCCCCGCCTCGGTCTCCCCCGTGCTGCGCGCCTGCCCCTTCTTGCAGCCCTTCTTGCCCTTGGTCTGGTCCGCCCAGCGCGCGTAGTGGTCGTCGGCCGAGGCGGACGCCTTCCACGCCTCCCGCAGCGCCTCGGTCAGCGCCTCGTGCTGGGGCAGCTTGTCCACGGGGAGCTGGGACAGGTCGGTCACCAGCTGGTTCCGCTGCTTGGCGGCCTCCCGCAGGTCGGAGGCGGCCTTGCCGAGGTCGCGGCACGCCTTCACGTCCTCCACCGCGCTGATCACGGTGCTGCGGCTGTCGCCGCTGTGCGCCAGCAGCTTGTCCAGCTCGACGGCCTGCTCGCGGGCCGGGTCGACGGTCGGCGAGGGGGAGGCCTCCACGCTCGCGGGCGCGGTGGCGGAGACCGGCTGGTTCGTGCCGCCGTCGTCGTCCTTGCCGCCGCTGCCGAGCAGGGCGCCCGCGCCGACGCCGACGACGGCGAGGCCGACGCCGACCGCGGCGATCAGCGGCCAGCGGGGGCCGCCGTTGCCGCCGCCACCGCCGCGTCCGCCGTGGCCCCCGCGGCCCGCGCCGGGCGGGGCGGGCGGTCCGGGCGGGGTGCGGTCGGTCCGGGCGGGAGGGCCGTAGTCCACGCGCGGCATCTGCTGGGTGGCGCCCGCCGCGCCGTCGTCGTTGCGGAAGAGGTTGTCGAACTCGGCGGGCGGCTGCCGGCCGGCGTCACCGGGCGCGGCGCCGTACGGCTGCGGCGGCCCCTGGTCGGTGACCGGGGCGATGAACTGGGTGGGCTCGGCGTCCGGGGCGCCGGGCCGCGGAAACGGCCCCGGGCCGGCCGGCTGCTGGGCGATGCCGAGGTCGCGGGTGGCCTCCGCGTCGTGCGCGGCGGGCATCTCGGGCGGCAGCGCGCCCGGGGCGACCGGGGGTATGTACTGGGTCGCGCCCTCGTCGGCTCCGCCCGCCGGGACCGGGGGGATGTACTGGGTCGCGCCCTCGTCGGCTCCGCCCGCCGGGACCGGGGGGATGAGCTGCGTGGCGCCCTCGTCCACGCCGGGCGCGGGCGGCGGCAGCGGAGCGCCGTGGGCGGGCGGGTAGCCGTACCCGCCGCCGGGGGCGCCGTAGCTGTGCTGCGGAGGCAGCGGGCCGCCCGCGGCGTGCCCGCCGTACGCGGCGGCGCCTGAGGCGGCCTGGCCGTAGCCGTCGGTGCCGGTGTGGCCGTAGCCGGGGCCCTGCTGCCCGGCGGGCGCGCCGCCCCGGCCGTAGGCGTCGTGCCCGCCGTGCGCGGGCGGGTAGCCGCCCTGGGGCGGGGCGCCCTCGGGCGGCAGCGGGCCGGGGCCGCCCTGCGGCCGGCTTCCGGCGTCCCAGGAGGGCGGCTGCTGCTGCCACTGCCCGTCGTCCGCGGACGGCCACCCCTGGCCCGCGGAGGGGGCGGCGGCCTGCTGGTCGGGGCCCCAGGAGGTCCCCCAGGTCCGGCCGCCGGGCGGCGCCGAGGCGGGGAACCCGCCGGCGGACGGACCGCCCGTGCCGCCGGGCGCGACCGGACCGGACGTCAGGCCCGGCAGCAGGGGCTCACCACCGTCCGAGGGCAGCACGATGCCTTCGCGCGCGGGGGGCGCCGAGGGCTCCTCGCCCTGTCCACTCTGCGTCACCGGGACTCCTACCAATGGGGGACCTTGTGAATCGTCGGCTCACGCTACCGGGTCCCCGGAGCCCCGTGCCACGCAGCACAGAACCCGGCCTCCTGCCCTGTGAGCGCGGTAACAGAACCTGGTCACCACACGCTGATCACGTCCCCTCCGCCCCGCCCGCCTCCCGTGCCGCACGCGGTGTCGCGAACGTCACGCCGCCGTCTGGAGCTCCATCCGCGCCCCGAACTCCCGTACCACCGGCTCCTCCCGGTACGGCTCGAGGCGTTGCTGGAGGTCCTCCAGGTACTCCGCGCCCCGGTCGGAGCGCAGCTTGCCGAGCAGTTCGGCCGCCTTCAGGCCCGTGGCACAGGCCTGTTCGATCTCGCGCTGCTGCACCTGCGCGGTGGCGAGCAGCACATGGCCGATGGCCCGGCGCCGCGCGCGTGTGGGCGGGTGGCCGTCCAGCGACTCCTGCGCGCACCGTACGGCGGCCTCCGCCTGGCCGAGGTCGCGGTGGCAGTGCGCCAACTCGTCGGCCAGGTACGCCTCGTCGAAGTGCGCGATCCACGGCGGGTCGTCGCCCGAGCCCGGGTCGGCGGCCTCCAGGGCGCTCACGGCACGCCCCGCTGCGGTGTGCGCGGCCTGGGCGTCGCCCATCAGCGCGTGCCCGCGGGCCTCGGCCGCGAGGAACATCGCCTCGGCGCGGGGTGTCACGCGCCCCCGCGTGCCCTCCTGCGCCGCGCGCGCCAACTGGGCGATCTCGCGCGGGTTTCCGAGCTGGGCGGCGAGGTGGCTCATGGACGCGGCGAGCACGTACCCGCCGTAGCCGCGGTCCCCGGCGGCCTGCGCGAGCCGCAGCGCCTGGATGTAGTACCGCTGGGCCAGGCCCGGTTGGCCGGTGTCGACGGCCATGTACCCGGCCAGTTCGGTCAGTCGGGCGACGGCGGCGAACAGGTCGCGCCCCACCGCCTCGCGGTACGACCCCGCCAGCATCCCCGAGACCACGCTGTTGAGGTAGTGCACCGCGACCGGGCGGACGTGCCCGCTGCCGTACTGGTGGTCCAGCGCGACCAGCGCCTCCGTCATGGACCGCACCGCCGCCACGTCCGACTGGCCCACGCGCGGCCCGGTGGAGCGCGCGACCTGGCCGTCGGGCGCGGAGATCAGCCAGTCCCGGCTGGGCTCCACCAGCGCGGAGGCGGCGACGGACGACCCGGACAGGAAGTCCCGCCGCCCCACGTCGCTGCGCCACAGCTCGCAGACCTGCTCGATGGCGCCCAGTACCGTCGGCGAGAACTGGAGACCCACCCCCGACGCGAGGTTCTTGCCGTTGGCCATGCCGATCTCGTCGATCGTCACCGTGCGGCCCAGCTTGCGGCCCAGCGCCTCCGCGATGACGGCCGGCGCCCGGCCCCGCGGCTGCTGTCCGCGCAGCCAGCGGGCCACCGACGTCTTGTCGTAGCGCAGGTCGAGGCCGTGCTCCGCGCCGCACATGTTGACCCTGCGGGCCAGTCCGGCGTTGGAGCATCCGGCTTCCTGGATGAGCGCCTGCAGCCGTTCGTTCGGCTGCCGGGCGACGAGCGGCCTTGCGGCCATGGCGTACCCCCTGAGGCTGCGGTGCCTGCCCACGCACCGGGTTGACGTGTTGTCCGCGGCCGTACGTCTCACGTCGTCCCGGCGAGACGTCCGGCCGGGAGGATCAATGCCCCGTCGAGATACCGACAATGCGGGACATGTGAGAATTGCCGGGGTATCGACGGTTGCCGACCCCCCTCCTGGTTACCCCGTCGCGGTGGCGGATCCTCCCGCGCGCCCCCATGGATGCACCCATGCGCCCCGGACACGGGTCCGGTGCCCCTCCCCCGCGCATTCGACAGGGCGTAACCCCTGGTGACGGGAGTAGTTGTGTTCATCGTGGAAGAGACGATCGCGGGCGCCGACGCCGTACAGATCCCGACGCAGCGCGGGGAATCGCTGCTGGAGACCGCCGTGCGCTATGCCGAGGAGCGCCACTGGGACGTGGTGCCGGGCACCTGGACCGAGGTCGTCGACGGGATGCACGCCTGCTCGTGCGGTGACGCGGCGTGTTCCGCCCCCGGCGCGCACCCGGCGGGACCCGACTGGGCGGACCGGGCGACCGGGAGTGCCGGCGCCGCGCGCCGGATGTGGCAGCAGCGGCCCGGCGCCTCGATCCTGCTGCCCACCGGGCGTGCCTTCGACGCGATCTCCGTGCCGGAGACGGCCGGTCTCCTGGCGCTGGCGCGGATGGAGCGGATGAGCCTCACGCCCGGCCCGGTGACCCGGACGCCGCACCGGCGCACGGAGTTCTTCGTGCTGCCCGGAGCGGCGGCGAAGCTCCCGGATCTGCTGCGCGCGCTGGGCTGGATGGCGTCGTCGCTCGATCTGGCCGTCCTGGGCGAGGGGGCGTACGTGACCGCGCCGCCGACCCGGGTCGGGCGCCACGGCGCCGTGCAGTGGGTCCGCCGGCCGACCCAGGAGAACCGCTGGCTGCCGGACGCGGAGGAGCTGGTGCCGGCGCTCGCGTACGCCTGCGGCCAGAACCGGTGACGAAGCCTCACTCCCCGGGTCCGCGTGCCGCGTTGGTCTCCCCGTAGGCTCCGGGCGACGGAGGAAGACGTGGTGGGGGCTGTCGCCGTACGCGCGCAGGGGTTGTGGAAGCGGTCCGGGGAGCAGGTCGCCGTCGGCGGGATCGACCTGGAGCCGCCCGCGGGGCGGTTCGTCGGCCCGGCCGGGCCGAACGGCGCCGGGAGGACGACCGCCCTGTCCCTGGTGACGGGGCTGCTGCGCCCGGACCAGGGCGCCGGCGAGATCGCCGGCCACGACGTGTGGCGCGGCCCGGTGCAGGTGAGGGCCCGGATCGGCGTCTTCCGGGAGGGACTTCGCCCCTTCGAGCGGCTGTCGGGGCGTGAACCGCTCGCCTGCGCCGGCCGGTCGCGCGGACTGTCCGGCGAGGAGGCCGACAAGCGGGCCGCCCGACTGCTCGACGTGCTCGGCCCGGGCGGCCTCCGCCTCGCCGCGCCCCGGACGGCGGCCCGCCTCCCGGGGATCGTCACGGCCGTCGGCAAGGGGTGGGCGGGGAGCCCGCGCACGCCGGGCGACGCCGTCCCCCGCGGGCTCCGGCGGGCCGGGGCGGTCCTGGTGCGGGACGGCCCCCGGCCGGCCCGGTCAAGACCGGCGGCGGCCACCGCGGCGTACCGTGGCCCCTCCCCGGGCGTCACCGCCGGCCCTCGCCGGCCTCACGCCGCGTCGAGGGAGGCCAGGAAGGGTTCGATGGCGGCGAGCCAGGCTTCGGGCTGGTCGTAGTGGACGAGGTGGCCGGCGTCGGCGACCTCGGCGTACTGGCCGCGGGGGAGGACGCGGACCATCTCCTGGGCCTCGGCGCGGCCCAGTTCGCCGTCCAGGCCGCGGACCACCAGGGCGGGGCAGCGGACCTGGGCCAGCTCCTCCCAGTGGGCGTCGTGGACCCAGGTCTCGCGGGAGCGGAGCATCTGGTCGGGGTCGAAGACGGGGCGCCAGCCGTCGGAGGACTCGGCCATCACCTCGACGTAGAACTCGCCCCGGGCCGGATTGGGCCGCTCCACCCAGGGGTCGTCCTCGCCGAACCACTTCCGTACGTCGGCGAGGGTGGCGAAGGGGACCGGCCAGGACGTGAACCACTCCGCCCACTCGCGCTGCGAGGCGCCCCCGAGGGCGGAGGCCCGCATGTCGCAGATGACCAGGCCACGGACCAGGTCGGGGCGTTTGGCGGCCAGCTGCCAGGCGGTCAGCGCGCCCATCGCGTGGCCGATCAGGACGGCGGGGCCGAGGCCGAGCTGTTCGAGGGCGGCCTCGGCGTCGTCGACGTAGGCGTCGCGGCTGAAGGCGCCCTCCGGGGGCTTGTCACTGCGGCCGTGGCCGCGCTGGTCGAGGGCGACCGCCCGGTGCCGCGCGGAGAGCCGGCGGGCGGTGGGCGCCCAGTGCGAGGCGCGGCCCATCAGGCCGTGCAGTAACAGCACGCCGGGCGCGTCCGGCGCGGTCCCTCCCTCGGGGCCGGGTCCGGCCTTGGCCGGGTCGCCGAACTCCCAGGCGGCCAGGCGTACGCCGTCCGCCCCCGTCACGTCGATGCGTCGCGCCATGGTCCTGGCACCCCCCAAGCTCGCTGCCTGCCCGCTGCCTGCCGCCGGCGCCCCGGCTCGCGCCGGCCGCCGGCCTCTGCCTGTTGCCATTGCCGCACGTTATCGAATGAGTATTCGAGAATGCCCTTTTGCCCGCCAACACCCCTCGTTCGAGTGACCCCGCTCGGGATTTGACCGCCGTGGCCCGGGGGAGATCTTCAGCGGGAGGCGGACCGCTCGGGGAAATCGGTCCGAGGGGAATGACCCTGAGAGCTCGGGGCTCCGGGTCAGCACAGGGGAGGACAGGCCCCGGCGCCGTGCGGCGCCGGGGCTCCTCACGTGGTCACGGCACATCGTCCCGCCCCTCCCCGGCCCGGGCGGCGTCCGCGTCGCCGGGCCAAGAACCCCTCAGGTCATATGCCTCACGCGACAGCCTCGCACGTCGGCCCGGCGACCGCTGCGATTCGGCGCAACGAGGACGCGGCGGTGCCGGATCCGGCGCGTTCCCGACCGGCGGGCGTGAACCGCTCGCCCCACCGGTCACGGCCCCGGCCGTTCCCCCCGCAGGCGGCCGGCGTCAGGGCTTGGCGGCGTCAGGGCTTGGCGACGAAGACGTGCGAGGCGACCTCCGCCTCCAGCTCCGCCGCCTCGCCGCTGCTGCCCACCAGCACGCCGCCCGCGGACTCCGTCACGCTCACCACCGAACCGGGCTGCACACCCGCCCGGCGCAGCGAGTACATCAGCTGCGCGTCCGTCTGGATCGGCTCGCCGATCCGGCGCACCACGACCGTCTTGCCCTCGGCGCCCGGGTCGAGGTCGGCCAGCGACACCATGCCCTCGTCGAGGAACGGGACGGCGCCGTCGGTCTCGCCCAGCTCCTCCAGCCCCGGGATCGGGTTGCCGTACGGCGACTCGGTCGGGTGCCGCAGCAGCTCCAGGACGCGGCGCTCGACGGCCTCGCTCATCACGTGCTCCCAGCGGCACGCCTCGGCGTGCACCTGCTCCCACTCCAGACCGATCACGTCGACCAGGAGACACTCGGCGAGGCGGTGCTTGCGCATCACGCGGGTGGCCAGCCGGCGGCCCTCCTCCGTGAGCTCCAGATGGCGGTCCGGGGCGACGGACACCAGGCCGTCGCGCTCCATCCGGGCCACCGTCTGGCTGACCGTCGGCCCGCTCTGGTCGAGCCGCTCGGCGATCCGGGCGCGCATGGGGACCACACCTTCCTCCTCCAGCTCGAGGATGGTGCGGAGATACATCTCCGTGGTGTCGATCAGTCCGGACATACTTGCCCCTTGATGAGATCTGCGGATTGGCTCTGCCGGAAGGCTGGACGACTCACCGGCGTGTGCGCTGGCCCGATACCCAATTCTTACGCATACGACGGACAACCGGGCCGCGCCCCGGAAACGCGGGGGTCCGGCCACCGGGAGAACGGCCGTCCGGGCACCGTATTGACACGGCAGCGGTCCGGACCGCACGGTGATCCGCGACAGGTCCGCCCCGAAGGGAGCCGCATGAGCGACCGCACGCCCGCCGGTCAGTTCCTCGACGCCGCGATCGGGCTGTTGCGGCGGCTCCGCGACGAGGAGGACGGGCCGATGGCGGCCGCGGGCACGATGATCGCGGACACGGTCGCCGACGGCGGACGGCTCTTCGCCTTCGGCGCGGGCCACTCCTCGCTCGCCGCGCAGGACCTCGTCTACCGCGCGGGCGGGCTCGCCCTGATGAACCTGCTCACCGTGCCGGGGGCCGTCGGCGTCGACGTCAGGCCGGCGACGCTGGGGTCCGCACTGGAGCGGGTGGACGGGCTGGCGGGTGTGGTGCTGGACTCCTCCCCGCTGCGGGAGGGCGACCTGCTGGTGATCATCTCCCTGTCCGGGCGCAACGCGCTGCCGGTGGAGATGGCGGTGAAGGCGCGCGCCAAGGGCGTGAAGGTGATCGGCGTGACGTCGGTGGCGTACGCGGCGCGGACGACGGCGCGGAATCCCTCCGGGACGTTCCTCAAGGACCACTGCGACCTGGTGCTGGACTCGGGGGTCACGGTCGGCGACGCCGAGCTGACCTGGGAGGGCGTGCCCACGCCGTTCGCGCCGGCGTCCACGGTCGTCACCTCGGCGCTGCTGCAGGCGGTCATGGCCACCGCCGCGGCCGCCCTCGCCGACCGCGGCATCGAGCCGCCCCTGCTGCGTTCGGGCAACGTCGACGGCGGCCACGACTGGAACGCCCACGTGATGTCGGAGTACGGCGACCGGATCTTCTACCAGCACTGAGCCCGGTACGCCGCGGGCCGCACCGGGGCGGACACCCCGACGTCCCGGCGCCCCGGCCGCGTGCGCGGGGCACGCACGGGTCCGCGCCCTACGGCTGGGGCGGTCCTGAGTCGCCGCGTCCCGGCGTCTCGAGAACCGCGCCCTGCGCCCCGGTCACCTCGGCAGCCCTTGCGCCCGAGCCACCGCCTCGGGCACGTCCGCGACGGAGCTGTCGCTGCCGTACGTTGGCGGCGCGATCACGGCCGCCGGCTCGCGGACCTCCGCGTCACCGCCTCGCCTCGGACGGCTGCCGGTGGGCCCGGCCCGCGCCTCACCGCTCCCCGGGCAGCAGCGACGCCAGGTCCAGCGCCGTGGCGATGTGCGCCGCGACGTCCTCCGCGTACACCGCGTCGGCGCGTTCGAAGGCCGTGCGGTTCGACGTGCGCAGAAACGTCACGGCACCGAGGGTGCGACCGCGGCTGCGGAGGGCCGTGCACAGGGCGTGGACCGTGTCCTTCGGCCACTGGCGGGCCAGCGCCCACTCCCGTGCCGCGTCCCCCTCGAGCGAGCCCGCGCCGGCCCGCACCGACCCGGCGCGCTCCACGCACTGCAGCGCCGGGTGCCCGCCGGCGTAGAGCGCCGGGAGCCCCGCCCTGCCGTCCAGGCGACTGGGGCCCGAACCGCCGGAGGGGGTCTCGGCGATCCGCACCAGCCGCACCCGGCCGGCGTCGGCCCCGCCCTCGGCGACCCGGTCGATCAGGGCGTGGTCGGCGAAGCCGGCGAGCGCGAAGTCCAGGTGGACGGTCGCCGCCTCGGCCGGGTCCTCGCACTCCGCCGCCGCGCGGGCCGCCCGGTGCAGCTGCTGGGCGCGGAAGCGCAGCAGCGACGCCTCCTGCTCGCCCTGCCGCGATTCGGTCACGTCCTGGAACAGCCAGCCCACTCCCAGCGGCACCGGCTCCTCCGCGAGCGGCGACGACAGCCGCACGAACCCGTTCCGCCAGCACCTCCGGCGCTCGCCCTCCGGCGTCCGCACGGTCACCCACAGCTCGGCCGGCGCGGGCGGCGCTCCCTCGGCGAGCACGTGGGTGAGCGCGCTCTCCAGCTCCTCCACGCCCTGGGCCAGCAGCTCCCCCAGCGGCCGCCCCAGCACCGACGTGCGCCCCGCGCCGAGCGCCCGCGCGGCATGCGCGTTGACCACGGCGGGACGCAGGTCGGCGTCGACGAGGACGACGCCCCAGCTCGCGTCCTCCAGCAGCGCCTCGCTCAGCGCGATGGACCGCTCCAGGTCGATCTGCGCGTGCACCTCGCTGAACGCGCAGTAGACCCCGGCGGGCCTGCCGTCGGGGCCGCGTACGGCGGCGGACTGGGTGCGCACCAGCACGCGGCGGCCGTCCTTGGTCAGCAGCGCGAACTCGTTCACCTGCCGGCCGGGCGCGTCCATGGCCGACATCAGCCGGGCCTCGACCTCCTCGGCGTCCGCGCTGCGCACGGCCCATCCGGCGAGCCCGGCCCGGCCCACCGCCTGCTCGGCGGTCCAGCCGAGGATGCGCTCGGCCTCGCGGTTCCAGTGGGTCACCACGCCGTCCGCGTCGAAGGCGCACAGCGCGGCGTCCATGCCGTCGAGCAGCGCCGCGAGCAGGTCGGAGCCGGCCGGCCCCTCCCGCTCGGGTCCGGGCCCCTCCGGCCCGAGCTCGTCGGTGGCCCCACTACGCCGGGATGCACTCACCTGAACCCCCTGCAGGCTGTGTCCGCACGTACGGCACGACGATTCGCTCACCAACAATCATTCAACTTGAACGTGACTCAGCGCACATCGAGTTCCCGACAAGACGAGGGGAATTGTTGCCCGCCTCCGTGTACCCACGCCTTCACGAGGCAAAAGACCTCACGCGGCGGCCGGGGCACGACGAGGAGGCGGCCGACCGGGCGGCGCACGCGGGCGTGCACGGGACGCACGGCGGACGCGCGGACGGTGCCGCCGGGAGGCCGGCACGAAAAAGTGGTTGATCCGGCGGCGGGTGGTTTCTTAGGGTGGCGGTACTTCGGAAAGGAGGTGGTTCGGCAGATGTATGACAACCGGACGGAAGAGGTGGCTGCGGGCTAGTGGCCCGTCGTCGTACTCGGTTCGGCGCCGGACCGGCGTGCACGAGATGCACGCAGCCGGCCTAATCCAACGCAGTCACCCGACCCGCGAGTCGCCGGTAACGTCCGGCCGGCTCCCCCGAGGGGGAACCAGACTCGCGGGTCGCCTGCGTTCCCGGACCGGTCAGCGGGCGAGGGACGTGTAGCCCTCGATCTCGCGCGGGTCGCGCGAGCCCGGGCCCACGTAGCGGGCCGACGGGCGGACCAGACGGCCCGTGCGCTTCTGCTCCAGGATGTGCGCCGACCAGCCCGCGGTGCGGGCGCAGGTGAACATCGACGTGAACATGTGGGCCGGCACCTCGGCGAAGTCCAGCACGATCGCGGCCCAGAACTCCACGTTCGTGGCCAGCACCCGGTCCGGGCGGCGGGCGTGCAGCTCGGCCAGGGCGGCCTTCTCCAGCGCCTCGGCGACCTCGTAGCGCGGCGCGCCCAGCTCGCGGGCGGTGCGGCGCAGCACGCGGGCGCGCGGGTCCTCCGCGCGGTAGACGCGGTGGCCGAACCCCATCAGGCGCTCGCCCTTGTCGAGGGTCCGCTTGACATACGCCTCGGCGTCCCCGGTGCGCTCGATCTCCTCGATCATGTGCAGCACGCGCGAGGGCGCGCCGCCGTGCAGCGGGCCGGACATGGCGCCGACGGCCCCGGAGAGGGCGGCGGCGACGTCCGCGCCGGTGGAGGCGATGACGCGGGCGGTGAACGTGGAGGCGTTCATGCCGTGCTCGGCGGCCGACGTCCAGTACGCGTCGACGGCGGCGACGTGCTTGGGGTCGGGCTCGCCGCGCCAGCGGATCATGAAGCGCTCGACGACCGACTCGGCCTTGTCGATCTCGCTCTGCGGCACCATCGGCAGCCCCTGGCCGCGCGCCGACTGGGCGACGTACGACAGGGCCATGACGGCGGCGCGGGCGAGGTCCTCGCGGGCCTGCTCGGCATCGATGTCGAGGAGCGGTTTCAGGCCCCACACGGGGGCGAGCATGGCGAGCGCGGACTGCACGTCGACGCGTATGTCGCCGGAGTGCACGGGGATGGGGAACGGCTCGGCGGGCGGCAGTCCGGGGGCGAACGCCCCGTCGACGAGCAGCCCCCACACGTTGCCGAAGGAGACGTGCCCGACCAGATCCTCGATGTCGACGCCCCGGTAGCGCAGGGCGCCGCCCTCCTTGTCCGGTTCGGCGATCTCCGTCTCGAACGCGACGACTCCTTCGAGCCCGGGTACGAAGTCGGACATCAGCGGCTCCTCTGCGGTGGGTGACAGATGGTGTTGTGGGGTGGGACGACCATGTGTCGTGGCGCGGTCGGCGTGGGTCCGGGGGATCCGCGGTCGGCTCGGGTGGACTCGCGGTCGTGGACGTCACCCCTGTGATGCCCGGCTGGCGGTCACCCAACCGGATCAGTGCCAGCACGATATCCCTGAGTGCCAGTTTTGGGGAGGGTTCGCGGCACTGAGTGCCATCCGTGAGCTTGGGCACCGCCCGTGTGTGACGTGGGACACCGGCCCCTCGGGACCCGGGGGGATACGGCAGGATGACGGCGTGACCGACCGAGACGCCGTCCCCCTCGATCTCGCCTCGATGCGCAAGCAGTACCGGACCGAGGGGCTCTCCGAGACCGACCTCGCCGCCACCCCCGTCGAGCAGTTCGCGCGCTGGTTCGCGCAGGCCGCGCGGGAGGGCGGGCTGTTCGAGCCGAACGCCATGATCGTGTCGACCGCGGACGCGGCGGGCCGGCCCAGCTCGCGCACGGTGCTGCTGAAGCACTTCGACACGAGCGGGTTCGTCTTCTACACCAACTACGACTCCCGCAAGGGCCGCGACCTGGCCGGGAACCCGCACGTCTCGCTGCTGTTCCCCTGGCACCCGGTCGCCCGGCAGGTCATCGTCACCGGCACGGCGCGGCGCACCGGCCGCGCCGAGACGGCCGCGTACTTCCGCACCCGGCCGCACGGCTCCCAGCTGGGCGCGTGGGCCAGCGGGCAGTCGACGGTGATCGCCTCCCGCGAGGAGCTCGACGCGGCCTACGCCGAGCTGGCGGCGCGCTACCCGGAGCCCGAGCGGGTGCCGGTGCCGCCGCACTGGGGCGGGTTCCGGGTGACCCCGGAGACGGTGGAGTTCTGGCAGGGCCGCGAGAACCGCCTCCACGACCGCCTGCGGTACGTCGCCGTGCCCGGCGGGGGCTGGCGGGTGGAGCGGCTCGCGCCGTGAGCGGGCGGAGGACCGGCGGACCCGACGGGAGCAAGGAGCTCTCGCTGAGCGAGGCGGCGTCCGAGGCCCGCGCGCTCGCCGCGCGCGGCGACGTCACGGTGGAGGACGTCGTCCACGCCCTCCGCTCGGTACGCGAAGCCCGTGAGCGGACGTGATCGCGCGCCCTCAGAGCGTGCCCCAGAGGTACACCGTGCGGTGGCCGTCGAGCAGCCCGGCCACCCGGGCGCGGAAGGCGTCGGTGAGCGGGGGCCAGTTCCAGAACTCGAAGCCCAGGCAGCCGAAGGCGAGCGGGGCCTCGTCCCAGCCCCGGTCCGGGACGGCGACGGCGACCGCGCATGCGGGGCGGTCGACGGTCGCGGCGCCGGTGTCGTACCACGTCCGCAGGGCGGCGGAGAAGCGGGACCACGTCCCCTCCTCGGGAGGCGTCGGGGCGCCGCAACGCGGACAGATCGCGGCGCCGGGCATGTCCGCACCGCTGGTGAAGCCCGTACGGACGGTGTGGACGGCGCGTCCGTCCGAGGGCTCGAAGTCCCGGTCGCCGGCCACCGCGCGATCCCAGTGCGGCCCCGGCGGATGCCCCAAGGGCTGTCCGAGCACGCGGTCCGTGCGTTCCGCGAGGACCACGCCCTCGGCCACCAGCCGGTCCACCACCCGCCCGGCGAGCCGGGCGGCGTCCGCTCCGCCGGCGTCGAGGTCGACGAGCGTCTGAAAGGAGTCACCCACGCGCACACCGCAGGTGACGCCGCTGACGGGACCCTCAGCCCAGGGCGTCGTCCAGCAGGTCCGCCCACTGGGCGACCACCCGGTCGCGGCGGGCGGCGTCGTCGGTGAGGAGGGTGGCGAGGCCCAGGCCGCGGGCCATGTCGAGGAAGCCCTGGACGGTCTCCCGGACGCCGGGGCGGGACTCGTCGGCGCCGAGGAGCTCCACGGCGATGCGGTGCGCGTCGCGCCCGACGCGCAGCTCCAGCTCGGTCACCCGCGGCCGCAGCTGCTCCTCGTTGGACGCGGCCACCCACAGGTGCAGGGCGGCGCGGAACAGGGGGCCGGTGTAGAGGCCGACGAGGGCGGCGACCACCGCCCGGCGGTCGTGGGCGGCGGCGCCGTCGGGGAAGAGGGCGCGCAGGGCCGTGGAGCGTTCCTCGGCGACGTACTCCACGGCGGCCGTGAACAGGTCCTCCCGGGTCGGGAAGTGGTGCTGGGCGGCGCCCCGGGAGACGCCCGCGCGTTCGGCGACGACGGAGACCGTGGAGCCCGCCCAGCCGTGTTCGGCGAGGCAGGCCACGGCGGCCTCCAGCAGCCGCTGCCGGGTGGCCCGGCTGCGGTCCTGCTTGGGGAACCGTCCGGCACGGTCGGCCGTGCTCACACCACCCATTCCGGATCCCGTCGTTCGAGGAACGCCGTCATGCCCTCGCGTGCGGGCGCGGAGGCGAAGAGGCGGGCCGAGAGCGCGGTCAGGGTGTCCGCGTCCCGGTCGAAGGTCTCCAGCACCCTAGCCGTGAGCAGCCGTTTCGTCTCGGCGAGGGCCTCGGGGGCGGACCGGCGCAGCCCGTCGAGGACCGGGGCGAGGGTCTCGTCGGCGTCGTCGCCGGCCGCGGTGAGCAGGCCGATGCGGGCGGCCTCGTCCGCGTCGAAGCGTTCCCCCGTGAGGTAGTAGCGGGCCAGGGCCCGCGGGTCGGTGCGGGGCAGCAGCGGCAGGGAGATCACCGCCGGGGCGACCCCGATGCGCACCTCGGTGAAGGCGAACGTCGACGCGCGGGAGGCGACGGCGATGTCGCAGGCGGCGAGCAGCCCCAGGCCGCCCGCGCGGACGTGCCCGGTGACGCGGGCGACGACGGGTTTGGGCAGTTCGACGATCTGCCGGAGCAGCCCGGCCAGCGCGGAGGGCGCGGGCGGGTCCTTCAGGTCGGCACCCGCGCTGAACGTGGTGCCGGTGTGGGTGAGGACCACCGCGCGGACGCCGGTGTCCTTCCCGGCGTCGGTGAGCGCGGCGGCGAGGTCGCCGACGAGGGCGGCGGACAGGGCGTTGCGGCGCTCCGGGGCGTCGAGGGACAGGGTCTCGACGCCCCGGGTGCGACGGCGGCCGATCAGGGTCACGAGGGCTCCTCGTGCGCCGCCCTCAGTTCGCGGCGCAGGATCTTTCCGGAGGCGGCGCGGGGCACGCCGTCGGTGAAGGTGACGTGCCGGACCCGCTTGTACGGGGCGACGCGTTCGGCGACGTACGTCATGACCTCGCCCTCGGTGAGGTCCGGGGCGGAGGGGTGGCGGACGACGAAGGCGTGCGGGACCTCGCTGCCGTCCTCGTCGTAGACGCCGATGACGGCCGCGTCGGCGACGCCGGGGTGGGTGAGCAGCAGCGCCTCCAGCTCGGCGGGCGCGACCTGGAAGCCCTTGTACTTGATCAGCTCCTTCACCCGGTCGACGACGAACAGCCAGCCTCCCTCATCGACGTGGCCGACGTCCCCGGTGTGCAGCCAGCCTCCCCCACTCTCGGCTCCGCTCGAGCGGGAGGTGCCCCCACCGTCGATCATCGCGGCGGTGGCGTCGGGGCGCCCGAGGTAGCCCTTCATCACCTGCGGGCCGCGGATGAGGATCTCCCCGGGCTCGCCCGGCCCGAGGTCCTTGCCGGGATCGTCGAGGGAGACGATCCGCATCTCGGTGCCGGCGATGAGCTTGCCGACGGTGCCGGGCGGGGCCTCCGCCATGAGGTCCAGCGGGACGACGTGGGTGCCGGGCGACAGCTCCGTCATGCCGTACGCCTGCCCGACCGGCGGCAGGCCGAGCCGCTGCGCGCAGGCGGCGGCGAGGTGCGCGTCCAGGGGCGCGGCGGCGCTGATGACGTGCTTCAGGGAGGAGAGGTCGTACGCGGCGACGAGCGGGTGCTTGGCGAGGGCCAGCACGATCGGCGGGGCGACGTACAGGGCGGTGATGCGGTGGTTCTGGACGGCGGCGAGGAACGTCTCCAGCTCGAAGCGCGGCAGCACGACGACGGTGGCGCCCTGCCGCAGCGGGGCGTTCATCAGCGCGGTGAGGCCGTAGATGTGGAAGAACGGCAGCACGGCGAGGATGCGGTCGCCGGGACCCGCCGTGATGGACGGCTGGAGCTGGGCGAGGTTGGTGGCGATCTGCCGGTGGGTGAGCATCACGCCCTTGGGGACGCCGGTGGTGCCGGAGGAGTACGGCAGCGCGGCGACGTCCTCGGCCGGGTCGATGTCGACGGCCGGCTCGGGGGCCGTGCAGGCGAGCATGTCGATCAGGGAGCGGTGTCCGGGCGCGCTGTCGCAGACGAAGATCTCCTCGACGCCGCCCGCGAGTTCGGCGGCCCTGCGCGCGCTGTCCAGCAGGGGGGACACGGTGACGATCCAGCGGGCCGCGCAGTCTTCGAGCTGCTTGGCGAACTCCTCGGGGGTGGCCAGGGGGTGCACGGTGGTGACGGAGGCGCCCGCGCGGGTGGCCGCGTAGAAGGCGGTGGGGAAGGCGATCGTGTTGGGGCTGTGCAGGGCGAGCACGTCCCCCTTGCGCACGCCCGCCTCGGCGAGTCCGGCGGCGACCCGCCGGTGGAAGCGGTCCAGCTGTTCGTAGGTGAGGGTGGTGCCGTCGGTGCCGTCGATCAGGGCCGGGACGCTCCCGAACTCGGCGGCGCGTGCGAGCACCGCCTCGTGGATGGGGAGTTCGACCGGCGTGACGTCTGCGTAGTCGCTGCGGAACATGGTTCCTCCAAGACGGCCGGGAGGCGTGCCGGTCGCGTGTCTAGTACGACTTGGGCAGGCCGAGGGTCTGGTGGGAGACGTAGTTGAGAATCATCTCCCGGCTGACCGGCGCGATACGGGACACGCGCGCGGCCGTGATCAGCGAGGCGAGCCCGAACTCACGGGTGAGGCCGTTGCCGCCGAGGGTGTGCACGGCCTGGTCGACGGCCTTCACACAGGCCTCGGCCGCCGCGTACTTGGCCATGTTGGCGGCCTCCCCCGCGCCGATGTCGTCACCGGCGTCGTAGAGGTGGGCGGCCTTCTGCATCATCAGCCGGGCCAGTTCGAGGTCGATGTGCGCCTGCGCGAGGGGGTGCGCGACGGCCTGGTGGGAGCCGATGGGCGCCTTCCAGACGGTGCGGTCGCGGGCGTACTCGACGGCGCGGGACAGGGCGAAGCGGCCCATGCCGATCGCGAACGCGGCCGTCATGATGCGCTCGGGGTTCAGCCCGGCGAACAGCTGGAGCAGACCGGCGTCCTCTCCCCCGCCTCCGCCCACGAGCGCGTCGGCGGGCAGCCGTACGTCGTCGAGGACCAGCTCGAACTGCTTCTCCGCGGCGCTGAGTTCCATGTCGATCTTGTGGCGCCGGAAACCCGGGGTGTCGCGCTCCACGATGAACAGGCAGGGCTTGAGGCGCCCGGTGCGGGCGTCCTCGGTGCGGCCGACGACGAGCGTGGCGTCGGCGATGTCCACACCGGAGACGAATACCTTGCGGCCGGTGAGCAGCCAGTCGCCGGTGGCGGGGTCACGCCGGGCGGTGGTGGTGATGCGGTGGGAGTTGGAGCCGGCGTCGGGCTCGGTGATGCCGAAGGCCATGATGCGGGTGCCGTCGGCGAGGGCGGGCAGCCAGTCCCGCTTCTGCTCCTCGGAGCCGAAGCGGGCGATCACCGTGCCGCAGATGGCCGGGGAGACCACCATCAGCAACAACGGGCAGCCCGCGGCGCCGAGTTCCTCCAGGACGATGGAGAGTTCGGAGATGCCGCCGCCTCCGCCGCCGTGCTCCTCCGGGAGGTTGACGCCGAGGAAGCCGAGTTCGGCGGCCTCCGCCCAGAGTTCGGTGGCGGGCCTGCCTTCCTCTACGGTGCGGGTGAAGTATGCGCGGCCGTATTTGTGGCCCAGAGCGGACACCGCCGCGCGGAGGGCCTTGTGTTCTTCTGACTCGATCACCGGCATGCGGGCTCCTTGGGAGGAGGGGCTGGGAGTCGTGGGCGGGTGCGGGTTCGTCGTGGCTGGTCGCGCAGTTCCCCGCGCCCCTCAGGGGGTTTCCTCCACCACCGCCAGGAGGGCGCCGAGCTCCACCTGCTGGCCTGGGGTCGCGTGGAGGGTGGTGAGCGTTCCTGTCGCGGGCGCCGTGATCTCGTGCTGCATCTTCATCGCCTCCAGCCAGAGCAGGGGCCGGCCGGCCTCCACGCTCGCGCCCTCCGTGACGCCCTCGGCGATGCGGACCACCGTGCCGGGCATCGGGGCGAGGAGGGAGCCGGGGGCGTGGTCGGCCTCCGGGTCGGGGAAGCGGGGCAGGGCGGTCAGCGCCGTGGCTCCGACGTACACGCGGTCGCCGTGGCGGCCGACCTCGTAGCGGCGCCGTACGCCGTCGGCCTCCAGGATCACCAGGGACGCGTCCGCGTGCACGACCGTCACGCCGTCGGCCGCGAGGCCGGTGCGGGTGTGGCGGTAGCGCACCTCGTGCTCCTCGCCGTTCCTCGCGTACCGCTTGACCTGCGGCTGCGAGGGCACGTTGCGCCAGCCGCCGAAGCGGGAACGGCCGTGCGCGTCGGCGAGGGCGGCGGCGAGCGGGGCGTACGGGTCGGGGGCGGACGTGGTGAGGGCGGCCAGGTGGCGGTCGTAGAAGCCGGTGTCCATGCGGCCCTGTGCGAACTCCTCGTGGCGCAGGGAGCGGACGAGGAGGTCGCGGTTGGTGACGGGGCCGTGGATCACCGCGCGTTCCAGGGCCGCGGCGAGCTTGCGGACCGCCTCGGCGCGGGTGGGGGCGTGGGCGACGGCCTTGGCGAGCATCGGGTCGTAGTGGACGCCGATGTCGTCGCCGTCGGCGTAGCCCGTGTCGAGGCGGACGGCGCCGGGGACGGCCAGGCGGTGCAGGCGGCCGGTCTGCGGGGCCCAGTCGTGGGCGGGGTCCTCGGCGTAGAGGCGGGCCTCGACGGCGTGGCCGCGTGCGGGCGGCGGCTCGAGGTCCAGGGCGTGGCCCTCGGCGACCCGGATCTGCTCGGCGACCAGGTCGACGCCGAACACCTCCTCCGTCACCGGGTGTTCGACCTGGAGCCGGGTGTTCATCTCCAGGAAGTGCGCCCGGTCGCCGGCGACCAGGAACTCCACGGTGCCGGCGCCGGCGTAGCCGACCGCGCGGGCGGCACGGACGGCGAGGGTGTGGAGTTCCTCCGTGAGCCGGCCGGAGAGGCCGGGCGCCGGGGCCTCCTCGATCACCTTCTGGTGCCGGCGCTGGAGGGAGCAGTCGCGGGTGCCGAGCGCCCACACCGTGCCGTGGGTGTCGGCGAGGACCTGCACCTCGACGTGGCGGCCGTTCTCCAGGTACGGCTCGACGAACACCTCCCCGTCGCCGAAGGCGCTCGCGGCCTCCGCGCGGGCGGCGGCGAGTTCGGCGTCCAGGTCGGCGAGGTCGCGCACCACGCGCATGCCGCGTCCGCCGCCGCCCGCCGCGGCCTTCACCAGCACCGGCAGGTCGGCCTCGGTGACGTCGGTGAGCGGCGCGACGCCCATGAGCCGCTTGGCGCGCGTCTTGGACGCCATCGCCTCGATCGCCTCCGGCGGCGGGCCGATCCACACCAGTCCGGCGTCCTGGACGGCGCGCGCGAAGCCGGCGTTCTCGGAGAGGAATCCGTAGCCGGGGTGCACGGCGTCCGCGCCGGCCGCGAGGGCGGCCTTCACGATCAGGTCGCCGCGCAGGTACGTGTCGGCGGGCGCCGAGCCCGGGAGCCGTACGGCGGTGTCGGCGACGCGCGTGTGCAGGGCGTTCCCGTCGGCGTCGGAGTGCACGGCGACAGTCGCGATGCCGAGGTCGCGGCAGGTGCGGGCGATGCGGCAGGCGATCTCGCCGCGGTTCGCGACGAGCACGGAAGCAATCACTGGGGCCTCACATCCGGAAGACGCCGAAGCCGCCGCGCGCGCCCTCGTAGGGCGCGGTGTGGACGGCGGACAGGCACAGGCCGAGGACGGTGCGGGTGTCGCGCGGGTCGATGACGCCGTCGTCGTACAGCCGCCCGGACAGGAACATCGGCAGGGACTCGGACTCGATCTGCTGCTCCACCATGGCGCGCAGCGCCGCGTCCGCCTCGTCGTCGTACGGCCGGCCCTTCGCGGCGGCCGACTGGCGGGCGACGATCGACAGCACGCCGGCGAGCTGCTGCGGGCCCATGACGGCGGACTTGGCGCTGGGCCAGGCGAACAGGAAGCGCGGGTCGTACGCCCGCCCGCACATGCCGTAGTGGCCGGCGCCGTAGGAGGCGCCCATGAGGACGGACAGGTGCGGGACGCGGGAGTTGGAGACCGCGTTGATCATCATCGCGCCGTGCTTGATGATGCCGCCCTGCTCGTACTCCTTGCCGACCATGTAGCCGGTGGTGTTGTGCAGGAACAGCAGCGGGATGTCGCGCTGGTTCGCCAGCTGGATGAACTGGGCCGCCTTCTGCGACTCCTCGCTGAAGAGGACCCCCCGCGCGTTGGCGAGGATGCCGACCGGATAGCCGTGCAGGGACGCCCAGCCGGTGACCAGGCTGGCGCCGTACAGGGGCTTGAACTCGTCGAAGTCGGAGGCGTCGACGATCCTCGCGATCACCTCGCGCGGGTCGAAGGGGATCTTCAGGTCGCCGGGGACGATGCCCAGCAGCTCCTCCGGGTCGTACACGGGCGGCTCCGCGGGACACGGATCGGGGTACGCCTTGCGGTGGTTGAGGCGGGCGACGACCCGGCGGGCCTGGCGCAGCGCGTCCGGCTCGTCCACGGCGAAGTGGTCGGCGAGACCGGAGACGCGGGCGTGCATGTCCGCGCCGCCCAGGGACTCGTCGTCGCTCTCCTCGCCGGTCGCCATCCTCACCAGCGGCGGGCCGCCGAGGAACACCTTCGCCCGCTCCTTGACCATGATCGTGTGGTCGGACATGCCGGGCACGTACGCGCCCCCGGCGGTGGAGTTGCCGAAGACGACGGCGACGGTGGGGATGCCGGCGGCGGACAGCCGGGTCAGGTCCCGGAAGATCGCGCCGCCGGGGATGAAGATCTCCTTCTGCGAGGGAAGGTCGGCGCCGCCGGACTCCACCAGGCTGATCACGGGCAGCCGGTTGGCGAAGGCGATCTCGTGGGCGCGCAGCGCCTTCTTCAGCGACCAGGGGTTGCTGGCCCCGCCGCGCACCGTCGGGTCGTTGGCGGTGATCAGGCACTCCACGCCCTCGACGATCCCGATGCCGGTGACCAGGGAGGCACCGACGGCGTGGTCGCTGCCCCAGGCGGCCAGCGGGGACAGCTCCAGGAACGGGGTGTCGGGGTCGAGCAGCAGCTCGATGCGTTCGCGGGCGAGCAGCTTGCCGCGCTTCCGGTGCCGCTCGACGTACTTCTCGCCGCCGCCCGCGAGGGCCTTGGCGTGCTCGGCGTCGAGCTCGGCCAGCTTGGCGAGCATGGCCTCGCGGTGTTCCCGGTGGTCAGGGGCGGACGGGTTCAGGGCGGACGCGAGGACCGTCACAGGAGCACCTCCGGGATGTCGGCGTGGCGGGAGCGCAGCCACTCCCCCAGCGCCTTGGCCTGCGGATCGAAACGGGCCTGCGCGGCGACGCCCTGGCCGAGGATGCCCTCGACGACGAAGTCGAGGGCGCGCAGGTTCGGCAGCGCGTGCCGGGTGACGGGCAGGTCGCGGGCCTCCGGGATCAGCTCCCGGAACCGTGCGACGGTCAGCTCGTGCGCGAGCCACCGCCAGGCGTCGTCGGTCCGCGCCCACACGCCGACGTTGGCGTTGCCGCCCTTGTCGCCGCTGCGGGCGCCGACGACCCGGCCGAGGGGCGCGCGGAGGGTCGGCCCCGGCGGCAGCGGCTCGGGAAGAGCGGGGGGTGGTACGTCGCCGAGTACGGCGGTGTCCTGGGGCGGGTCCACGGTGATCCTGCGCCCGTCGTGGAGGACGGCCACATGGTCGACCTCGCCATGGGGGACGTACACATCCTCGAAGACCCCATAGGGGGATCCCTTCCCCGGTGGTGCCACCACATGGAACCCGGGGTAGCTGGCCAGCGCCAGCTCGATGGCGGCCCCGCTGAGCACCCGTCCGGCCTTCTGCTGGTCCGGGTCCCGCACGACGAGCCGCAGCAGCGCGCTCGCGGTCTCCTCCGTGCCGGCGTCGGCCCGGTCGGTGCGCGCGAGTTCCCAGCGGACCTCGGCGGGCGGTGACGCGGCGAGGGCGTCCTTCATCTGCTCCCGCACGAGTGCGGCCTTCGCGTCGATGTCGAGCCCGGTGAGCACGAACACGACCTCGTTGCGGAACCCGCCGAGCCGGTTCAGCCCGACCTTGAGCGTGGGCGGCGGGGCTTCCCCGCGCACCCCCTCGATCCGCACCCGGTCGGGCTCCTCCCGGGTGAGCCGCACGGTGTCCAGCCGCGCGGTGACGTCCGGCCCGGCGTACCGGGCGCCGCCCGTCTCGTACAGCAGCTGCGCGGTGACCGTGCCGACGTCGACGAAGCCGCCGGTGCCGGGGTGCTTGGTGACGACGCACGAGCCGTCGGGGTGGATCTCGGCGAGGGGGAAACCGGGCCGGCGCAGGTCGCGGGGGTCGTGTTCGGCGAAGAACGCGTAGTTGCCGCCGGTGGCCTGCGCCCCGCACTCCAGCACATGCCCGGCGACGACCGCGCCCGCCAGCCGGTCGTGGTCGGCGGGCTTCCAGCCGAAGTGCGCGGCGGCGGGCCCGGTGACCAGGGCGGCGTCGGTGACCCGTCCGGTGACCACCACGTCGGCGCCGGCCCGCAGGCACTCGGTGATGCCGAAGCCGCCGAGGTAGGCGTGGGCGGCGAGGCTGCCGGGGTGCCGGGCGGTGAGGTCGTCGCCCTCGACGTGGGCGACCCGTACGGGGACGCCGAGCCTGCCTGCCACCTCCCGTACGGCGTCCGCGAGTCCGGCCGGATGCAGCCCGCCCGCGTTGGTGACGATCCGGACGCCCTTCTCGTGCGCGAGGCCGAGGGTGTCCTCCAGTTGCCGCAGGAAGGTGCGGGCGTACCCGGCGGACGGGTCCTTCAGGCGGTCCCGGGCCAGGATGAGCATGGTCAGCTCGGCGAGGTAGTCGCCGGTGAGGACGTCCAGCTCCCCGCCCGTCAGCATCTCGCGCAGGGCCTCGGCCCGGTCGCCGTAGAAGCCGGAGAAGTTGCCGACGCGCAGGGGTGCGGCCGTCACGAGGCGTCCCCCCTCGGCTCCCGCCCTCCGCCGGGCGGACCGGCGAAGGCCTGCGCGATGTCCAGCCAGCGGTCGGCGTCGGGGCCGTCGGCGGTCAGGGCGAGGTCGGCACGGTGGGCGCGCTGGGTCACCAGGAGGCAGAAGTCGAGGGCGGGGCCGGTGACGCGTTGCGGGGCGTCCTCGGGGCCGTACGCCCAGACGTCACCGTCCGGTCCGGTGAGTTCGACGCGGAACGGGCCGGCGGGCGGAGTGAGTCCGTGGACGCCGTACGCGAAGTCGCGGGTGCGGACGCCGAGGCGGGCGATGTGCCGCAGCCGGCCGGTGGCCGCGCGCTCCACGCCCAGCGCGTCCGCCACGTCCAGGCCGTGCGCCCAGGTCTCCATCAGGCGGGCGGTGGCCATCGAGGCGGCGGACATCGGTGGCCCGTACCAGGGCAGCCGGGCCCCGGACGGCACGGCCCGCAGCGCCTTGTCGAGCGCGTCCCGCCCCGCCCGCCAGCGCTCCAGCAGCACGTCCGGCGACACCCGGGCGCCCTCCTCCGCACCCTCGTCCACGAAGGTGTGCGGGGCGGCGAGGGCGGCCTCGACCAGCTTCTGGAACCCGTCCGCGTCGGTGGCGGCGACGAGCGCCGCGTGGTCGGTCCAGGCGAGGTGCGCGATCTGGTGGGCGACGGTCCAGCCGGGGGCGGGTGTCGCCAGCGCCCACCGCTCGGGGCCGAGACCGGCCACGAGCCGGTCCAGCTCCTCGCTCTCCTCCCGCAGATCGTCGATCACAGGCGTCGGATCGGACACGAGGCGCTCCCCTCGGGGCACGGACACGGCGGCGTGCGGGCGGACGGGGGGAGCATCGCAGGGGGGCGAGAAACAAGCAAGCATGCTTGCATGATTTTTTCGACGGGCAGATCGCCGCCGAGGGACGTGCTGGACCGGATCGAGACGCTCGCCGAGGAGGACCCCGAGAGCCACCTGCGCGTCACAGCCGCCCTGGAGCGGCTCCAGGAGGCGGGTCCGGCGCTGCGGCGTCCGACGGCCGACGCGACCGGGAGGGGCCGCTGCCGCAGCACGCGGGAGTCACGTCCACGCGGCAGTGGATCGGCCGGCATCAGGATGCTGTTCGTCCTCGCCCCCGAGCGACGGGCGGTGGCGGTGGGCTCCGGGCTCACGCCCCGGGCGTGAAGGCGACGTCGGTGAGGTCACGTTCCAGGACGACGCCCTGGTGGCCGTAGGTGCGGATCGAGGGCACCTTCAGCAGCAGGCAGAAGCGGTCGGTGGAGGCGACCGTGTCCGCTATCCGGCGGTACGAACGGCGGAGGAAGTGGAGGGCGGCGTGGTTGGTGAGGGCGGTCTGCCCGCAGACCAGGATGACGGGACGCTCGCCGCCGGGAGCGGTGAACTTGGCGAGAAGGACGTACTCCTCGTTGCCGCTGTCCCGGCGGTGGAGCACCCCGCCCGCCTCGAACGCCAGCGGGTGCTCCGGGTGGGTGTAGGGGTGGAACGTGACGCCGGGCAGGGTGTGCGCGACATGACCCGCGCTCCGGGCGTTCGACCCGAGCGGGCCTCCGATGCAGAACTCGGGCTTGTTCCCGTTGCTCCCCCGGAAGTCGTCGCTGCGGACGACCTCGACCTCGCACTCCAGGCTGTGGCTGAGAACGGCCGCCTCGATCATCGCCTGGACGTCATGGTGGTGCGTGGTGCCCGGAGCGCCGTACTTGTTGTTCATCACGATCAGGCACGTGTCGCCGGGACGGGCGCCGACCACGCGCATCCGCAGCCGCAGGTCCCGGTTGTGCCTGCCGCGCTGCCACAGCCACACCGCCAGGCCGCTCAGACAACTGGCGAGCAGCCCCAGCACGAGATCGCCCAACGCCCCCGCCAGCATGCCGCTCCCCCCTGTGCGTGCCCGTACCCTACCCGGCCGCGCGGCGGGCGACGCCGCGCCCGCCTCAGGAGCCGCCCGCGGTCTTCCCGTTCCTCCCCCGCCCCACCTGCGTGCGCACCGCGCCCATGCTCGCCGCGATGACCAGGGCGATGGCGGCGGCCTCCGTCGCGGCGAGGGCCTGGTCGAGGACGAGGAAGCCGGCGGCGGCCGCGAGGGCCGGTTCCAGGCTCATCAGGATCGCGAACGTCGACGCGGGCAGCCGTCGCAGCGCGAGGAGTTCGAGGGTGTAGGGCAGGACGGACGACAGCACCGCGACCGCCGCGCCCAGCGCGAACGTCGTCGGGTCGAGCAGCTTGGTGCCGGACTCCAGGACGCCCAGCGGCAGGAACAGCACCGCCGCCACCGCCATGGCGAGGGCCAGCCCGTCCGCCTGCGGGAAGCGGCGCCCGGTGCGCGCGCTGAAGACGATGTACGCCGCCCACATCGCCCCGGCGCCCAGCGCGAAGGCGACGCCCAGCGGGTCGAGGCCGCTGAAGCCTCCGCCGCCGAGGAGGAACACGCCGGCGAGGGCGAGCGCGGCCCACACGAGGTTGACCGCGCGCCGGGAGGCCAGCACGGAGAGGGCGAGCGGCCCCAGGACCTCCAGGGTGACCGCGGGGCCGAGCGGGATGCGGGCGACGGACTGGTAGAAGAGGCCGTTCATCGCCGCCATCGCGAGGCCGAAGGCGATCACCGTGCCCCAGTCGGTCCGCGAGTGCCCGCGCAGCCGCGGCCGGCACACCACCATCAGCACCAGCGCCGCGACCAGCAGCCGCAGGGTGACCACCCCGAGCGCGCCGGCGCGCGGCATCAGCGTCACCGCGAGCGCCCCGCCGAACTGCACCGAGATGCCGCCGGCCAGCACCAGCCCGACCGGTCCCAGGGCGCCCCGGCGGCCGCCCGGGGCGCCGGCCTGCGCGGGGGCGGGACCGCGGCTCTGCCCGGATGCGGTGGACGGGGTGGCGGCGCTGGGGGTGGTCACGGTGCCTTCCAGGGAGGTAGGAGACGCGAGAGGTGATGCACGACTGCACCGAGTGTGCACCTTGATGGACTCACGGGTCCAGCGTATTGGACTACGTCAGTACCGTGAAGCGTTTATATGCCTGACGATGCGGCCCGTGTCCCGTCCGGGTCAACTCCGTCCACGGTGCGGACGTCCCACCCGGTACGGTTCCCCCTGGTGACACCCCGTCCGCTCCCCCTATCAGCCGAGGCCCCGTGCGACGACTCCTGGTCCGTGTCTGGCGACTCCTGCGCCCGCTGCAGAGCCGCATCATGTGGCTGCTGCACGCCAAGTTCGTGGTCGGCGTGACGGGTGTGGTGCGCGACGACGAGGGGCGGGTGCTGCTGCTCCGGCACCGGATGTGGCCGCCCGGCCGCCAGTGGGGCCTGCCGAGCGGTTTCGCGCGCAAGGGCGAGGACTTCCGGGCGACCGTGGTGCGCGAGGTCAAGGAGGAGACCGGCCTCGACGTGGAGGCCGGCCGCCTGGTCATGCTGAACAGCGGCCTGCGCACCCGTATGGAGGTGGCCTTCGAGGCCCGCCTGCTCGGCGGCGAGCTGCGCCTGGACCCCTTCGAGATCCTCGAGGCCCGCTGGTGCGAACCGGACGCCCTCCCCGAGGGCGTCCAGCCGGTCTGCTACCCCCTCGTCCGGGGCGAGACGACGCCCTGACCCGGCGGGGCGCGCCCGGGGGCCTCAGCGGGGTACGCCCAGGGCGTCCAGCCGCTCGTGCACGGCCTCCGGCGGGAGGCTCGGGTTGCGCAGGGCCGAGGCGGCGGTCTCCGGAGCGTCGCAGGCGCGCAACAGCAGGGCGAGCGGCAGGGCGGGGTGCACGGCCGCCGTGCCGCGCCGCACGCCGCGTGGCCTACCGCACCTCGATGCCGAAGTCCTGCACCAGTTCCTCCAGGCCGCCCCGGTAGCCCTTGCCGCCCAGGACGAAGTCCCAGTCGCCGTTGGCCCGGCGGCGGAACGAGCCGAGGACCAGGGCCGTCTCCCCCGCCCGGCCGTCGGACACCTCGAGCCGGCCCAGTTCGGTCAGCCCCGGGTCGAGCAGGCGGATGCGGGCGTCGGTGAAGCCCGCGAGGTCGGCGTGGGGGTTCACCTCCGGGTCGACGGCGGCCACGAGCACGAAGCGGTCGGCCTCGTCGGGCAGCGCGTCGAAGGCGACGCGGATCGCGGCCTTGTCGGGTGCGGTGGCGGGGAGGGCGCGCACCGCGCCGTCCGGCGTCCCCGGGTTGTTGAAGAAGACGAAGTGGTCGTCGCCGAGCACCCGGCCGCCGCGGCAGACGAGGGCGCACACGTCCAGGGCGACGCTGCCGGACCAGCTCATGCCCAGGACGTTGTAGTCGTCGGGCAGCCGGTCGTCGTCCGGGTCCGCCGGGCGGGCCGTGCCCGTTCTCCCGTCCCCCAGCCGCCCCCGCAGACCGTGCCGGTGGAGCAGGTCGACGAGCTCGGGGCCCGGGATGAGCTCCAGCGGCTTGCCGTTGGCGAAGGTGTGCGAGCCGGGGCCGAAGCCGGACGTCGTCACGAGGACGCCCTTGTTGGCGCCGGCGTCCTGCACGGTGCCGTAGAGGTCGCGCACGGCGGTCGGCGGCACGGTGTTCCGGTAGCGCTTCACCTGGACGACGATCTTGCCGCCCCGGATCGGGGTGGGGTCCAGGGCGTCGACGTCCACGCCCCCGTCGTGGGAGCGCCGGGTGGTGACCGCCTGCATGCCCATGGCGCGGAAGAGGTCGGCGACCAAATTCTCGAAGGCGAGCGGGTCCATCGCGAACAGGTCCGGGTCCTCGTCGTCGCCGTGGGCGACGACCCGGTTGCCGACGTCCTGCGGCCGACGGGCCGGCCGTACGGCCGCGAGCTGGTCGGGGCGTGCCGAGACCTGACCGCGCAGCGCGTCGGCGAAGCAGCTCTCCGGGTCCACCTGGACCAGGTGCAGCTCCTGGAACGCGGCGCGCTCGGCCATGACGGTGGCGAGGACGATCTGCCCCGGCCGGCCCGTCGTGGGGTCGTGCCCGTCGACGAACCCGTTGAGGGCCACCGACTCCAGCGCACCCTGCTCGTCCGCGGCGAACAGCTCGTGCAGCACGAGCAGCATGCACTGGGCCAGGACCTCCTTGTACAGCGCACGCCGCTGGCCCGCCGGGCGGGGCGTCTCCTTGTCCTGGTCCACGCTCGGCATGTACCGGACGGCCTTGGTCTCCGGCACCACGTCGTAGGCGGGCAGTTCCCAGTCCAGGACGAGCTGCCCCGCGGCCGGGTCGTAGGCCGCGGCCACCTGGCGCGGGAATCCTTCGGGCCAGGCCGTCGAGGAGTACAGGGCGGCGGAGAAGTACTCGACCACGGCGTCCGGCTCCCGGCGGCGCACGCCCTCGACGGTCGCGGCGACCCCGGCGTTGTGCCGGCGGACCTCGGCCAGCCGGGCGTCGGCCCACTCCTGGTACTGCCGCTGGTAGGCGGCGAGTTGCCGCTGCCGCTGCGCCTCGGCGGCCTGCGCGGCGTGCCAGTCCCGCTCGAAGCGCGCCCGTGCCTCCGCCTGCGCCTGGGCCCGGCGGTTCGCGGTCCAGCCCCCGCCCTGGGGCTGGTAATCACGGGCGTCCGGCATCGGCACCGGCTGGGCGAGCGGGCCCGGCGCGAACGGCTGCACGGTCTCCGGCCGCAGCAGGGCGGCGGCCCGGAAGGGCGGGGCCTGGCACCCCGACGCGAGGAGCGCCCGCAGGGACGCGACCCGCGCGTCCAGCTCCTCCGTGCGCCGGAGGGCCTCCGCCTTCCGGTACTCGCGGTGATCGCGCTCGACGCGCCGCTGGTGGGCCCGCGCCCGCTGCTCCTCCTGCCTGCGCCGCCTGGCGTCGGCCTCCTGCTGACGCTGCTGCTGCCGTTGCATCTCGGCCCAGACGCCGACGAAGCCGGTGGAACGACGACTCATGTGCTGCGGGCCCTCCCCCAAGGCACTCCGGCTGTCCCCACAACCAGGTATGACGGGACGACTCTAGCCACCATCCGATGCCCCGCACACCGGCTTGACACGGGCCGGCGGCGGTCCGGTCCCCCGTCGAGGGCACGCGCCGAACAATCAGCGGCCGGCCGGCGGCCCCCTTGTTAGGGTGCGCCCCGTGGCAGTGATCAGGCAGGTTCAAGTCACGTTCGACTGCGCGGATCCGGAGCGGCTGGCGCGGTTCTGGTGCGAGGTGCTGGGGTACACCGTGGTGCCGCCCAAGGGGTACGGCTCCTGGGACGAGTTCAACCGGGAGCGGTTCCCCGACGGGGACGGCGCCTGGTGTTCGGCGAGTGATCCCACCGGGGCCGGACCGCGGCTGTTCTTCCAGCGGGTGCCGGAGGGCAAGACCGTCAAGAACCGGGTCCACCTCGACGTGCGCGTCGGCACCGGGCTGACCGGTGCGGAGCGGCTCGCCGCGCTGGAGGCCGAGTGCGCCCGGCTCGTGCCCCTCGGTGCGGTCCGGCAGCGGCTGCTCTCCGACGGCACCGACTCGTGCATCGTGATGCAGGACATCGAGGGGAACGAGTTCTGCCTCGACTGAGGCCGGGAGTCACTCCTCGTCCAGCGCCTCCGCCAGGATCTCCGCCAGGTGGCGGCCCCTGACGCCTCCCAGCTGCTCCAGCTGCGTGCGGCAGGAGAAGCCGTCGGCCTGGACCACCGCGTTCTCCGGCGCCTCCCGCACCGACGGCAGCAGCTGTTCCTCCGCGCACGCGCGCGAGACACCCTCATGTCCCTCCTCGAAACCGAAGTTGCCCGCCAGGCCGCAGCAGCCGCCGCTCAACTCGCCCTTGAGTCCGGCCGCCTCCCGCAGTCTGCGGTCGGGGCCGTCGCCCAGGACCGCGTGCTGGTGGCAGTGGGTCTGGCCGGT
The DNA here is from genome assembly GCF_002899455.1 of Streptomyces sp. DH-12. Taxonomy (GTDB): domain Bacteria; phylum Actinomycetota; class Actinomycetes; order Streptomycetales; family Streptomycetaceae; genus Streptomyces. The sequence continues at coordinate 4,325,102 of NZ_PPFB01000001.1, read as the reverse complement.
GACCGGGCGGTTCACGGCCGGCGGGGTCCAGCCGGGGGCGTGCCGTTCCAGGGTCTCCGCGAACGTCAGGACCCGGGAGGCGAGTCGAGCCGCGCGCGGGTCGTCGTGGAGGAGTTCCGGGGCGTCCGTGCGCAGGGCGGCCGCGCAGCTCGGTTCCAGGACCACCAGGGGCGCGTCCGCGGCGAGGACCGGTTCCAGCAGATCGAGCGTGCGCCGCAGCACCGTGCGGGCGCGGTCGAGCTGGCCGGTGGAGAGGTACGTCAGACCGCAGCAGACCCGGCCGCGCCGCGCCGTGATCAGGGACAGCGCCGAGCGTGACCGGGCGTCGCCCACCCGTCCGCCCGGCCGCGGCCGCAGCGTCGGGGGCAGCGCCACCCGCAGTCCCGCCGCCTCCAGCACCCGCACGGCCGCCCGGCCCACCGACGGCGACAGGTGCTCGGTGAAGGTGTCCGGCCACAGCACCACCAGCGTGCCCCCACCCGCGGCGGACGGCCGCCTGCGCCGCCACCAGCGGGTGAACGGTTCGCCCGCCAGACGCGGGATCTCCCGCTCGCCCGCGATCCCGCCGAGCCGTTTCGCCAGGCGCGCGAGCGGGCCGGCCGAGGCCAGCACGTTCGCCGCCCCCGCAGTCCGGGTCCGGGCGGCCCAGGACAGCCACACCGGCAGCCACCCCATCACGTAGTGGGCGGCGGGACGGCGGCGGCCCGCGTAGTGGTGGTGCAGGAACTCCGCCTTGTACGTGGCCATGTCGACGCCGACCGGGCAGTCGGAGCGGCATCCCTTGCAGGACAGGCACAGGTCGAGCGCGTCCCGGACCTCGGTGGAGCGCCAGCCGTCGGTCACCACCTCGCCCGCGAGCATCTCGTGCAGCAGCCGGGCGCGCCCGCGCGTGGAGTGCGCCTCCTCGCCCGTCGCCCGGAACGACGGACACATCACGGCGGCCCCCGGCGCGGACGTCGTACGGCACTTGGCGACGCCCACGCAGCGCCGCACCGCGGCCGAGAAGTCGCCGGCGTCGGCGGGGTAGCCGAAGGCGACGTCGACCGGTCCGCGCGGCAGGACGGAGAAGCGGAGGTCCGTGTCGAGGGGGGCGGGGCGGACCAGCATGCCGGGGTTGAGCAGGTCGTCCGGGTCCCACACCCCCTTCACCCGCTCGAAGAGGGCGACCGTCTCCGCGCCGTACATGCGCGGCAGCAGTTCGGCCCGCGCCCGCCCGTCCCCGTGCTCCCCCGACAGCGAACCGCCGTGGGCGACGACCAGATCGGCCAGCTCCTCCGAGAAGCGCCGGAAGCGGGCGACGCCCGGCCCGGTCAGCAGGTCGAAGTCGATGCGCACGTGGATGCAGCCGTCCCCGAAGTGCCCGTACGGGATGCCGCGCAGGCCGTGCTCGGCGAGCAGCGCCCGGAAGTCCCGCAGGTACGCGCCGAGCCGGGCGGGCGGCACCGCGCAGTCCTCCCAGCCGGGCCACGCCTCACCGCCCCCGGGCATCCGGGTCGCGGTGCCGCTCGCGTCCTCCCGGATGCGCCACAGGGTGCGCTGCCGGGCCGGGTCGGTGACCACCAGCGCGTCCACGACGTCCGCCGCCCGCACGATCGCCTCGGCGGCCGCGCGCGCCTCCGCCCCGGTGTCCCCGCCGGCCTCGACGAAGAGCCACGCTCCCCCGCGCGGCAGGTCCGCGGCGGACGGCACCAGATCGGCCGCCATGCCCTCCACGGTCAGCGGCCGGTACGGCAGCAGTCCCGCCGCCGCCTGCGCGGCCCCGCTCTCGTCCGCGTACGCCAGCACGGCGAGCGCCCGCGCGCGGGGCGCCCGCACGAGGGTCAGCTCGGCCTCGGTGAGCACGGCGAGGGTGCCCTCCGAGCCGCAGAGGGAACGGGCGACGTCGGCGCGGTTCTCGGGCAGCAGGGCGTCCACCGCGTAGCCGGAGATGCGGCGGGGCAGGTCGGGGAAGGCGGTGCGCAGGCGCGTCAGTTCGCCGTCGACGAGGTCGCGCAGGCCCGCCGGGGCGCCCGCCCAGCCGGGTCCCGGGCGCAGCCGCTCGCCGCGCGCGGTGATCACCGACAGGGTGCGCACGTTGTCGGCGGTGGTGCCCCAGGCGACCGAGTGGGAGCCGCAGGAGTTGTTGCCGATCATGCCGCCGAGGGTGCAGCGGCCGTGGGTGGACGGGTCCGGGCCGAAGCGGAGGCCGTGCGGGGCGGCGGCCTCCTGGAGCCGGTCGAGGACGAGGCCGGGCTGGACGACGGCGGTGCCCGCCTCCGGGTCGAGGGACAGCAGGCGGTTCATGTGCCGTGTGAAGTCGAGCACCACGCCCGTGCCGGTCGCCTGCCCCGCGATGGACGTGCCGCCGCCGCGCGGCACCACGGGCGTCCCGCGCTCCCGGCACACCGCCAGCACCGCCGCGACGTCGTCGGCGTCCCGGGGGGCGACCACGCCGAGCGGGACCCGGCGGTAGTTGGAGGCGTCCATCGTGGTCAGCGCCCGCGCGGTGACGCCGAAGTCCACCTCGCCGCCCACCGCCGAACGCAGCGCCGCCGCCAGTTCCCGCTGATCCGTCATGTTCTCAGGATGCCCCCGCGGGGCGCGGCGCGGGCGGCGTCCTCGGCTTCGCCCGGCCCGTCCGCCCTCCCGTCCCGGCGGCGCGTCCCGGTGGCTCGTCCCAGCGGATCGTCCCAGCGGATCGTCCCGGTGGCTCGTCCCAGCGGCTCGTCTCAGCGGACGGACGATGTTTCGCCCGGATTTCCCTCAGCCGCTAGGCTCCGCTCGTGGCTGAGATCCGGATTCCTGCTGACATCAAGCCCGCCGACGGTCGTTTCGGTGCGGGTCCCTCCAAGGTGCGGACGGAAGCGCTGGACGCGCTGGCCGCGACCGGCACGTCCCTGCTGGGCACCTCCCACCGCCAGGCCCCGGTGAAGAACCTGGTCGGCGCCGTGCGCGAGGGCATCCGCGAGCTGTTCCAACTCCCCGAGGGCTACGAGGTGATCCTCGGCAACGGCGGGTCCACCGCGTTCTGGGACATCGCGACCCACGGACTGATCGAGAACAAGTCGCAGCACCTCAGCTTCGGCGAGTTCAGCTCCAAGTTCGCCAAGGCCGCCAAGCTCGCCCCGTGGCTGGCCGACCCGGACGTCATCTCCTCCGACCCGGGCACCCACCCGGAGGCGGTCGCCGAGGCGGGCGTGGACGTGTACGCCCTCACCCACAACGAGACCTCCACCGGCGTCGCCATGCCGATCCAGCGCGTCGCCGGCGCCGACGAGGGCGCGCTGGTCCTGGTGGACGCCACCTCCGGCGCGGGCGGCCTGCCGGTCGACATCGCCGAGACGGACGTCTACTACTTCGCCCCGCAGAAGTCCTTCGCCTCCGACGGCGGCCTGTGGATCGGCGTGTTCTCCCCGGCCGCGATCGAGCGCGCCGAGCGGATCCACGCGAGCGGCCGGCACGTCCCGGAGTTCTTCTCGCTGCCGACGGCGATCGACAACTCCCGCAAGAACCAGACGTACAACACCCCGGCGCTCGCCACCCTGTTCCTGCTGAACCAGCAGCTGGAGTGGATCAACGGCCAGGGCGGCCTGGACTGGGCGGTCCGCCGCACCGCGACCTCCGCGCGCACCCTGTACGGCTGGGCCGAGGACGTGAAGTTCGCCAACCCGTTCGTCACCGACCCGGCGAAGCGGTCCGCCGTCATCGGCACGATCGACTTCACCGACGAGGTGGACGCCGCCGCCGTCGCCAAGGCGCTGCGCGCCAACGGCGTCGTCGACACCGAGCCGTACCGCAAGCTGGGCCGCAACCAGCTCCGCGTCGCGATGTTCCCGGCGATCGACCCGGCGGACGTCGAGGCCCTGACGAAGTGCGTCGACTACGTCATCGGGCAGCTGTAGTCCACGCTCCCGCACCGCACGAGAAGGGCGCCCGGCGGATCCCCACCGGGCGCCCTTCCGCGTCGCCTCACCCGCGGTGCGCCGCGCGCCAGGCGCCCGCCAGCGCGTCGTACCGCCCGCGCTGCTCCTCCCGCGCGTCCCGCGCCTCCTCGGTGGCGGGGTCGCGAGGAGGAGGCCCAGGGGGCCGGGGACGGCGCCGGAAGCCGATGGACTCGCACAGGGCCGTGAGCGCGGGCGCCCCGGTGCCTGCGGTCACCGCGCCGCACCCGGCGCCCAGCGTCCACAGCGCCTGGCAGGCGAGCGCGGGGCCGAGGCCGGCCCCGCGCCGCTCCGGGTCCGGCCGGACGTCCCTCAGGACGAGCAGGTCGCCGTCGGCGGACGTCACGGTGTCCCGGAACTCCTGCGAGCAGCCGCCCCGCCCGAGGTCGTCCCCCTGCGCGTCAGCGCCGAAGAACGGGCTGAACCGCTCGTCCTGCCGGAACCGGGAGAGGGCCGGCGAGCCGGCGACCCCGCCGACGGTGCGGTTCCGGAACCGCTCCACCCGCACGGACACGCTCCACTCGTCGATGCCGTCCCGGTCCCCCACGCCGCTCACCGGTTCCCGGAGGTGGTACTCCGGCCACAACCGCCCCGGGTCACCCGGCGGTTCCTCGATCGGACGTCCGTACGGTCCCATGCCGCCGCACCGTAGCCGCGACCCCGCCTCACCTGCTGAGACGCTGGAACCTCCGCACCGCGAGCGGCAGGAAGACCGCCGTCAGGACCACCGGCCACACCCCGGCCATCAGCAGCGCGTGCTGCTCCACCCACGAGTCGCCGCCGCCCACCGGCGTGCCGAACAGCTCACGGGTCGCCGCGGCCGTGGAGGAGATCGGGTTCCAGGCGGCCACCCAGCCCAGCCAGTCGGGCATGAGCTGCGGGGCGACGAAGATGCTGGAGATCATCGTCAGCGGGAACGCCACCGCGAACAGGCCGCCCGCCGCCTCCGGGTTGGGCACCATCAGCCCCAGCCAGACCCCGAGCCAGATCAGCGCGAACCGCAGCCACAGCAGCAGTCCGAACGCGGCGAGGAACTCCCAGCCGCCGTCCGGCCGCCAGCCCATGACCAGCGCGGTCAGCATCAGAATGGCCAACTCGGCGCAGGCGACGATCAGATCGGTCACCCCGCGCCCGGCCACCACCGCCGACGACGCCATCGGCATCGAGCGGAAGCGGTCGATGACGCCCTTGGTGGAGTCGTAGACCACGACGGTCGCGGTGTTGATGAAGCCGAAGGCCATGGTCATCACGAACATGCCCGGCATCAGGAAGTCCTTGTAGTCCCCGCCGCCCGGCACCCGCATCGCGCTGCCGAAGACATAGCCGTACAGCAGCACCGACAGGATGGGGAAGCCGAGCTGCCAGGCGATGTTGACGGGCTGGCGCTGGTAGTGGGTCAGGCCCCGGCGGACGACGTTCCAGCAGTCCGCGAGCGCCCAGTACACCCGGCCGCGGCCGTCCGGTCCGGTCAGGTCGAGCGCGCTCATGCCGCCGCCTCCTTCTCCGTGCGGTGTCCGGTCAGGCGCAGGAACACGTCGTCGAGGCTGGGCCTGCGCAGCCCGATGTCCTCGACCCGCACGCCCTCGTCCTGGAGGGTGCGTGCCACGTCCGTGAGCGCGGCCACCCGGTCGGTCACGGGCGCGTGCACCCGCAACTCGGTCTCGTCCGCCTCGGGTTCGCCGTCGGCGACCCGGGCGACCACCTTCACCACGCGCGGGATGTCCGAGCGTTCGGCCACCACGACCTCGACGCGGTCGCCGCCGACGCGGTTCTTCAGCCCGTCCGGGGTGTCGTCGGCGATGGCCCGGCCCCGGTCGATGACGGTGATCCGGGAGGCCAGCCGGTCGGCCTCCTCCAGGTACTGCGTGGTCAGCAGCACGGTCGTGCCGCCGGCCACCAACGCCCGTACCGAGTCCCAGACTTCGCCCCGGCTGCGGGGATCGAGCCCCGTCGTCGGCTCGTCCAGGAACAGCACGGCCGGCGTGAGGATCATCGACGCCGCCAGGTCCAGCCGGCGCCGCATGCCGCCGCTGTAGTCGCCGACGCCCTTGTCGGCGGCGTCGGTCAGGTCGAACTGCTCCAGCAGCTCCGCCGCCCGCGCCTTGGCGCGCCGGCCGCCGAGGTGGAACAGCCTGCCGAACATCTCCAGGTTCTGCCGCCCGGTGAGCACCTCGTCCACCGCCGCGTACTGCCCGGTGAGGCCGATCCGCGCCCGCACCTCGCGCGCCCGGTGCGCCACGTCGAGCCCGGCCACCGTCGCCCGCCCCCCGTCGAGCCGGATCAGCGTCGACAGGATCCGTACGGCGGTGGTCTTGCCCGCGCCGTTCGGTCCCAGCAGTCCGTGCACCGTGCCCGGCCGCACGGCGAGGTCGAAGCCGTCCAGGGCGCGCTTCTCGCCGTACCGCTTCTCCAGCCCTTCGGCCAGGACCGCGCACCCGTCGTCCTTCATGGGTCCCCCTTCCAGAAACCGGGTACACCGTACCCGATGACGCGTACGACGTACTCAGTTTTTTCGCGCGGACCTAGACTGCCTGCATGAGCAGCGGCGGAAGCGGTACGGAGACCAGCGGCAGCGGCGACCTCGCGCGCACCCTCGACCTGCTGTGGGGCACCGGACAGCGGCCCAGCCGGGGCCCGAAGCCGGGGCTGACCCTGGAGCGGATCGTGGAGGCGGCGATCGAGGTCGCCGACCGGGACGGCATCGGCGCGCTGTCGATGCGCCGGATCGCCTCGGAACTGGGCACCGGCACGATGTCCCTCTACCGCTACGTCCCCGGCAAGGCCGAACTGCTCGACCTGATGCTGGAGCGGGTGCAGCACCCGCACGACCCCGGGGACCTGGGCGACGGCGACTGGCGGTCGGCCCTGGAGGCGCTGGGCCGGGCCACCCTCGCCCTCTACCGGCGGCACCCCTGGCTCCTGGAGGTCAACCAGTCCCGCCCGGTCCTCGGCCCGAACGCCCTGGACGGCCTGGAGACGGTGCTCTCCCGGATCAAGCCGATGGGCCTGTCCGACCCCGAACTGATGTCGGCGATCATGATGATCGACGGATACGTGGCCGGGGCCGCCCGCACCCAGCGCTACCAGGAGGAGGCCGAGCGCAGCTCGGGGCTCACGGACGCGCAGTTCTGGGACGCCCAGCACCCCTACCTGGAGCGGGCCATGAACAGCGGGCGCTATCCCGTTCTGGCCGGGCTCTCCGAGGACACCTTCGGCACCGACTTCGACCACTTCGAGTTCGGCCTCCAGCGCATCCTGGACGGCCTGGAGGAGTTCGTCGCCCGGCGCGCGGCCGGACAGGAGCGCTGAGGCCCCGGGTTCAGCCCTTCCGCCGGCGCCTGCTCAGCCCGAAGAACGCCGCCACGACGAGGGCGGCCACCACGGCGCCCCCGACCTTCACCGAGTCGCCGGTCCCGTCGCCGGCGGCGCCGCCGTCCGCACGGGAGCCGGGGCCGCCGCTCGCCCCGTCCCCGTCCGCGCCGGGCGCGGGACGGCTCACCACCCCGCTCCGCTCCCCCTCGCTGCCGAACAGCAGCCGGGAACCGTCCGCGGAGAAGGTCACCGACTCGCCCTGGACCTGGAGCGGCACGCTCAGCCGCCCCTTGCGCTCGATCCTCCCGCCGTTCCAGGCGTAGTGGATGCCCCCGAAGTAGCCGCGCACGGCCAGGTGCCGCCCGTCGGGGGAGAGCGCCGCGTCGGTGGTCCACAGCTCGACCGGGGCGATCGGCTCGAACACGTTGTCACCGGACGGCGAGAGCTTCTCCGGCCCCTCGTAGAGGTGTCCGCCGTCCTCGTGCTTGTCGATGATGTAGACCCGCCCGGTCCGCGGGTGCACGACCATCGCCTCGGCGTCGCGCGGACCGTCGGCGTACTTCACGACGTACTGGGTGGCCCGCACGGTGGCGTCCTCCAGCCGCTCGGGCTCGGGGAGTTCGTAGATCCACACGTACGGCCAGGTGCCGCCGAGGTTGTCGCCGATGTCGGCGACGAAGAGGCGGTTGCCGGGGCCGACCGCGATCGCCTCCACGTCCCGGGGGCTGCCGACGCCGGTGAGGGTGAGGCGGGCGACCGTGTCGCCGGAGCCGCCGTCGACGGCGTAGAGGTAGGGGCCGTCGTCGCTGTCGTTGTGGGTCCAGTACACGCCGGGGTGGAGGCGGGAGGCGGCGAGCCCGCTGGACTCGGTGACGCGCGGGTCGTTGACGGTGAACCCCTCGTCCCCGTCGTCGGTGTCGGCGGCGGAGGCGGGCACGGCGAGCGCGGCCGTCAGCAGGGCCGCGGCGAGCAGGGCGAAGGGTCGGCGCATGACCCAAGACTGCCATCAGCCGGAGCCCCCGAGTGCGGGTGTCGGGGCTCACATCGCGGTGAACGCACCGATCCACCATGATGATCGGGTGCTCAGGTTCATGCCCGTAGGTGACTCGATGACGATCGGGAGCGCGGGTGAACACACCTGGCGCTACCGGCTGTGGCAGCACCTGTGCACCGCGTACGGCGGCCCCTTCACCCTGGTCGGCCCGCGCGAGACGCTGCACGACCCGTCGACGGACGCCCCCACCTCGTACGCGTACGCCGACCCGGAGTTCCCCCGGGCCCACCTGGCGGGCTGGGGCGAGGGCTGGTGCCACATGGCCCCGCTGGTCGGCGACGCGGTGCGCTCCTGCCGCGCGGACGTGCTGCTGGTGTCGCTCGGCCTGATCGACCTGGGCTTCTACACCAACGCCGAGCAGACCGCGGACAACGTGCGCGCCTTCGTCGCCGCGGCGCGCGCGGCCCGCCCGAAGGTGCGGATGGCGGTGATGCCGGTGATCCGCAACATCCGGGTGGACGCGGACGAGACCTTCGCGGGGCAGGTCGGCCGGTTCAACGCCCTGCTGGCCGGGACGGTCGCCGACCTGGACACCCCGCGCTCCCCGATGCTGCTCGTCCCGCCCCCGGCGACGTACGACTTCCACGTGGACACCTACGACGGCACGCACCCCAACGAGAGCGGCGAGCACAAGATCGCGGGCGCGTTCGCCGAGGCGATGTGGCACGAGTGGTCCCTGGGCGGCCCGTACAAGCCGTCCTGACCCGACGCGCGTGCAGCACTTGCGTCGAGCGCACTCCAAGACGTTGTCTTGACGTCCATGAGGTACACGCAGCTCGGACGCACAGGACTCAAGGTCAGCCGGCTCGTCCTCGGGACGATGAACTTCGGTCCGCAGACCGACGAGGCCGACAGTCACGCCATCATGGACGCGGCGCTGGACGCCGGCATCAACTTCTTCGACACGGCAAACCGGCAACTTTGACGCCAGGTTGCACAGTAGCGCATCGCTGATGCTCACCGCTCCTGCGGACCCCGAGTGGAAACGACGAAGCCGCCGCCTCCCACTCGCTTCGAACGCAAGCAGAAGGCGACGGTCCCTCACACAGACCCGCTACCTCACCATGCGAAGGCCTCGGGAGACGGTCCGGGACCGGGGAAGATCTCGTCCAGAGACGTCAGCAGCTCCTCGCTCAGTTCCAGCTCCAGGGCACGCAGCGCCGAGTCCAGCTGCTCCTGCGTGCGGGGGCCGACGATCGGGCCGGTGACGCCGGGGCGTGTCAGCAGCCAGGCGAGCGCCGCTTCACCGGGCTCCAGGCCGTGCTTGTCGAGGAGGTTCTCGTACGCCTGGATCTGCTCGCGTGTCTTGGTGTCCTTGAGCGCGTCGGCAGCGCGGCCGCTCGCCCTGCGCCCTTGTGCGGCCTCCTTCTTGAGGACGCCGCCGAGCAGCCCGCCGTGCAGCGGTGACCAGGGGATGACGCCGAGCCCGTAGTCCTGCGCGGCCGGGATGACCTCCATCTCGGCGCGGCGCTCGGCGAGGTTGTACAGGCACTGCTCGCTGACCAGGCCCATGCGGCCGCGCCGGGCAGCCAGCTCGTTGGCCTGGGCGATCTTGTAGCCGGGGAAGTTGGACGACCCGGCGTAGAGGATCTTGCCCTGCTGGACCAGGACGTCGATCGCCTGCCAGATCTCCTCGAACGGCGTCGACCGGTCGATGTGATGGAACTGGTAGATGTCGATGTAGTCGGTCTGCAGCCGCTTGAGGGAGGCGTCGACGGCCCGGCGGATGTTCACCGCGGAGAGCTTGTCGTGGTTAGGCCAGACGGAGGAGTCGTCCGGGGCCATGTTCCCGTACACCTTGGTGGCGAGGACCGTCCTGTCGCGCCGCCCGCCACCCTGGGCGAACCAAGTACCGATGATCTCCTCGGTGCGGCCCTTGTTCTCACCCCACCCATAGACGTTGGCCGTGTCTACAAAGTTCAGACCCGCGTCGAGAGCGGCGTCCATGATGTCGTGGCTGGTCGATTCGTCTGTCTGCGGACCGAAGTTCATCGTGCCGAGAACGAGTCGGCTGACCTTGAGTCCGGTGCGTCCGAGCTGCGTGTACTTCATGGACCACAAGCCAACTGCTTCGAGCCCGCTCCAGGCAAGGACATCAGGTGCCGCCGTCAGGAGTCGTCTCCGAGGTGCCGGTACAGCGTGGCCCGGGAGACGCCCAGAGCCTTGGCGATGGCGCTGACACTCTCTCCCTTCGCCTTCCTCGCGCGGGCCACGGTCAGCACGTCCTCGTTCACGACGGACGGCCGTCCGCCGGTACGCCCCTGCGCCTTGGCTGCGTCGAGTCCGGCGCGGGTGCGCTCCTTGATGAGGCTGCGCTCGAACTCCGCCATGGCCCCTACCACCTGAAGCATGAGACGGCCATCGGCCGTGCCGGGGTCGATGTTGGCCAGTGCACCCGTGAGCACCTTGAACCCGATACCACGCTCCCGAAGCATGTCGACCATGGTCACAAGGTCGATGAGCGACCGGGCAAAGCGGTCGAGCTTCCACACGCACAGGGTGTCGCCGGCGCGGGCGTAGTCGAGTGCTGACCGCAGCTCCGGCCGGTCGGCGTTCTTGCCCGACGCCTTGTCCTCGAAGACCCGGGCGCAGCCTGCGGCCGTCAGTGCGTCCCGCTGCAACTGTGCTTCCTGGTCATCGGTGGAGACGCGGGCGTAACCGATGAGCTGACCGGTGATCGTGTTCGTCGTCACGGCCGGGACTGTCTCAGAACTCATCTCAATACGTCAAGCTCGAGACGGGAGTTTCGAGACGGGTTTTGAACAGCGCTACACCCCCTTCAGGGACGCTTGCCATCTCGTCTCACAAACCTTGGTTTTCGAGACGGTCCATGCTGGCCTGTGTGGGGCGACTGCCGCACCCCTCGGGACGCTTGCCCGTCTGTACGCCTTCTTTTTGGGACCAGGGTTCCAAGTTCTACTGGGTTCTACTGGCCCACTCTGATCGGGTGACTCCACTGGCAGGGGGCGGAGTGTCTCGCTAATCCTCCTTGCCCTGGTCAGCTTCATCGTCCGCCCAGGGGTACAGGGTGGCGAAGTGACGGATTCGCTCCTGCTCGGCGGCTTCGTCAGCGGCGTCGTAGTGCCGTATCTGCTTCCACCAGCGGCCGTAGTCGTAGCCGTCGCAGTGGTTGAAGTCGAGGGCAGTGCTGCGGAGCCGCTGCCACTCACGCACGATCGCAGCCCGCTGCCACGACTCGGGCCGCTCCACCGTGAGGAGTTGGTGCAGGAAGCCCGCTGAGTCGCTGACCAGGATGAGCAGGGACCGCATCGCGAAAGAGGTCTCGCCGGTCTCACCGACCCCCGCGGACACTCGCCCCAACTGCGCGTTGAGGAACGTCTCCAGGGCGCGGACGTTCTCGGCGGTCAGATCGACGGCGTAGATGAGGGTGCGTTCAGGTGGTGGGTTCGTCATACGGATGGGTCCTACCTTTCGTGCGGTGCCAACTGGAGCATCCCGGGTGAAGCTGAATCAACCTGGTATTTCCGTGGGCCAGAAGACCCTGGTGCGGCGGGGACCAAAGAAGTGCGTACAGACACGCACCCCTTCAGACACGTGCCCCTTCGTCCACAGCAAGGCTCTTCGCGCCCGTCTCGCGGCCTGCCCGGTGTTCGACCGGCAAAGCCAGGCGTGCACCCCGCTCGTCGATGGCAGGCAGACGTGACCGCAGGGGCAGGGGGTGGGGGCATGACCCCCGAAGGGGGCAAGCCAGACCGCCATGTCATAGCAGCCAAGATTCCGCCACGGTTCCGGGGCCGTCTGCCCTCCCCGCCGGCTGCCACGGTGAGAGCGTATGGTCTGGTCACAGACCACCTTGCCTTGCTTGCAGCGGCGGAAAGCCGCAAGGAACAGGGCCTAACGACTGCACCTGCGGGGCGCGGCAGCGCACCCTAGGGCTTGCACCTGTCGGCTCCCTCCGGGGCCGCACTGTCGTTGAGCACTGCGACTGTGGCGGCCGGTAGGCCGCCCCTTGCTGCCTTTCTCTGCGCCGTTGTCCCTCTCTAGGGGGCGCTGCCGCGCCTCTACTTGCCCTCGCCTTGAAGCAGGCTGCCTCCTTCAGCCGACCCCGACAGAGGCTCGACCGCACTTGGACCAAATAGATAAGAGAGGACGCGAGCGTTCCCGCAGTTCGGATGCTGTTTGGGTACACGCCAGGCGTGCTCTGGCTACACGGACAGCGTGTACTTACCGGTCCTGGTGGAGACGGCAGGGAACTGGCGCACCCTTGCCCTTCTGGAACAGGTGGGGAGGAAGCACGAGGCAAGCGGCCCCGGAGCGGGGCGACACAAGGTCCAGCTCCTTGGCGCGTGCCACCGCGTTGCGGGTGCTCTGCTCGGACAGTGGCTTACCTTCCTTGCCCAGCAGTGCGGCCAGCCGGCCGGGGGCGAAGCCCGCGTGTCCGTGCCGGTCTGCCCATCCGATGGCGGCGAAGTGGACGCGGTAGGCGAGCTGGTGCGCAGGGTTCTGCGCCATGCGCCGGTACTCGTGCTGGGAGACACCGCCCCACGGGCGGTCATGGCCGAAGCTGATAGCCACCGGATGTGGCTCCTTCCTGTGAGACGCACACGCGTGCGCCAGTCCCCCGCCGGATGGTGAGGTTCCCCCGAGATGCGGAGGGCGGTGACAGCAGGTCAGATAGGACTCACCGAGAGGAGCCCTGTTGATGCCTGCCCCGAGGAAGTACCCGCTGGAGTTGCGTGAGCGTGCGGTGCGGATGTACCGCGCCGCGGAGCCGAAGCCCGTGATCCGCCGTATGGCCGAGGAGATCGGTGTCCATCACGAGGCCCTGCGCGGCTGGATCCGCCAGGCCGAAGCCGACGCCAGCGAACGCGATGATCTGCTCACCAGCGACGAACGCGCCGAGCTGGCCGCGCTGCGCAAGGAGAACACCCAGCTCAGGCGGTCGAACGAGATCCTGCGGACGGCCTCGGCTTTTTTCGCGGCACAGCTCGACCCGACCCGGCCCGGGTGACCGCGCTCTTCGACGAGCACGAGCACCTGGAGGTCGAGCCCACTCTCCGGGAACTGCGCATCCCTTCCTCCACCTACTACCGGTGGCGCCGGGCGGCGAAGGAGCCGTGCGAACGGCGCCGCCGGGACACCGAGCTGACCGGGCAGATCCAGCGGATCCACACCGACTCCGGAGGCATCTACGGCTCGCCCCGCGTGCATGCCGTCCTGAAAAGGGAAGGCGTCCTCGTCGGCCGCAAACGAGTCGAACGGCTCATGCGCGAAGCCGGCCTCGCCGGGATCAGCCCTCGTCGGACGGGCAAGGGCTTCACCCGCCGCGACCGGGACGCCGAGCTCGCCCCCGACCTGGTCAGACGCGACTTCACCGCGGACGGACCGAACCGGCTGTGGGTCACCGACCTCACCATGATTCCCACCGGCGAGGGACCTTTGTGGCTGTCGGCGATCAGGGACGCGTTCTCCCGCCGGGTGGTGGCCTGGGAGACTGCCGCCCGCGCGGACGCCGACCTCGTACTGACCACCCTCGAGTACGCCCTCACCTCCCGCGAGGTCGAACCCGGGCAGTTGATCCATCATGCGGACCACGGCTGCCAGTACACGTCCGTGAAGCTCACAACACGCTTGATGAGAGCAGGAATCGAGGCATCCATGGGCTCCGTCGGGGACTCCTACGACAACGCCCTCGCGGAGAACCTCTGGATGCTCATCAAGACCGAGGGCCTGCGCGGCCGCACCTTCGCCACCCGGGCCGAGGCGAACCTCGCACTCTTCGAGTACATCGACGGGTTCTACAACAGCCGGCGCATCCAGAAACGCCTCGGCTACCTCAGCCCGCTCGAGTTCGAAGAGAAGCACTACGCCAAGCAGGCAGCGACCGAACGAGCGAACCTGAAACCCCGCCAACCTGCCCTGACCAGCTGATCAGCCCCTCCCGAGCAACGGGGGAACCTCATGGCGGGACATGTGCCTCCCTTTCTTCGGGGGGGGTGGACCGTGCACGGACGGCACGGTCTCTCTTCACAGGTGGACGCCCAAGCCTTCGGGCCTGGACTCGGTCTCGTGCGGTCGGGAGCGACGGCGGCGACCTGCCGGGCATCTTACAAACGCGCAGAAGGCCCCGACCACAGGACCCTCCTCGTCACCTGTAGTTGTCGGTCAGCCTTCGCTGTGGACCGCCGCCATGTTGCGCAGACGCTGCTTGAAGTCCATCGGGATCAGAACCTGAACCCTCCCGACCGGGTGTTGCCACATCCCCTCATGGCCATCGGGAGCCATGAGCTGCGCGGCGGCCATCCCGGGAATCGGCTCGGCATGGATGACTGCCTTGACCCCTGCGGCGCGTAGCTCCCTGCCCTTTTCGTGCTGGGTCGACAACGTGCTCCACCGTTCCCGGTAGGTCTCCCCTGTCGGAATCTCCTCCCAGGTGTCCGGACGCGTGGGCTGCGCGATGAGCTGTTCACGTCGCGCGTCCAACCGCTTGTACGCCTCCCGGTACTCCTGCTTGCCCAGCTCACTGGAGTAGAGGCCCGCCTCGCGATCCTCCCTCAGGTCCGACAGGGCGCGGTTCACTTCCTCGATGTCACGCGTGTAGTCCACGCCCGGCCGGAAGACCTTCCGGACGATCTCGACATCCCCGGCAGCGAGGAGGAACGCCTGTTCCACGGCGCCCTCCAGCGTGTGCGCCGCGATGCCCTTGCTTCCGGTCGGACACGGCTTGTGCGTGGTACGGGAGGCACAGCGGTAGTAGGGCCAGTTACGGCCAGGGCCGAGATATGCCGGCTCCCCACATGTGCAGAACGCGACCCGGAGCAAGGGCGACCCACCCTTGCGGTTGCCGTTGCGCTTGCTGGTGTTCTCGTCCAGCTTCTTGTTGGCCAGCTCCCACTCCTCGTGCGTGATCAGCGGCTCCGCGCGCTGGAGGGGCTGGCCGTCAGCGTCCCGGACGACCCGGCGTCGTGTCGTCTTCTTCCCGTCGACCATCACCTCCTCGGATACCTCCATCTGCCCCAGGATGCAGCGGGAGCGTACGACCTTGGCCGTGTTCGCGGCGGTCCAGCGGCTGCCCTTCGGGGTCTTGCCGCTGCGGATCATCTGAGCGTCGAGTGACGTCGGGGTCTTCGACACGTCCTCGTTGAGCCACTGCGCGATGCTGTTCGCCGACTCGCCCGCGATGAGACGACGGACGATCTCACGGAGTGTCCCGGCCGTGTCGGTCCCGTAGTCGTCAGGGACGAGCTTCCACCCCTCGCCGGTCTCCTGCTTCTCCTCGCGGTAGCCGTACGGAGTGCGGCCGCCACGCCAGCGACCCTCCTTCACCAGGTGGTTGTACGAGGACTTGGCCCGCGCCTTGATGGCTTCGAGCTCCCCTTCCGCGAAGGACGCGATCAGGCTCAGGAGGAGCTTCCCCATCTGCGTGTTGAGGTTGATCCCGTCCTCGACGGTCGCGACCTCCTTGCCGTTCTTCTCGCACCACTCCAGGAGGGTGTGCACGTGCAGCACGCGCCGCGAGAGGCGGTCGATCTTCAGCGCGCAGAGGATGTCGTACTCATCGGCGCGCGACTCCTCCATCGCGATCCGGTGCTCGATCGCGCTGACCTCCTTTCCGATCGTCGAAGGCAACCACTTGCCGAACTCTGGGCGCTTCCACGGCTCTACCCCGCCGGACACGTCGATGTCCTCGACCCATCCCACGACGACGTGCCCCTCCTGATCGGCCCATCGCTGGATGGACCGACGCTGACGCTCCGGCGATGTGGTCTCGTCCGACACCCTCGACAGGCGGACCACACCCAGAACTCTCGCCATGCTCGTTCTCCCTCTCCCCTGTGGCACGCATCGTGCACAAGGGGTGACGGTATGTGGTTCGGATCATGGCGTCAAAATTGACCTTTGGGCACGGCCAACGTCTACGGCTGGGGCGAGAACAAGGGCCGCACCGAGGAGATCATCGGCAGCTGGTTCGCCCAGGGCGGCGGCCGCCGGGACAAGGTCGTCCTCGCGACCAAGGTGTACGGCAACATGGGCCCGGACGGGGAGGCGTGGCCCAACCACGACAAGCTGTCCGCGGTGAACATCCGGCGCGCGGTGGACGCCTCGCTGAAGCGGCTGGGGACCGACCACATCGATCTCTACCAGTTCCACCACGTCGACCGGGCCACCCCGTTCGAGGAGATCTGGCAGGCGGTCGACGTCCTGATCCAGCAGGGCAAGATCCTCTACGTCGGTTCCTCCAACTTCCCCGGCTACAAGATCGCCCAGGCCAACGAGATCGCCGCCCGGCGCGGCGGCACCATCGGCCTGGTCAGCGAGCAGTGCCTGTACAACCTCGCCGAGCGGCGTGCCGAGATGGAGGTCGTCCCGGCCGCGCGGGACTACGGGCTCGGGGTCATCCCCTGGTCGCCGCTGCACGGCGGGCTGCTGGGCGGGGTCATCAAGAAGGAGGCCGAGGGCGGCCGCCGCGCCTCCGGGCGGGCCGCGGAGACCCTGGCCGACCCGGCGGCCCGCAAGCGGATCCAGGCGTACGAGGACCTGCTGGAGAAGCACGGGCTGGAGCCGGGCGAGACGGCGCTGGCCTGGCTGCTCACCCGTCCCGGGGTGACCGGCCCGATCGTCGGCCCCCGTACGCGCGAGCAGCTCGACTCGGCGCTGCGGGCGGTGGAGCTGGAGCTGAGCGAGGAGCTGCTGGCCTCGCTCGACGAGATCTTCCCGGGTCCGGGGCCGTCGCCGGAGGCGTTCGCCTGGTGACGGCGGGCGAGCCGTGACGGACCGGCGGCGGCGCTACCTCCCGAGCGCCGCCGCCAGGGCCACCACGACGAACATCAGCACGAGCGCACCGGCCATGATCCGGTTCCGGGTCTTCGGGTCCACGCGTCGAGCCTAACGGGCCGCGCCGAGTGCCCGGCGGGCGACCGCCTCGTAACGGGGCTGCTCGCCGGGAACGCCCGACCGGGGCAGATGGCTGCGCACCAGCACCAGCTCCTGCACGGTCCAGGTGCGGCTGCGGAAGTCCTCCAGCGCCGCGAGGTACGGCCGTACGTCGACGGCGTCCCGGCTGCGGGCCACGGTCAGGTGAGCCTGGTAGCGCCGGTGCGTGTCCATCTCCACGCCCGCCTTGCGTCCGGCCGCCTCGGACCGTTCGGCCAGCAGTCGCATCGTCCGCAGGTCGCCCGCGGCCCCGGCCCACAGGGCGCGTCCCCGGCCGAACTGGCCGCCGCCGGAGAGCGCCAGCCGGAACGGCTCGGTCCGCGCCGCGGCCCGTCCCAGCCGCGCGGTCAGCTCGGGCACGGTCTCCTCGTCCACCTCGCCGTAGAACGCGAGCGTGAAGTGCCACCCGGCCCGCTCGGTCCACCGCATCCCGCCGGCCCCGGGCAGCTCCCGCAGCCCGCCCACCTCGGCGGCCAGCGTTCCGATCACGTCCTCGGGCGGCAGCACGGCGGCGAAGAGTCTCATGCCCCCAGTGTCCCGCGTGTCCTGGTCACCGTGCGTATCGTTGTACCGCGCGGCTGTACGCCTGGAGCGTCGGCCGAGGAGGAGCGCCACGATGACCGTCCTCGAAGACAGGATCGAGATGGCCGAGAGCGGCGACGAACTCACGCTCGACATGATGTTCGAGTGGCTGGAGAAGATGCCCGTCCCCGAGGGTTACAAGGCCGAGATCGTCGGGGGGCACATCTTCATGACGCCGCAGCGGGACACCCACTGGGACATCATTGCGGACCTCTACGATCAACTGCGCGCGAAGTACCCGCGCAAGCGCCTGAAGTCCGACGTCCGCATCGATTACCCGGGACACCTCAACGGTTTCGCCTCCGACGTGACCCTGCTGGCCGAGGGCGCCACCCAGAACAGCAAGGGACGGTGGCGTTGCGAGGATGTCGTCTTCATCGCCGAAGTGATCTCGCAGAAGACCGCGGACAACGACTACGGGCCGAAGAAGGACGCATACGCCGCCGCCGGTGTGCCCGTGTACCTGATCGTCGATCCGTACACCGGCGAGTGGCACCTGCACACGCTGCCGAAGGACGGGAAGTACCACGGCAGCGTGTGCTTCGGCTTCGGCACCCGGATCGACCTGACGAGGACGGTCGTCGGTCTCATCCTCAGGACCGACGACTTCCCCCGCGGCTGACCGCGGCCCGGGGCCCGGCGGCGGTCACGCCGCCGGGGCCAGGGTCTTCCGGTGTTCGCGGGGGACCAGGCGGACGCTGGGGTGGCCGTGGTTCCAGCCGACCGCGAGGCGCAGGCCGCCGACGCGGGCCAGGATCAGGCCGATGACGGCCGCCGCGGCCATCGCGACGGCGCCGCCGGCCGCGAAGCCGACGCGGGCGCCGTAGGTGTCGGTGATCCAGCCGACGATCGGCGCGCCGACGGGGGCGCCGCCGAGGAAGACCATCATGTAGAGGGCCATGACCCGGCCCCGCACCGACGGGTCGGTGGACATCTGCAGGCTGGTGTTGGTGGTGACGTTGACCGTCATCGAGACCAGCCCCAGCGGGACCATGATCAGCGCGAACATCCACAGCTCGGGCGACGCGGCGGCGAGGATCTCCAGTGCGCCGAAGGCCAGCGCGGCCGTGATCAGCAGCCGCAGCCGGGCCGTGCCGCGCCGGGCGGCGAGCAGGGCGCCGGAGACGGAGCCGATCGCCATCAGCGTGTTGAACATGCTGTAGACGCCCGCGTCCCCCTGGAACACGTCGTCGGCGAAGGCCGACAGGTAGACCGGGAAGTTGAAGGCGAACGTGCCCATGAAGCCGACCAGCACGATCGGCCAGAGCAGGTCGGGCCGTCCGGCCACGTAGCGCAGGCCCTCGCGGAGCTGTCCCTTGCCGCGCGGGGCGCGCTCGACGGGGTGCAGCTCGCGGGTGCGCATCAGCATCAGGCCGGTCAGCGGCGCGACGAAGGACAGGCCGTTCAGCAGGAACGCCCATCCGGTGCCGACACCGGTGATCAGCAGGCCCGCGACGGCGGGGCCGACCAGCCGGGCGGACTGGAAGTTTGCGGAGTTCAGGCTGACCGCGTTCTGCAGCTGTCCGGGACCGACCAGCTCGGAGACGAAGGACTGGCGGGCCGGGTTGTCGACGACGGTCGCGAGGCCGAGGGCGAGGGCGGCGACGTAGATGTGCCACACCTCGACGGCGCCGGTCAGGGTGAGGGCGGCGAGCGCGAGCGCCGTGAGGGCCATCGCGGACTGGGTGACCAGCAGGGTGGGCCGCTTGCGCAGCCGGTCGACGAGGACTCCTCCGTACAGGCCGAACAGCAGCATCGGCAGGAACTGCAGGGCCGTGGTGATGCCGACGGCGGCCGAGGAGCCGGTGAGGCTGAGCACCAGCCAGTCCTGGGCGATGCGCTGCATCCAGGTGCCGATGTTGGAGACGACCTGGCCGAGGAAGAACAGGCGGTAGTTCCTGATCCTCAGCGAGGAGAACATGGAGTTCTTGCGGGCGGGGGCGTCGAGGGCGGTCTTGGTGTCGTGGGGGTCAGGTGCGGGGGCGGAAGCTGCTCCGGATCCCGTACTCAAAGGGTTCGCCTCCTGTGGCTGCCGGGGGTCGTTCAGAGGTGCGCCAGTTTCTCCAGCACGGGGGCGGCGGCGCGCAGGGTCGCCCACTCGTCCTCGTCGAGTTCCTCGACCAGCGTGGCGAGGAACGCGTTCCGCTTGCGCCGGCTCTCCTCGAGCATCGCCTCGGCCCGCTCGGTCCGCGTGACGACCTTCTGACGCCGGTCGTCGGGGTGCGGCTCGAGCCTGACCAGTCCTTTGGTCTCCAGCAGCGCCACGATGCGGGTCATCGACGGCGGCTGGACGTGTTCCTTGCGGGCGAGCTTGCCCGGGGTGGCGCTGCCGCAGCGGGCCAGGGTGCCGAGCACCGACATCTCGGTGGGGCTGAGCGACTCGTCGACCCGCTGGTGCTTGAGCCGACGGGACAGCCGCATCACGGCGGAGCGGAGGGCGTTCACGGCGGCTGCGTCGTCGCCATGGCTGAGGTCCGGCATGTTTTTTAGCGTAACTCATTACCTTTACTAAGGAACGCTGGAGGTGCGGGATCCCGGCGTGAGTCCCGCCACTCCCGTCCCGCCGTCCCGCCCCGCCGCTCCCGTCCCGCTCCTCCCGCCCCGTCGGTCCGGACCCGCCGGTCCGTCCCCGACGGGTGCCCGGAATCGGAACAGCCCGGGCCGGAGATCACCCATACGAGTGATCGAGGCGCGAAACGCCACGCGCCGCACCCGGAGGTGCGGCGACGCTCGTCCGCATGGGGACCGACGTGCTCAGCCTGCGGATGGACCACGAACTGCTCGAACGGCTCCGCGGCCATGCCGCCAAACGCGGCATGAGCGTCCAGGACTACGTCGTCCGGACGCTCATGCGCGATGACTTCGACCAGCGGTTCCGCACCGCCGTCGAGGAGACGGAGAAGTTCTACGGGGTCACCTGACCCCGCGCTCCCCCGGCGTGGATCAGGTCAGGCCCAGCGCCGGCATCAGGTAGTAGAAGGCGAAGACCGCCGCCACCACGTACATCGCCGGCGGGACCTCCCGGCCGCGGCCGGCCGCGAGGCGCAGCGCGACGAAGGTCAGGAAGCCCATCCCGATGCCGTTGGTGATCGAGTAGGTGAACGGCATCATCACCATCGTCACGAAGGCGGGGATGGCGATGGTGTGGTCGGCCCAGTCGATCTCCTTGATCCCGTTGGCCAGGATCAGGAAGCCGACCGCGAGCAGCGCCGGGGTGGCCGCCTGGGACGGGACCATGGTGGCGACCGGTGTCAGGAAGAGCGCCACGGCGAACAGGCCGCCGGTGACGACGTTGGCGAAGCCGGTCCGCGCGCCCTCGCCGACGCCGGCGGTGGACTCCACGAACGCGGTGGTGGCGGAGGCGGAGCTGGCCCCGCCCGCGGCGACCGCGACGCCGTCGATGAACAGCACCTTGTTGATGCCCGGCATCTGGCCCTCGCCGTCGGTGAGCTTGGCCTCGTCCGAGACGCCCATGATCGTGCCCATCGCGTCGAAGAAGCACGACAGCAGCACGGTGAAGACGAACAGGACGCCGGTCAGCACGCCGACCTTGGAGAATCCGCCGAACAGGCTGACCTGGCCGATCAGGCCGAAGTCGGGGGTGGCGACCGGGTTGCCGGGCCACTCGGGCGAGGTGAGGCCCCAGGACGGCACGTCGGCGACGGCGTGGATGACGACCGCGACGACGGTCATCACGACGATCGAGATGAGGATCGCGCCGGGCACCTTGCGCACGATCAGCGCCAGCGTGAGCAGCGCGCCGAGCACGAACACCAGGACCGGCCAGCCGTTGAGGTGGCCGTCGGCGCCGAGCTGGAGCGGGACGGTGGTCTGGGCGGCGTCCGGCATGCGGGAGACGAAGCCGGAGTCGACCAGCCCGATCAGCATGATGAACAGGCCGATGCCGATGGCGATGGCCTTGCGCAGGCCGTAGGGCACGGCGTTCATCACGCGCTCGCGCAGGCCGGTGGCGACCAGGAGCATCACCACGAAACCGGCCAGCACCACCATGCCCATGGCGTCGGGCCAGGACATGCGGGGCGCGAGCTGGAGCGCGACCACCGAGTTCACGCCGAGGCCGGCGGCCAGGGCGATCGGGACGTTGCCGATGACGCCCATGAGCAGCGTGGTGAACGCCGCGGTCAGGGCGGTCGCGGTGACCAGCTGGCCGTTGTCCAGCTGGTTGCCGTACACGTCTTTCGCGCTGCCCAGGATGATCGGGTTCAGCACGATGATGTAGGCCATCGCGAAGAAGGTGGCGAAACCGCCGCGGATCTCGCGCGGCAGCGTGCTGCCGCGCTCGGAGATCCGGAAGTAGCGGTCGAGGGCGCCGGACGCGGCACCGGACCCCGGCTGCTCGGGGACGGGCGCCTTGGCGGGGGCCGACGTGGACATGGGCAGGGACCTCATCACCGGCGGGCTCCCCCCGGAGCCGGGCCTTTGGTGTTTTCTACGAAGGAAAGCGGTCAGAAGCAAACGGATTCAGTATGAACATATAACGTCGCGGACTCCATCTGCGCGCGTAGACCGCCGACGGCCGGTGTGATTCCCGCTCCATCTCCGGGCCGTCCGGTGCGGGGCGTCGCCCCGCCGGCGCTCCTCGTAAGCTGTCCGCATGGCGAAGTGGACCCCCAAACACGAGGCGCCGGAGCCCCTGGAGGGCCCCGTGGTCGCCACCATCACCGGCGGCACCGTCCTCTGGTTCGTCCTCTTCCTGGCGCAGCTCCCGTTCTACGGCTGGTTCGACGAGCACGGACACACCTGGTGGGTGTGGACCTGCCTGGCCGGCGGCGGCCTCGGCCTCATCGGCATCTGGTACGTCCGCAGGCGCGACGCCGCGATCAAGCGGGCGCAGGCCGAGAAGTCCGGCGCCCAGCCCGGCCGCGGCCCGGCCGCGCGCACCGACTGATTCCGGCCGACCGGCCCCCTCCGACACGGAGCTGACGCGGCCACCCCGGCAGTGGGACCCCGGTACGACGGCCGTCCTCCCCTGGTCGGATCTTCCCCGCCCCGGTGGGTACGGCACATGATCCGCACGTACTGTCGATTCCATGACGCATCTCGACGCGGGCGACCGGACCGATGCCGTCCGGCCCGCCACGGCCACGTCGCCGGTGACCGGACTGACCTCGGCGGAAGTGGCCGAGCGGGTGGCGCGCGGACAGGTCAACGACGTACCCGTGCGCAGCAGCCGGTCGATCACGGAGATCGTCCGCGCGAACGTCCTCACCCGGTTCAACGCGATCATCGGCGTGCTCTGGGTGATCATGCTGATCGTCGCGCCGTTCCAGGACAGCCTGTTCGGCTATGTGATCCTCGCCAACACCGGCATCGGGATCGTCCAGGAGTGGCGGGCGAAGAAGACGCTGGACTCGCTCGCGCTGATCGGCGAGGTGCGGCCGACCGTGCGCCGGGACGGGGCGTCCGCCGAGATCGGCACCTCCGAGATCGTGCTGGACGACCTCATCGAGACCGGCCCGGGGGACAAGGTCGTCGTCGACGGAGTGGTCGTCGAGGCGGACGGCCTGGAGATCGACGAGTCGCTGCTCACCGGTGAGGCCGACCCGGTGGTGAAGCGGCCCGGGGACCGGGTGATGTCCGGCAGCTTCGTCGTCGCGGGCGGCGGCTCCTTCCAGGCGACCCGGGTGGGCCGCGAGGCCTACGCGGCGCAGCTCGCCGAGGAGGCGTCCCGCTTCACCCTGGTCCACTCCGAACTGCGCAGCGGCATCTCCACCATCCTCAAGTACGTCACGTGGATGATGGTGCCGACCGCGGTCGGCCTGGTCATCAGCCAGCTCGTGGTCAAGGACAACGAGCTGAAGAACTCCATCGCCCGGACGGTCGGCGGGATCGTGCCGATGGTGCCCGAGGGACTGGTGCTGCTCACCTCCGTCGCCTTCGCGATCGGGGTGATCCGGCTGGGCCGCAAGCAGTGCCTGGTGCAGGAGCTGCCCGCGATCGAGGGCCTGGCCCGCGTCGACACGGTGTGCCTGGACAAGACCGGCACGCTCACCGAGGGCGGCATGGACGTCACCGAGCTGCGGGTGCTGGGCGACGCCGACGAGAGGTACGTGCGGAAGGTGCTCGGCGAGCTGGGCTCGGCGGACCCCCGTCCGAACGCCTCCCTGCAGGCGATCATCGAGGCGTACCCGGACGCCACCGACTGGCGGCTCACCGACACGCTGCCCTTCTCCTCGGCCCGCAAGTACAGCGGCGCGACCCTCGACGAGGGCGACGGCCGGCCCGTCACCTGGCTGCTCGGGGCGCCGGACGTGCTGCTCGGCCACGACGACCCGGCGCTGGCCGAGACCGAGCGGATGAACCGCGAGGGCCTGCGGGTGCTGCTGCTGGCCCGCGCCCGGGAGGGCGTGGACGTCGACGACCCGGCCGCCGTGGACGGCGTACGGGCGGTGGCGCTGGTGGTGCTGGAGCAGCGGCTGCGGCCCGACGCCGCCGACACCCTGCGCTACTTCGCGGAGCAGGACGTCCGGGCCAAGGTGATCTCCGGTGACAACGCGGTGTCGGTCGGGGCGGTCGCCGCCAAGCTGGGCCTGTCCGGCACGGCGGTGGACGCGCGCCGGCTGCCCGCCGAGCCGGAGGCCATGGCCGGCGAGCTGGAGGCGGGCACGGTCTTCGGGCGGGTCACCCCCCAGCAGAAGCGGACCATGGTGGGCGCGCTCCAGTCGAAGGGCCACACGGTCGCGATGACCGGCGACGGCGTGAACGACGTGCTGGCGCTGAAGGACGCGGACATCGGCGTGGCGATGGGCTCCGGCTCGGAGGCCACCCGGGCGGTGGCGCAGATCGTGCTGCTGAACAACAGCTTCGCCACGCTGCCGTCGGTGGTGGCCGAGGGCCGCCGGGTGATCGGCAACATCACGCGGGTCGCCACGCTGTTCCTGGTGAAGACGGTGTACTCGGTGCTGCTGGCGGTGCTGGTGGTGCTGTCGCAGGTGGAGTACCCGTTCCTGCCGCGCCACCTGACCCTGCTGTCCACGCTGACCATCGGCGTCCCCGCCTTCTTCCTCGCCCTCGCCCCCAACAAGGAGCGGGCACGACCGCACTTCGTCCGGCGGGTCATGCGGTACGCGATCCCGGGCGGGGTGCTGGCCGCGCTGGCCACCTTCGCCACGTACCTGCTGGCCCGCAACCACTACAGCGGCTCGGGCGCGCTGGGCGCGGAGACCAGCGCGGCGACGCTGACGCTGTTCCTGATCTCCCTGTGGGTGCTGGCGATCATCGCCCGCCCCTACACCTGGTGGCGGATCGCCCTGGTCGCCACGATGGCCGGCGGCTTCCTCCTGGTCCTCGCGGTTCCCTGGCTGCAGGAGTTCTTCGCCCTGCGCCTGGTCGGCATGACGATGCCGTGGCTGGCGGTCGGCATCGCGGCGGTCACGGCGGTGGTCCTGGAGGTCCTGTGGCGGTGGGTGGACCGCAGGTTCCCGGTCTGACCGGGCCCCGGGCGTCCCGCGCCGCCCCCCTCCGCGGGGTGCGGGACGCCCGGCGCGCTGCCGCCTACTTCACGTCGACGAAGTCGGCCGCGGACGTGACGGCCGCGGAGATCGAGTTGCCCGCGTAGACGTAGCGGTAGTAGCCGTCGACGGAGGCCTTGACGGTCGTCCTCAGGTCGCCCTTGGAGTTGGTCTTGACCGTCTTGAGCGTGGTGTACGTCTTGGCGCTCTTCTTGCGGAACTGCAGCTGCACCGACTGGCCGGTGTAGTTGCCGTACTTGAGCGTCTCCCAGTTGACCCGGGTGAGCTTGCCCGTGACGGTGAGCGTCCTGCCCTTCTTCACCGGCTCGGGGGTGGCGTTGGCCGTGAGCTTGGTCGCCCGCTGGAACTTGAAGGAGCCGGACTTCTGCTTCCAGACGAAGTCGCCGTCCCTGGCGTCGATCCACGCGTCGACGTACCAGGTGCCGGCGTTGGCGTTGGTGAGGTAGTCGGTCCGCGGGTCCACGAGCACGGACGCGGTGCAGGTCGAGGTGGTGGAGCTCGCGGCCTTGCACACCGGCCTGCCGGTGGAGAGCAGACCGAGGTCCGGGCCGTACAGGTCGAACGCGTCGGCACTCAGGATGCCGGAGTTGTCGACGGCGGTGACGCTGACCTTGATGCTCTTGGCCGTGGCGCCGACGGTCACCTTGTTGTCGCCGTCGACGACCACCTTGGTGATTCTGGTGTCGCCGTACCCGCCGTCGGCCTGGGCGGCCGGGACGGCGAGGGCGGACAGGGCCAGGGCGCCGGAGACGGCGGCCACGGTGGCACGCATGCGCATGTGTGTTCCCCACGGATGGACAGGGATCCGGCGCCCGCCGTGGAGTACACGCGGCTCGGCGGGCGCCGGATCCGGATGATCGCGGAGTCTGATGACTCGTCCGATGAGATCCGCCACTCGTGTGAATGGTTGTGCGGATCATGGAGATTTGATGAAGAAGCAACTTCCGCAATCGGGCGTTATGCCCGGTATGTGGGTGACCATGGGAGTCTGCCGCCGCAGGTGATCGGAGACGGAAGACCTCATGAAGCTGCTGCCCCGGAAGAAGTCCGACGAGTCGCAGACGCGGTCGAGCAGGGGTGAGCTCGCGGCTCAGCTGGCCGCGCCGGTGCGCAGGTTCCTGGCGACCGAGGCGGGCAGCTCCGGGCTGCTGCTCCTCGCGGTGGCGGTCGCCCTGATCTGGTCGAACTCCGCCTGGTCGGAGTCGTACTTCTCGCTGTGGCACACCGAGGCGTCCGTCGCGGTGGGCGCCGCGGAACTGGCGATGGACCTGGGGCACTGGGTCAACGACGGGCTGATGGCGCTGTTCTTCTTCGTCATCGGCCTGGAGGTCCGCTACGAGCTGTCCGTCGGCTCGCTGAACGACCGCCGCCGGATCATGATCCCGGGCCTCGCGGGCGTCGGCGGCATGCTCGTGCCGGTGCTGTTCTACCTCCTGATCGCGCCCGGTTCGGAGGCCGCGGGCGGCTGGGGCATCGTCATCGGCACCGACACGGCGTTCCTGCTGGGCGCGCTCGCCGTGGTCGGCCCCCGCTTCGTCACCCAGCTGAGGATCTTCCTGCTGGCCATCACCGTCATCGACGACATCGTCGCGGTCACCGTCATCGGCGTCGTCTACTCCGGGTCGATCCGGGTGCCGGAGCTGCTCGCCGCGCTGGTGCTGGGCGCGGTGCTGTCGGCGCTGTCCCGTTTCGACGTGTGGCGGGCCGTCCCGTACGTGCTGATCGTGCTGGTGATGTGGTACCTGACCCTGAACGCCGGGCTGCACGCGTCCATCGCCGGCATGCTCGGCGGTCTGCTCATCCCCGCGCGCGAGCCGTCCCGTGAGGGCGTCGAGCAGGCGACGCGGCTGTTCCGCGCGTTCCGTCAGTCGCCCCGCGCGGACGTGGGGAAGACCGCGCGCAAGGGGCTGCAGAAGGCTGTCTCGGTCAACGAACGCCTCCAGATGTATCTGCACCCCTGGTCCAGCTATGTCGTCGTCCCGGTGTTCGCCCTGGCCAACGCGGGCGTCGACCTGCGCGGCGGCGTCCTCACCGACGCGCTGGGCTCCGCGCTCACCTGGGCCGTGGTGGTCGGTCTCGTCGGCGGCAAGTTCATCGGCGTCTGGGGCGGCGCGCGGCTCGGCACCCGGTTCGGTCTGGGCGAACTGCCCGTCGGGGTGGGTCAGGGCCATGTGCTGGGCGGTGCGGCCCTGTCCGGCATCGGGTTCACCGTCTCCCTGCTGATCGCTGGGCTCGCCTTCGACGACGAGCCGGAGCTGCTCGCCCGGGCGACCGTCGGCGTGCTGCTCGCGGCGGTGATCGCCACCCTCGTGGGCTGGCTGGTGTTCCGGCTCTCCACCATGCTGGGCGGCAAGCAGGACGCCGACCTGCCCCGCTACCTGGACCGGCTGGTCGACCCGGAGACGGACCACATCCTCGGCCCCGTCGACGCGCCGCTCACGCTGGTGGAGTACGGCGACTTCGAGTGTCCCTTCTGCGCCCGCGCCACCGGCGTCACCAAGGAACTGCGGAACCGCTTCGGCGACCGCTTCCGCTACGTCTTCCGGCACCTCCCGCTCCCCGACGTCCACCCGCACGCCGAGCTGGCCGCGCGGGCGGCGGTCGCCGCGGACGCCCAGGGCCGCTTCTGGGACATGCACGACCTGCTGTACCGGCACCAGGACGAGATGGAGTACGAGGACACCGTCGTCTACGCCATCGATCTGGGCCTAGACATGGAGAAGTTCCTGCGGGACCTCGAGTCCGACTGGGCGGCCGAACGGGTCCGCCGCGACGCCCGCAGCGCGGAGGCGAGCGGCGTCCAGGGCGCCCCGACGTTCTTCATCGGGAACCGCCGGCACACGGGCCCGTACGACGCGGAGACGCTGGCGCGCGAACTGGAACAGCTCCGGCACGAGGGCTCGGGTGCGACGCCCGCGGAGTCGTGACCGCCCCCGGGCTCCGCCCCGGACCCCGCTCCCCGCACGCCGGAGGGGCTCACTTCAGCCCCTCCGGCGTGCGGGGAGGAGGCCCGCCGGGGCCGGCAAGGGCATCCGGGCGGCGGGGCGGAACCCCTCAGTCGAACCAGCGGTCCCGGGCCAGTTCCTCCGTCCGTGACGGATCCTCCAGCAGCGCCGCCACCTCGAACCGCCGCGGCCACTGCCCCGCCGCCCAGGCGAGACCCGCGGCGACGCCCTCCAGCGTCGCCGCGTGCAGCACCCCGTCGTCGGTGAGGCGCCAGTCGATCTCCACTCCGTCCACGACGAGCTCCTCGTGCTCGACGTAGGACGCCGGGGTTCGCGGGCCCAGCAGGACCCGCACCGGCTCCGGCACCTCGTGCTCCGTGCCCTCGGAGTCCACGCGGCCGGTGACGGACTCGCTGAGCCGCCGCACCTGGAACAGCTCCGCCAATTCGGCGGCCCGCGCCGGGCGGACCGGGAGCAGGGGTACGCCGGAGGTGAACGGCAGCAGGTCGGGCGAGTCGACGACCACCGCCTCGGAGGCGTCCACCACCTCCACCCGCCCGTCGACCACCGCGCGCAGGTCGTCCGGCAGGGTCACCTGCTCGGGGTCCAGCTCGGCCAGCGCCCCGTACAGCCCGTGCAGCTGGGCCGCCGTGACCGGCCGGCCGGGGTCGGCGAGGCGTTCCAGCAGTTCGGCCGCCCCGCCCGGCTCGTCCAGCAGCGCGGCGACCGACGTGCGCACGCCCAGTGCCCGCAGCACCTGCTCGTCGTCGAAGCCGGTCGCGTCGGCCTCGTCGTACAGGCCGCGCAGCAGCGGGTCGCCGCCCGCCGCGCGCAGTCCGGCCGGGCGGCGCCCGCCGAGCACCGGGTGGCCGCGCAGCCACCACGCGGTGTACGGCCGTACGGTCTCGTGGGTGCCGTCGTGGAGCAGGATCCGCACCGGCTCGACCAGCGCGTCCCGCAGCGGGGGCCGGGAGAGCAGGGCGAGCGCCTGCGGCCAGCGGTCGTCGTCCACCAGGTCCAGGTCGCGCACGGCGACGATCTCGGTGGCGACGGGCGGGACGGGCGCGTCGGGGAAGCGGTCGAGGATGTCCTCGGCCCACACGTCGACGGCGTCCAGCAGCCCGGGGTCGTCCGGCTCGGCGTAGTCGCTCTCGCGCGGCTCCAGCTCGTCCGGGTCGAGGACGACGTCGGTGGCGCGCACCAGTGCGAAGTCGACGAGCACCCCGCACGCGGCCAGCGGCTGCTCGCCCCACTTCGCGGCCAGTTCCGCGTCCACGGCGGCCAGTTCGCCCTCCCGCATGACCTGCGCGAAGGGGCCTTGGGGGTGGACGAGTTCGCAGGCCGGGGAGAGTTCGCCGTCCTCGTCGGGCAGGGCGAGCGCGCCCAGCCAGGGCTCGTCGCCGGGCTCCAGGCCCGCCTCCCGCACCAACGTCAGGACGACCTCGGCGAGTTCGTCGGCGTCGAGGGCGTCCTCCTCCCAGTCCACCCCGCCCTCGTCGTCGAGGGACGCGGCGACGGCGGCCCTCACCTGCGGGGTGGTGAGCACGGCGCGCGGGGTCGCGGGCAGCGCGCCCAGCTTCTCCAGGAGCGGGTGGGCCGCGTCCGGGTGGGCGACCTTCAGGCCGAGCCGGGCCAGCAGCTCGGCGTCGAGGGCCGCGTCCGGGGTGGGCAGCAGCACCTGCCGGGGGCCGATCGTCGTGCGCCTGTCGGCCAGCGGCACCGGGAGTCCGCTGAGCCGGTCGGGATCGACGCCGGCGAGGCTGTCGTACAGCCGCCGCCACCAGTCGGGGGACTTCTCCAGGCCGGCGAGCCGGTCGACCGCGTCGGTCAGCGGCACCCGCGCGACCCCGAGGGTGCGCAGCTCGGCGCGCCGTTCCAGACCTGCGGGCAGCAGCGTGGGCAGCACCTCCGCCAGCACCCGTACGGTGTCGGCGCCCGCGCCCTCGACGATCTCGGCGTCGCGCGGGCGCAGCGCCTCGGGCAGCCCGGAGTCGTCGTCGGCGACGGGCGCGGCGGCGGGCGGCAGGAAGGCGGTGCGCGGCAGCCGCTCCAGGATGGCCGCGCGCAGGGCGCCGTCCAGTTCGCCCTTGCCGAGCGGACCCGGGACGAGGTCGATGGCGCCCGCGGTCACCGGGCGCCAGTCGGCGAGGAGCCCGGCGTAGGCGTCGGCGGCGCGCTGCACGAGGAAGTCGGTGAGCGGGCCGGGGGCGGCGTGCCGGCGGGTGGAGTCCAGCGGCAGGGAGGCGATGAGCAGGGCGGGCACGCCGAGCGGCTCGTCGCTGGGGGTGGGCGCGTGCACCACGGGGGCGGTACGCGGCCGGGCGGGTGCGCCGTCGGGGCCGACGGGGACGGCCCAGGTGACCGACCAGTGCGGGCGCAGCCGCTCCTCGACGGGGCGGTCGGCGAGCAGGTCGGGGGTGAGGGCGCCGTGCGCGGCGGCGGTGCGCCAGCGGGTGACGCCGTCGCGGGAGTCGGTGACCACGGTCAGGTCGCCGTCGGCGCTCCGGCTCAGCGTGCGGGGCGCGTCGTCCCCGGTCTCGACGACGACCTCCTCCAGGCCGGGCAGGGCGAGCAGCAGGGCGTCGTCGACGGCGTGCAGCAGCCGCTCGGCGAGATCGGCGGCGGCGGTGTCGCGCAGCGGCAGGATGACGGCCGTGTCGTACGGATCGGGGGCGGTGCCCTCGGCGGGGAAGGGGAGCCGCAGCAGCGGTACGTGTCCGTCGCGGCGGCGGATCTCGTCGCCGAGGCCGGGGCTGTGCCCGGCGGTGTCCCGGGCGAGGTCCCGCGCCTCGGCGAGCGACCAGCGCACCCCGCCGTGCCGGCCGACGACGGCGGGCTCGTCGGTGACGGCGAGCACCGCGGCGAAGCCGACGCCGAACCGTCCGACGGCCCGGTCGGGGGTGTCCCGCTTGGCGGAGGCGCGCAGGGTGGACAGCGACTCGACGCCGGCCGCGTCCAGCGGGGCGCCGGTGTTCGCGGCGACCAGCACCCCGTCGCGCAGGGTGAGCCGGAGGCGGCCGGGCACGCCGGCCCGGGCGGCGTCGGCGGCGTTCTGCGCGAGCTCGACGACGAGCCGGTCCCGGTAGCCGCCGAGGACGAGGTCCTCCTCGGCGTTGGCGTCCTCACGGAAACGGGCGGGACTGGTGGCCCAGGCGTCCAGGACCCCGCGCCGCAGACGCGCCGTGCCGAACGGGTCGGCACCTTCGGTGGCGGGCCGCACGAACTTGCTCACGTTGACTCTCCTCATCGGGCCCTGATCTGCGTGAGGTCGAAGGTACCGCTCCGCGACACCACGGGGACGCGGTGTCCGGGGCGCACCGCGCCCTGTGGATGATCAGCACTGTGCTGCTCGAAACGCTGTCCGTCGCCGCGCTGGCCGTGGTGCTGGTGTGTGCCGTCGTCCGTCCCTTCCGCTGGCCGGAGGCGGTGTTCGCGGTGCCCGCCGCCGGGGTCGTGGCCGCGACGGGCGCGATCACCACGGACGCGGTGCGGGAGGAGGCCGAGCGGCTCGGCCCGGTGATCGGTTTCCTCGCCGCCGTCCTGGTGCTCGCCAAGCTGTGCGACGAGGAGGGCCTCTTCCACGCCTGCGGGAGCTGGATGGCCCGCTGGTCGCGGCACCGGCCGCGCCGACTCCTCGGCGCGGTCTTCGCGCTCGCCTCGCTGATCACGGCGGCGCTCAGCCTGGACGCGACGGTGGTGCTGCTGACGCCGGTGGTGTTCGCGACCGCGACCCGCATGGGCGCGCGCCCCGCCCCGCACGTGTACGCGACCGCGCACCTGTCGAACACGGCGTCCCTGCTGCTGCCGGTGTCGAACCTGACGAACCTGCTCGCCTTCGCCGCCACCGGCCTGACCTTCACCCGCTTCGCGCTGCTGATGCTGCTGCCGTGGCTGGCGGCGATCGCCGTGGAGTACGTGGTCTTCCGCCGCTTCTTCGCCGCCGACCTCGCGGCGGAGCCGGCCGCGCCGGGCACGGCGGACGAGCCGGTGGAGGTGCCGCTCTTCGCGCTGGTCACGGTGGCGGCCACGCTCGCCGGGTTCGCCGTGGCGTCCGCGGTGGGCGTCGACCCGACGTGGGCGGCGGCGGCCGGGGCGGCCGTGATGGCGGTACGGGCCCTGACCCGCCGCCGCACCAGCGTCGTACGGCTGCTGCGCGCCGTCGACCTGCCGTTCCTGGCGTTCGTGCTGGCCCTGGGCGTGGTCGTCCGGGCGGTCCTGGACCACGGCCTCGGCGACGCGCTCGACGCGCTCCTGCCCGACGGCACGGGCCTGCTCCCCCTGCTGGCCGTCGCCGGTCTCGCGGCCCTGCTGGCCAACCTGATCAACAACCTGCCCGCCGTGCTCGCCCTGGTCCCGCTGGCCGCGCCGTCCGGCCCCGGCGCGGTCCTCGCGGTCCTGCTCGGCGTGAACATCGGCCCCAACCTCACCTACGCGGGGTCCCTCGCCACCCTGTTGTGGCGCCGCATCGCCCACCACCACGACCACGAGGTGAGCCTGGTGCGCTTCACCCTCCTCGGGCTGGCCACGGTCCCGGCGGCGCTCGTGGCGTCGACGGCGGCCCTGTGGCTGTCGCTGGAGCTGCTCGGCACCTGAGGCCGGGGGAATCGCCGGAGACCCACGCCACATTCATGGGGGGCGCCCGGTGACATGCTCCACAGGGCCCGCTGGGTGTACTACGCGGAATAGTGAAGAAATGCCCGATTTGAAATCGGACATTTGCCGCACACGGCTGATCGATCAGCTTGAAATGGGGGGTTTCGCCCCGTACAGGGCGCTCCGTCAAGAGACGTACATCTCACCCGGTATCTACGGCTTTGCATCGTAGGTCACACCTTTGCGGCTTTTGAGCGGTGGCGGTTACCAAGGAACAGCCAGCGCGGCACGGACCCGTTCCGCCGATGGCATCCCCCGCCCCCTCCCCCATGAGGTTTCGATGTTCGAGCGCGTCATCTCCCGCTTCCCCCGTACGACCGCCACCCGCACCCGCGCCGCCGTCCTGGCCGCCGGTCTGGGCTCCACGGCCGTCCTGGGAGCCGGGGTCGCGGTCGCCGCCTCCGGCACCTCCGCCGCGTCCGCCACCGCCCCCGCGGTCCAGACGCAGGCCGCCGCACCGGCCGAGGCCGCGAAGACGCAGGCCGTGAAGGCCTCCACGGTGAAGAAGGCGACCGAGGCCGCCAAGAAGTCCACCGCGTCCTGGGTCTCCCCGGTCAAGAACTACAGGCTGTCCGCGAGCTTCGCGCAGAACGGCGGCATGTGGGCCTCCAAGCACTCCGGCCAGGACTACGCCGTCCCGACCGGCACCCCGGTCGTCGCCGCCCACGGCGGCACGGTCGTGAAGGCCGGCGGCAACGGCGCCGGCGACGGCCCCGCGTACGGCAACGCCGTCGTGATCAAGCACGGCAGCCAGACGTACTCCCAGTACGCCCACCTGTCCTCGGTGAACGTGAAGGTCGGCCAGGTCGTCAAGACCGGCCAGAAGATCGCCCTGTCCGGCAACACCGGCAACTCCAGCGGTCCCCACCTGCACTTCGAGATCCGCACCACCCCGAACTACGGCTCCGCCGTCAACCCGGCGACCTTCCTGCGCGCCCACGGCGTCACTGTCTGACGCAGGCCCGCAGCCTCCCGCTCACGACCCCCGAGACCGGCCCCAGGCCGCCTCGGGGGTCGTCGTGCGTTCAGCGGAGGGGATGCCCTGCCGACGCGGTGCCGGGTCAGGCCTCGGATACGTACGGGACGAACTGCGCCCACGCGTCCGAGGCGAAGGCGAGGCGAGGCCCCGTGGCGTTCTTCGAGTCGCGGACGTGGACGGTGCCGGGGGTGAGTGCGAGTTCGACGCAGGAGTTGCCGTCGTTGCCACCGCTGTGGCTGCTCTTGAACCATGCCAGCTCAGAGGCGTCCCCGGCGATGGTCTTGCGGATCATGTTTCTCCCAGCAGTTGTTCGATGAAGGCCATTGACTCGCGTGGAGAGAGTGCTTGGGCCCGGATCGTGCCATACCGCAGCTCAAGAATGCGCAGTTGCCTCGGATCGGAGGTCGGCCGACCGCTGAAGGCTCCGTCGGAGCGCCCTACCGCCGTACCGTCCGCGAACTTCAGCAGTTCGATCCTGCCGTCCATCCCGGAGTGGGTCTCGCAGTTCATCGGCATCACTTGAAGCACGACGTTGTGCAACCGCCCCACCTCCAACAAACGCTCAAGCTGCTGACGCCAAGCCATCTTCCCCCCGATGGGGCGGCGCAGAACCCCCTCTTCCAAGACGAAGCTGAGGGCCGGGGCCGGGTCACGCTCGAACACCGTCTGCCGAGCCAGGCGAGCGGCCACCATGCGCTCCACATCATCCGGCGAGTACGGAGGCTGCGCGGCCCCGATCACAGCTCGCGCATGCTCCGGCGTCTGCAACAACCCAGCGACGATGTTGCACTCGTACAGCCCGATCTCGACCGCCTTCGCCTCCATCTTCCCCAGCTCCCGCACCCTCTTCGGGTACCGGACCTTCTT
Organism: Streptomyces sp. DH-12; assembly: GCF_002899455.1. Taxonomy (GTDB): domain Bacteria; phylum Actinomycetota; class Actinomycetes; order Streptomycetales; family Streptomycetaceae; genus Streptomyces. The sequence goes on along the minus strand of NZ_PPFB01000001.1, from coordinate 4,290,402 downwards.
CACGTCCTCCCAGGTCGCCGCGATGAGGCCGCCCGCGTTCAGGACCTCGTCCGCCTTGTCCAGGAACTCCTGGCGGGGGATCCGCTTGCCGCCCTCGATCTTGTAGACCATGTCCTCGCCGTACCCGACGACCCGGCCGAACTCGGCGGCCCGCATCCCCGCCGCCTCGCGCCGCAGCTTCAGTTGCCGTCCGACCGTCGTGATGACCGCGACGCCCCACTCGTCGTCCGGGTCCACCTCCCAACCGGGCTCGTCCGCCTCTTCCTTGAGCCGACCCGCCCCCGCCTCGACCGCCGTCATGCCGCACCTCTCCCTCGGAACCGTCCGTGACGCACCCGGCGCCTCACCCGTACCAACCGTCGGCACATCCACGACAGCACCGGACAACCACCGGACAGTGACCGTACGCATGCGCTGGGTCACGCTCCACGGTAGGCGGATCCGGCCACGCTGGGTGATGTGAATCAGCGAACTGCCGAACCCGCCGCCTCCATCAGGAACTTCAGCGTGCTGCTGTCCGCCACCCCGCGCAGTGCCCGCCTCGCCCGTCTCCTCACGGACGCCCACCTCCGCGACTGGGGATACGAATCGGAGGCCGCACGCCACGTCGTGGCCGAGCTGGCCGCCAACGCCGTCACCCACGGCCGCGTGCCGGGCCGGGACTTCCGTCTTCGGTTCCACGTGGTGGACCACACGCTCCGTATCGAGGTCACCGACGCCCGGGGCGACCACGTGCCCCGGCGCCGACCGGCCTCCCCCGACGCCGAGTCGGGCCGCGGCCTGTGCCTCGTCGACGCACTCGCGGACCGCTGGGGCGTGTCCGAGGACCGTTTTCCGCGCAAGACCGTCTGGGCCGAACTGCGGCTCACACCGCCGGAGTCCGGGGAGAAGGAGCACCACCAAGCCCCGCCTCTCCCGTCCGAGGCACGCGATCACTCGGGCGGGTGAACATCACCGGCTCAGTCGGATTTTCGAACCTCGGACGCCTCTACGCTCAGCGCACACGGCCGAAAGGACCCCGGCACCCGCCGGAACGGCTGACGGGCCCCCACTGCCGCGACTGTCGAACGACCGCACCACTCACCCGACGAGCGGGAGAAAGACGCTGCGATGTCCGTGCACGAGCACCCCGGCCACCCTGGACGCCCCGAACACACCCCCGACGCCCTCCGGGCCGCGCTCGCCGTCGTCGCCCCGGAACGCCTGCCCGAGATGCAGCGGGCGAAGGACCAGGCCTTCGCCAGGGCCGTGGAGCGGCAGCCCCTCAGCCCGGTGCGGAGCTGGGTCCTGGCCTGGGCGCGGGACATCGAGATCGCCCGCCGCCCCGGCCTCCCCACCCGTCACGCCCGCGCCCGGAGCGACCCGGAACACGAGGACGGCGCGACCGCCCGGGAGGCGCTGCGAGAGCTGAGCGCCGTCCTGGACGAGGCGATGAAGGCAATACGCGCTCGAGCTGGACCTGGGAGTACGCCTTCGGCGCGGAGGAGGCTGCCCGCGCCGCCCCACCCGCCTTCTCGCCGAGGTCGGGCGATCCCGACGTGCTGCGCCACTGGCTCACCCGTGCCGTCACCGTCTCCGGATCCGAGGACGTCTTCGGCGGCCCCTGACCGCACGAGCGCGGCGAGGGGCGGCACGCCTCCGAAGCGGGCCGCCCTCGGGTGACAACTACGAGTGCCCCAGCTCCGCCGACGACGCGTCCTCCGTGGCCGGGACCGAACCGGAGTCCGGGGACGGGCGGAGGGGGAAGGGGTCGACGCGGGTCTCGTCGATGACCGGCGGGGCCGGCTGCGGGGGCTTCGGCATGACCGCCGCCTCCGAGTGGCCGCCGCAGCCGTAGGCGAGGGAGACGACCCGGCCGTCGGCCGGGGAGAACTCGTTGGCGCACACGCCGAACGCCTGGCCCAGCGAGCCGCCGATCGGGGCGAGGAAACCGCAGGACACGCAGGAGGCGGGGGCCGCCTGCGCCATCGGGGTCTTCGCGCCGAACGCCTCCTCCCAACGGTCGGCGGCGGCGTGCAGCCCGTAGCGGGAGAGGACGCGGGCGCGGCGCATGCCCAGTTCCTCGGCGACCGCGGCGATCGAGCCGCGGGACGGGGCGACGGTCTGCTCGGCCGGGGCGCCGCCGGTGACCTCGGCGTCCTCGGCCTCCGCGATGCCGGCCAGGTCCTCGGTCAGCGCGGAGTTCGGCGGCGGCTCGTCCTCGCCGGTGTAGCCGGGCTCCAGGCGCAGGTCGTCGGCCTCGGTGGGCAGCAGGTCTCCGGGGCCCAGGTCGCCGGGGCGCAGCCGCTCGCTCCACGGCACCCACTCGGGCGCGAGGACGGCGTCGGGGCCGGGCAGCAGGACGGCCTCGTCCACCGTGACGATCTTGGCGCGGGAGGCGCGGGCCACGGTGACGGCCCACCGCCAGCCGCGGTAGCCGAGCTCGCGGCACCCGAAGAAGTGCGTGACGACGCGGTCGCCCTCGGAGACCATCCCCTCGTGCTCGCCGACGACCCCGGGCGCGGCGGCCTCCTCGGCTGCGGCGCGGGCGAGGTCGACGGCCTCGGCGCACAGACGGTCGGGGGTGCGGCTTCGCGTTGTCGCTGCGCTCACAGGTATCGCTTCTCTCCTACGCCGTCTCACGAGTGCGCCACTCCCAGCGCGGGGGGCGGACGGAGCGGACCGGGGGACCGCGTCGACGTCCGCGCCGCATCGTGCTCGGGCGCGCCACCATCCATTCTGCGGGATGGCTGAGATACGCACGCTACCTGCTCGCGTGCGCTGGGCCTACACCGACGGTTGTTACGGAACGGCGCGCGCCGGTTTCCCGGGCGGGCGGCGGCCTCCCGCGACGCCCCGGCGCGTTCGGCCGTACCGCGGAACCCGGCAGGGCACGTCCCTGGTGTTACGGCACTACCTTCCGCCATCTCGGGGCACTATGACGTCGTGGCTACCGCGCGCACACCCCAGGGCGCCACCGGAACCGGTGGGCCCGCGGGGAACAAGGAACGCGGCCGGCGCCTCGGCACGGTCCGGGCGGGCGGCCGCCTTCGCACGTTCGGCCGGGCTCTGCACTTCCCGGTGACCAGAACCGCCCGCGGCATCCGCAAGGCGACCCACGCGCACGGCGCCGGCGAGTCCGGCCTGGGCAAGCTGATCGAACTGCACGGGGTGAACGGCGCCGGCGACGTGATGATCACGGTGGCCCTGGCGTCCACCGTGTTCTTCTCCGTCCCCACCGACGAGGCGCGCGGGCGGGTCGCCCTGTACCTGGCCATCACGATGGCGCCGTTCACGCTGCTCGCCCCGGTCGTCGGCCCGCTGCTCGACAAGCTCCCGCACGGCCGCCGGGCCGCGATGGCGGGCGCGATGCTCGCCCGTGCGCTGCTCGCGCTGGTGCTGTCCGGCGCGGTGGTCAGCGGCGGCCTGGAGCTGTACCCGGCCGCGCTGGGCGTGCTGGTGGCGTCCAAGGCGTACGGGGTGGTCAGAAGCGCGGTCGTGCCACGGCTGCTGCCGCCCGCCTTCTCCCTGGTGAAGGCGAACTCACGGGTGACCCTCGGCGGGCTGCTCGCCACCGGCATCGCGGCGCCGATCGGCGCGGGCCTCCAGCAGATCGGGCCGCGCTGGCCGCTGTACGGGGCGTTCGTGCTCTTCGTGACGGGCATGCTCCTGTCGTTCCGGCTGCCGCCGAAGGTGGACTCCGCCAAGGGCGAGGACACCGCGCTGCTCGCCGCCGACGAGCAGCATCTGCACGGCCCGCACCGCAGGACGGAGAAGCCCGGGCTGCGCACCGTCGGCCCGGCGGTCACCCACGCGCTGGCCGCCAACGCCTCCATCCGCTGCCTCACCGGCTTCCTCATCTTCTTCCTGGCGTTCCTGCTGCGCGAGCACCCGATGACCGGGCAGAGCGCGGCGGTGTCGCTGGGCATCGTCGGCGTGGCGGCCGGCGCGGGCAACGCGCTCGGCACGGCCGTCGGCGCGGGCCTGCGGTCCCGCGCGCCGGAGATCATCATCGTGACGGTGGTGGCGGCGGTGCTGGGGGCCGCGGTCACGGCGGCGGTGTTCTTCGGCGCGGTGCTGGTGGCGTGCCTCGCGGCGGTCGCCGGGTTCGCGCAGGCACTCGCCAAGCTGTCGCTGGACGCGCTGATCCAGCGGGACGTGCCCGAACAGGTGCGGACGTCCGCGTTCGCCCGGTCGGAGACGCTGCTCCAGATGGCGTGGGTGCTGGGCGGCGCGATCGGCATCGCGATGCCGCTGATCGGCACGCTGGGGCTCGCGGTGGGCGCGGCGATCGTCGGCACGGGCTGGCTGACGACCGTCCGCGGGCTGCTCCGTTCGGCCCGCCAGGGGCACGCGGGAAGCCCGCGGGTGGTGTGAGGCGGGACCGCACCGGACATCCGTGAGCGACAGGGCACGGGACCGCACCGCACCCCCGCGAGTGGCGTAAGGCGGGGCCACGCCGCACCCCACGTGGGGAGCGGGGCACACCTGCCCGATAGCCTTCCGCCATGACCACGTTGCCCCGCGGCGCAGCCGCTAAGACACACCGCGCTGTGCGACGCCGCCGTGCCGTCGCCGCCGCCGGCGCCGTATCCGCAGGACTGCTCGTCCTGACCGCCTGCGACAAGCCGACGGCGATCTCCACCATCACGGTGGGCAGCGACTCGGTGAGCTCCGAGGCGACCTGCGGTGGCGAGGGCAAGGCCCTGACCACCGAGTCCCTCAACAAGTGCCTCCAGGACAAGGGCATCGACGAGATCAAGGTCGACCCCACCAAGACCGTGCGCTTCGGTGTCGACCCGGAGATCGCCGACAACAGCTGGACGATCCTGCTGAACGGTCAGCCGCTCGTCGAGCCCATGAAGAAGAAGACCTACCAGACCATTCCGGCCAGCGTGTTCTTCAACGCCCAGTACGGCGCCCAGGGCGACTCGACCCTGGTGTCGATCAAGGAGGGCGAGGACGAGGCCACGGGTCTGTGGTCCTTCCGCCTGAAGAAGGACGAGGACTGATCACGTCCCTCGCACGCGTCCTCGTGGCCACCGCGGTCCCCGCCGAGCGGGACGCGGTGGCCCAGGCGTTCCCGGGCCCGGTGCGGGAGCGGAAGCTGCCCGGCGCGGTCGTGCACGCGGTCGCCGGCGGGCCCGGCCTGCTCGCCGCCGGGGTCGGCCCGGCGCTCGCCGCCGCGTCCACGGCCGTCGCGCTGACCGCCGCCGCCCTGGACGGCCGCCCCTACGCCCTCGTCGTCTGCGCCGGGATCGGCGGCGGCTTCGCGCCGCACGCGCCCCTCGGGTCCCTCGTCGTCGCCGACGCGATCACCGCGGCCGATCTCGGCGCCGAGACGGCCGACGGATTCCTGCCGGTCACCGAGCTCGGCTTCGGCACCGTCACCCACCGTCCGCCCGCGCCCCTGGTGGAGGCGGCCGCCGCCGCGTCCGGGGCGCGCACCGGCACCGTCCTCACCGTGTCCACGGTGACCGGCACCGCCGCCCGCGCCGCCGCGCTGCGCGCCCGGCACCCGGACGCCCTCGCCGAGGGCATGGAGGGCTTCGGCGTCGCCGAGGCCGCCGCCGCCCAGGGGGTGCCCGTGCTCGAGGTGCGGGCGGTGTCGAACCCCGTCGGCCCCCGCGACCGCGCCGCCTGGCGCATCGGCGACGCCCTGGCCGCCCTCACCGCGGGCTTCGGGAAGCTCGCACCCGTATTGGAGAGTTGGAACCGGCATGACCACCGTTGAGCAGCAGCGGCTGCGCATCGCCTACTCGCCCTGCCCGAACGACACCTTCGTCTTCGACGCCCTCGCCCACGGCCGCGTCCCCGGCGCGCCCGCCCTCGACGTCACCTTCGCCGACATCGACCTCACCAACGGCATGGCCGAGCGCGGCGAACTGGACGTGCTGAAGGTGTCGTACGCGGTGCTGCCGTACGTGCTCGACACGTACGCGCTGCTGCCCTGCGGGGGCGCGCTGGGGCGGGGCTGCGGGCCGCTGGTGCTGACCCGTGAGGCCGGAACGGACCTCACCGGGCGCACGGTCGCGGTGCCGAGCGAGAAGTCGACGGCGTACCTGCTGTTCCGGCTGTGGGCGGCGGACGTGGTGCCCGGGAAGGTCGGGAAGATCGTGGTGATGCCGTTCCACGAGATCATGCCCGCCGTGCGGGACGGGAAGGTCGACGCCGGTCTCGTCATCCACGAGGCGCGCTTCACGTATCAGGACTACGGGCTGCACAAGCTCGCGGACATGGGCGAGCACTGGGAGGACACCACCGGGCTGCCGATCCCGCTGGGCGCGATCCTCGCCCGGCGCTCGCTCGGCGAGGAGACGCTGACCCGGCTCGCGGACGCGATCCGCGCGTCCGTGCGGGCGGCCTGGGACGACCCGGAGGTCTCCCGCCCGTACGTGATGGAACACGCCCAGGAGATGGACCCGGCCGTCGCCGACCAGCACATCGGGCTGTACGTCAACGAGTTCACCGCCGACCTCGGCGAGGACGGCTACGCGGCCGTGCGCGGGCTGCTCACCCGCGCGGCGGCCGAGGGGCTGGTGCCGCCCCTCGGCCCGGACGCGCTGCGGTTCCCGTAGGACGGGCGGCCCGGCGCCTCAGACGTCGAGCTGGTCGGCGACCGCGCGGAGCAGTCCGGCGATCTTCTTGCCGGCCGCGCGGTCGGGGTAGCGGCCCCGCTCCAGCGACGGCGTGATGTTCTCCAGCAGCGTCGTGAGGTCCTGCACGATCGAGGCCAGCTCGTCGGGCTTCTTGCGCTGGGCGGCCGCGACCGAGGGGGTCGGGTCCAGAAGGGTCAGGGAGAGGGCCTGGTCGCCGCGCTGCCCGGCGACCACGCCGAACTCCACGCGCTGGCCCGGCTTCAGGGCCTCGACTCCGGCGGGGAGGACCGAGGAATGCACGAAGACGTCGCCGCCGTCGTCACGGGAGAGAAAGCCGAAGCCCTTCTCGATATTGAACCACTTGACTTTGCCGGTGGGCACGTCTGTCCTCGTCCTCGTACTCGTCGGGAAACTGCATCGGAAAACGGCTCTCGATAGCACTCGGGCGGGCCCGATCACCCGCCGGTACCAAGGCTAATGGTCTTCGAGCCGGTGACAAGACGTCACCGCGTCGTTCCCTCGCGCAGGGAACTACCCTGGTCCGGTGCGTGACAAAACCCAAGCGAATTCCGCCGCGCCCGGTGACGGTCTGGTCCGTGCCGGCGCCATCGTCTTCTTCATCGGCGCCGTGGCCACCCTGGTCACGGTCGCTCCGCTGTTCCTCGGAACGACACCCTTTCCGACGTACATGTTCGGGCTGAGCATGCTCATGGGGGTCGGATTCGCCGTCGCCGGTGCCGGAGTGCTGCGTTCCGCCGCCGCGGGACGGCGGCGGGCGCGCGCGAGTGCGGTTTCCGGTCAGCTGTCCGAGCAGTAGCCCGAGAACCAGCGGGGGAATTCCGTCAGATCGGTGAGGACGGCGTCCGCGCCGGCCTCCCGGAGCTCCGCGGCGTCGCACGGGCCGGTGGCGACCGCGACCGACACCGCGCCGGCGGTGCGCGCCCCGCGCACGTCGCCGGTGTGGTCGCCGACGTACACGGACGCGCCGTGCTCGCGCAGCGCCAGCGCCTTCTGCTCGGCCCACAGGTCGCCGATCACGGCGTCCGGCTCGATGCCGAGGTGCGCCAGGTGCAGTTTGGCGTTGGGCTCGTACTTCGCGGTCACCACGATCGCCCGCCCGCCCCGTGCCCGCACGGCGGCCATCGCCTCCCGCGCGCCGGGCAGCGCGGGCGTCGGCGTGATCGCGTACTCCGGGTACATCGCCCGGTACAGCTCCGCCGTCTCCGCGATCCGCTCGGCCGGGAACCAGTTCGCCAGTTCGTCCGCCAGCGGCGGCCCGAGCCGGCTGACCGCGAGATCGGCGTCGACGTACGTCCCGGTCCGCTCGGCCAGCGCCCGGTAGCAGGCCCGGATCCCGGGCCGCGAGTCGATGAGCGTCATGTCGAGGTCGAACCCGACGGTGGGCGGGGCGGGCGGAGCGGGCGGGGTCGTGGAAGCCATATGCGCCATTGTGCGACACCGTGGGCCGCGGTCAGCGTTCGCGTTGGGAGCGCCAGACCAGGAACAGGGCCGAGGTGATCGCCGCTGTGCGGATGATCCAGGGCCAGGTCTCGGTGAGGGCGGTGTTCATCTGGCCCTCGGGGACGGGGGCGCCCCAGCGGCCCGCGGTGCGGCCCCAGAGCCAGACGACGCCGCCGATGAGGGAGAGGCCCGGGAGGACGACCACCGCCGCCTTGACCTCTGCCGGGGTGAGGCGGCGGGAGGCGTAGGCGATGAGCCAGCCGAGGATCAGGGCGAACCAGTTGCCCAGCACCGCGCCCACGACCAGCAGGGCCGCGGCGGCCAGCAGCAGGGGGTTGCTCCAGCGGCGGGACGGCAGGAGCGGCAGGCGGCGGCGTGCGGGGGCCGCCTCGGGCGCGTCGGTGACGGCCGGTTCCTCGGGGGCGGGCTTCTCCCGCGTCGTCGGGGGCTGCTTGAGGAGTTCGGGGATCTCCACGCCGCCGATGAAGCCGGGCACCTCGTCGCCCACGCCGAACGGGCTGTCGTCCACCCGCCACCAGTCGGGCTGGGTCGCGCTGTCGCCGAGTTCGTCGGTGCCGGCGCGGTGCGGCGGGGACGGCGCGTCGGCCGGGGCGGCGGGCGGGGGCGGGGGCGCGGGGGTGGACGGGCGGGGGCGGGGGACGACCTTGCGCAGCATGCCGCCCACGGAGCCGCCGGGCTTGGACGCGGCGGGCTCGGACGCGGCGGGCCGGGGCGCGGCGGGCCGGGGCGCGGCCGGTTCGGCGCTCCGCTCCGGTTCGCGCTGCACCGGCACGGCCGTCGGCTGCTGCGACGCGCCCGGCGCGGAGCCGGACGTCGGGTCCTCCGCCGCGGCGACCACCTCGGTCGGTGTGCCGAGGCGGGCGATGATGCGGCGGACGGCCGCGGGCGAGTCGACCACGGCCCTGGCGCGGCGCCGGTCGATCTCGTCGCGCAGCTCCGCGACCAGCCGCATCCGTGCCGCCGACGGCAGTTGCCGTTGCTGCGCCACGTCGCCGACGCGGCTCAGATACTCGTAGACGACCTGGTCACTCTCGATACCCACGAAGTCCCCTCCGGGACGGATGCGTCGGGACACCGTCGCCCGACGGTACCGCGACGGCGGCGGGCCGGCCCAACTCCCGGCACGCCACGGACGTACCCACCCGCTAACGTGAGGCGGATGAGCACCGAGGAGAACCCCGCGGCGGCCCCCCGATCCCTCGCCGAGGCGCTCCGGGGGCGGGACGACGCCTCGCTGGCCGCGCTCCTGCGCAGCCGGCCGGATCTCATCACGCCCGTGCCCGCCGACCTCACCCAGCTCGCCACCCGTGCGGGCACGCGTGCCTCGGTGGTCCGTGCGCTGGAGCGGCTCGACCGGTTCGTGCTGCAGACCGCGCAGGCGCTGGCGGTGGCGTCGGAGCCGGCGACGTACGGGGAGCTGCTGGGGCTGATGGCGGGTGACGACGGTGACCCGGCGGTGTCCGCGGCGCTGCCGCACGCTCTCGGCACGCTCCGTGAACAGGCCCTGGTGTGGGGCGGTGACGACCGGCTGCGGCTGGTGCGCACCGCTCGTGAGCTGCTCGCGCCGTCGCCGCAGCACCCGTCGCCGACCGGTCTGGGTCCCACCGTGCGGGAGGCGGCCGCGGGGATCTCGCCGGGCCGCATCCAGGAGATCGTGGCGGCGGCCGGGCTGCCGTCGACGCACGACTCCGTCTCCGCCGTCGCCGCGCTGACGGACCTCTTCAGCGATCCGGAGCGGATGTCCGCGCTGCTCGACCAGGCGCCGAGCGAGTCGCTGGAGGTGCTGGAGCGGCTGGTGTGGGGCCCGCCGTACGGGCAGGTGACCGCCGACCCAGCGCCCCGGCTGCGGTGGCTGCTGGACCGGGGTCTGCTGCTGCCGACGGCGCCCGGCACGGTGGTCCTGCCCCGCGAGGTGGCGCTGCGGCTGCGCGCCGGGCGGGCGCACCGGACGACGGAGCCGGTGCCGCCGCCCGTGGAGGCGGCCGCCGCGTACCGTCCCCAGATCGTGGACGCGACGGCGGCGGGTCAGGCGTACACGGCGCTGGCGACGGTCGAGGAGCTGCTGAAGGACTGGCACGAGGGCGGTCCCGCGGTGCTGCGGGCCGGCGGGCTGAGCGTGCGGGACCTGAAGCGGACCGCCGGGGCGCTGGACGTGTCCGAGCCGGTGGCCGCGTTCTGGGTCGAACTGGCCTACGCGGCGGGGCTGCTGGCGTCCGACGGGGGTACGGGCGTCTCCCGCTCCTCCAAGGGAGCGGGGGAGGACGAGCGGTACGCGGCGACCCCGGCGTACGACGAGTGGCTGGAGCGGCCGGCCGGTGAGCGGTGGGCGCGGCTGGCGACGGCGTGGCTCGCGGCGACCCGGACGCCGGGGCTGGTCGGGGAGCGGGACGCGAAGGACCGCGCGCTGTCCGCGCTGGGCCCCGGTCTGGACCGTTCGGCCGCTCCGGAGGTGCGGCACCGGGTGCTGGCCCTGCTGGCGGGGCTCCCCGAGGGCGCCGCGCCGCACACCGGGTCGGTGCTGGCACGCCTGCGCTGGGAACGGCCGCCGCGCGTGGCCCGCACCGGGGGCGGCGCGCCCGCTCCGTACGCCCGCCGGACGCCGGGGCAGCCCGCCGAGGGGGCGCGGGAGCACCCGGACGAGCAGGGGTACGGGGGCGGCGGGGACGACGACGACCTGCGGTCGCGGCTCGCCCGCTGGACGCTGGCCGAGGCGGAGATGCTCGGCGTCACCGGGCGCGGCGCGCTCTCCTCGCACGGACGGGCGCTGATCGGCGCGCCCGCGCCCCGGCACCCGGAGGCGGAACCCGAGCCGACGGGGCCGGGCGACAAGCTGCCCGTGCACCACCGGCGGGTCCCGCCGCCGCCCGCCCTCTCCCCCGCCGAGCGGGCGACCGCCGCCGCGGCCGCCGCCCGGCTGCTCGAACCGCTGCTGCCCGAGCCGCTGGACCACGTGCTGCTCCAGGCCGACCTGACGGCGGTCGCGCCGGGCCCGCTGGAGCGGCCGCTCGCCGACATGCTGGGCGTGCTGGCGGACGTGGAGTCGAAGGGGGGCGCGACCGTCTACCGGTTCACGCCCGGCTCGGTACGGCGCGCCCTGGACGCCGGGCGGTCGGCCGCCGACCTGCACGCCTTCCTCGCCGCGCACTCCCGCACGCCGGTGCCGCAGCCGCTGGCGTACCTCATCGACGACGTGGCCCGCCGGCACGGACACCTGCGGGTGGGCGCCGCCTCCTCGTACGTGCGCTGCGACGACGACGCGGTGCTGGACGAGATCCTCGCCGACAAGCGCGCCGCCGGGCTGGGTCTGCGGCGGCTCGCCCCGACGGTGCTGGCCGCGCGGACCGACCCGGTGGGGCTGCTGGAGGGGCTGCGCGCGATGGGGTTCGCGCCGGCCGCCGAGTCGGCGGAGGGCGACGTGCTGATCGCCCGCGCGGACGCCTACCGCACGCCCCCGCGCACGCCCCCCGAGCCGGTGCCGGACGGGCCGCCCGTCCCGGACGACGCGCTGCTCTCGGCGGCGATCCGCGCCGTCCGCGCGGGCGACCTCGCCTCCACCGCGCCCCGCAAGCCGGCCGGCGGCGGCCCGGCGGGCGCGGAGCGCGGCGAGCCGCCCCGCACGACCGTCGCCGAGACCCTGGCCACCCTCCAGGCCGCCGTCCTCACCAACGACACCCTGTGGATCGGCTACGTCAACGCCGAGGGCGCCGCCAGTCAGCGCGTCATCGCGCCCGTCCGCGTCGAGGGCGGCTTCGTCACGGCCTACGACCACACGGCCGACGAGGTCCGGACGTACCCGCTGCACCGGATCACGGGGGTGGCGGAGCTGGCGGACGACGCCGGCTGACGACCGGGCCGGGGCGCCCGGTGGTGAAGGTCACGTGCGCCCCGGGGCGCGAGGTCGCGCGACGGGCGGTCCGGGCGGAATGCCGTCAGGCAAACTGGACGTTTGGCCGTGCAGTGCCCGTGCCGAGCCCGTCGCAGAAAGGCAGCCGCGCGTGAATGGTCCGCTCATCGTCCAGTCCGACAAGACCCTGCTCCTGGAGGTCGACCACGAGCAGGCCGACGACTGCCGTCGCGCCATCGCGCCGTTCGCCGAACTGGAACGCGCCCCCGAGCACATCCACACCTACCGGGTGACCCCGCTCGGCCTGTGGAACGCGCGGGCCGCCGGACACGACGCCGAGCAGGTCGTCGACGCGCTGGTGCAGTACAGCCGCTACCCCGTGCCGCACGCGCTGCTCGTCGACATCGCCGAGACGATGGACCGCTACGGCCGGCTCAGCCTGGTCAAGCACCCCGCGCACGGCCTGGTCCTCACCACCACCGACCGCCCGGTGCTGGAGGAGGTGCTGCGGTCCAAGCGCGTCGCCCCGCTCGTCGGCGCCCGCATCGACCCGGACACGGTCGCCGTGCACCCCTCCGAGCGCGGCCAGATCAAGCAGACCCTGCTGAAGCTGGGCTGGCCCGCCGAGGACCTCGCCGGGTACGTGGACGGCGAGGCGCACCCGATCGAGCTGGCCGAGGACGGCTGGGCGCTGCGCCCGTACCAGAAGCAGGCCGTGGAGAACTTCTGGCACGGCGGCTCCGGCGTCGTCGTCCTCCCCTGCGGCGCCGGCAAGACGCTGGTCGGCGCGGGCGCGATGGCGCAGGCGAAGTCGACCACGCTGATCCTCGTCACCAACACCGTCTCGGCCCGCCAGTGGAAGCACGAGCTGGTGAGGCGGACGTCGCTCACCGAGGACGAGATCGGCGAGTACAGCGGCACGAAGAAGGAGATCCGCCCCGTCACCATCGCCACCTACCAGGTGCTGACGACGAGGCGGAAGGGCGTCTACCCCCACCTGGAGCTGTTCGACTCCCGTGACTGGGGCCTGATCGTCTACGACGAGGTGCACCTGCTGCCCGCGCCCGTCTTCAAGTTCACCGCCGACCTCCAGGCCCGCCGCCGGCTCGGTCTGACGGCCACCCTGGTGCGCGAGGACGGCCGCGAGTCGGACGTGTTCTCGCTGATCGGCCCGAAGCGGTTCGACGCCCCGTGGAAGGAGATCGAGGCGCAGGGCTACATCGCGCCCGCCGACTGCGTGGAGGTCCGCGTCAACCTCACCGACTCCGAGCGGCTGGCGTACGCGACGGCCGAGCAGGAGGAGAAGTACCGCTTCTGCTCGACGACCGCCACCAAGCGACGGGTGACGGAGGCGATCGTCCGCCGGTTCGCGGGGCAGCAGATCCTGGTCATCGGCCAGTACATCGACCAGCTCGACGAGCTGGGCGAGCACCTGGACGCGCCCGTCATCAAGGGCGAGACGTCCAACGCCCAGCGGGAGAAGCTGTTCGAGGCGTTCCGGCAGGGCGAGCTGAGCGTGCTGGTGGTCTCGAAGGTCGCGAACTTCTCGATCGACCTGCCGGAGGCGACGGTCGCCGTCCAGGTGTCCGGCACCTTCGGGTCACGGCAGGAGGAGGCGCAGCGGCTGGGCCGCGTGCTGCGGCCGAAGGCGGACGGCCACCAGGCGCACTTCTACTCCGTGGTCGCCCGCGACACCGTCGACCAGGACTTCGCGGCGCACCGCCAGCGGTTCCTGGCCGAGCAGGGGTACGCCTACCGGATCGTGGACGCGGAGGAACTCCTCGCCGAGAGCTGACCGGTCCGTCGTCGCACGTCACCCCTCGGGCAGGTGGCACACCAGCGCGAGGACGGCCGGCCAGGGCAGCAGCGACAGTCCGGCCAGCCAGAGGCGCGGCACCGTCCAGCGGCGGGTCCGGGGCAGCAGCCACGCGGCGGCGCAGGCGGCCACGCCGAGGAGGCCGCCGAAGAGCAGGGTGCCGTGCACGACGTCGAGGGCGGTCGTCAGGGCCGGCGAGCAGTCGTCGGGGCCGCAGCTGTCCGTCGCCATGACGGAGAGCGCCCCGAACAGCAGCGCGAGCGGCGCCAGCACCGCCCCGAGCACGGTGGCCACGGCGGGCGCCACCCACGCGCGGGGGTCCCGCTCGGCCCGGTGCCGCCGGTCCGGCGGGACGGCGGGTGCGGCGCTGTTGCGGTTCATACGGCCAGTGAAGCGGCCCCGGGGCGACAGGCGCACCGGGGCCGCTACTCGATCCGGCGGGCGTACGCGTACTCAGACGGTCCGCCCGCGGGGTCGTCCTCGTTCCGGGTCGCGGATGCCCCGCTCGGGGTCGCGGATGGTTCGCTTCGGGTCGCGGGCGGCTCACTTCGGGTCGCGGGCGAACGAGGACGTCGACCAGACGTAGCCGAGCACCACCAGCACCGCGCACCAGGCCACGGCCAGCCACCCGTTGTGTCCGATCCCGCTGCCCAGCAGCAGCCCTCGCAGGGTCTCGATGGCCGGCGTGAACGGCTGGTACTCCGCGACCGGCCGGAACCATCCCGGCATCCCCTCGACCGGGACGAACGCGCTGGACAGCAGCGGCAGCAGGATCAGCGGGGTCGCGTTGTTGCTGGCGGCCTCCGCGTTCGGGGCGCCGAGCCCCATGCCGACCGCGATCCAGGTGAGCGCCGTCGCGAACAGCACCAGCAGACCGAAGGCGGCCAGCCACTCCAGCGCCGTGGCGTCGGTGGAGCGGAAGCCGATCGCCACGGCGACCGCGCCCACGACGACCACGCTCAGGACGGCCTTCAGCACGCTGCCGACCACGTGCCCGACGAGCACCGAGCCGCGGTGGACGGCCATCGTGCGGAAGCGGGACACGATCCCCTCCGTCATGTCCATCGACACGGACACCGCGGTGCCGATCGCGGTGGAGCCGATGGTCATCAGCAGCAGCCCGGGCACCAGGTAGGCGACGTACGCGGACCGGCCGCCGCCGCCCAGCCCCGCGCTCATCACGTCCCCGAAGACGTACACGAAGAGCAGGAGCAGCATGACCGGCGTGAGGAGCAGGTTGAGGGTGAGGGACGGATAGCGCCGCGCGTGCAGCAGGTTGCGGCGCACCATCGTGGACGAGTCGCGCAGGGCGAGGGAGAGGCCGCTCGGGCGGGCGGGGGTGTCGAGGGCACTCATCGGACGGCCTCCTTCGAGGGGGCGGAAGAGGGGGCGGGGACGGCGGCGCCTCCGGTGAGGGCGAAGAAGACGTCGTCGAGGTCGGGGGTGTGCACGGTCAGCTCGTCCGCCTCCACACCGGCGGAGTCGAGCCGGTCGAGCACGGCGCGCAGTTCGCGCTGGCTGCCGCCGCTGGGGAGGCTCAGGGTCAGGGCCGCGTCGTCCGGGGCGGCCCCGGACAGGACGGCGGCGGCGGACCGGTAGCCGGCCGGGTCGGTGAAGCGGAGCCGGACGTGTCCGCCGGGGACGATCCGCTTCAGCTCCTCCGCGGTGCCGTCGGCGGCGATCCGGCCGTCGTGCAGGACGGCGATGCGGTGGGCGAGCTGGTCGGCCTCCTCCAGGTACTGGGTGGTGAGGAAGACGGTCACCCCGCCGGTGACCAGCTCGCGGATGATGCCCCACATGGTGTGACGGGAGCGGGGGTCGAGTCCGGTGGTGGGCTCGTCCAGGAAGATGATCCGCGGACTCCCGACCAGGGTCATGGCGATGTCGAGCCGGCGCTTCATGCCGCCCGAGTAGGTGGACGCGGGCTTCTTCGCCGCGTCGGCGAGGTCGAAGCGTTCCAGCAGCTCGGCGGCGACCTGCCGGCCCTCGCGGCGGGGCAGGTGGTGCAGGTCCGCCATCAGCAGCATGTTCTCCTCGCCGGTGATCAGACCGTCGACGGCGGAGAACTGTCCGGTGACGCCGATCACGGCCCGCACGGCCTGCGGGTCGGCGGCGAGGTCGTGCCCGCCGACCCGCAGGTCGCCCGCGTCCGCGCCGACGAGCGTGGAGAGGATCTTGACGACCGTGGTCTTGCCCGCGCCGTTCGGCCCGAGCAGGGAGAAGACCGTGCCTTCCTCGACGGCGAGATCGACGCCGTCGAGGACGGTCTTGTCGCCGTACGACTTGCGCAGCCCGCTCGCCGCGATGGCGAGGGGAGTGTCGGACCGCATGAGCTCTCCTTTGCGTCGCAGTGTTTTTCTGACATCGAAAACGCTACGGTGCGTTCACGAGCCGGGCAACACGCTTATTGCATCGGAAAGATGTTTATGCAGTTCAATGCTAGGAAATCGTTGCAATCCAGTGTCGCACAACGCAACGGAATGAGGTGCGATCGTTGCAATGAAAAGGAGGCGAACGCTATGTCGGCGCCTCATTCGGGAAGGCGGGGGGGGCGGCGCAGGCGCGTGGCCTGCCACGCGCCTGCGCCGGAAGGGAGGAGCTAGCGGCGGCGGACGCCGGCCTCCGGGCCGTACTCGCCGAGGACGATCACGTCGAGGGCCGCGCCGAGGAACACCTTCGCGGCGCGCAGGACGTCACCGACGCGGTGCGGATGACGGCCCGGGACCGGGGCGGCGCCGCTCGGGCGGACCGGCGGACTCGTGGGGTGCACGGTGGCTGCGCTCATGTGTCCAGGGTCGCCCTCCGGCCCCGGTACGGGCATCGGCCCACGGGACCGGACCGCCGGGCCGCCGCGTACACCCGCGGAACGAGCCGTCCCTCTCAGGCAGGACGGGGTCGCCCCTAGGGGGTGGTGGCCCCCGGGGCGCCCCCGATCGTGTCGAGGGCGGCCAGGTCCTCCTCGGTCAGGGTGAGGCCCGCGCCGGCGACGTTCTCCCGCAGGTGCGCCACCGACGACGTGCCCGGGATCAGCAGGATGTTCGGCGAGCGGTGCAGCAGCCAGGCGAGGGCGACCGCCATCGGCCGCACGCCGTGCCGGTCGGCCACCGCCGACAGCGTGGCCGACTGAAGGGGCGTGAACCCGCCGAGCGGGAAGTACGGCACGTACGCGACGCCCTGCTCCGCGAGCCGGTCGATCAGGTCGTCGTCCTGCCGGTGGGCGAGGTTGTAGAGGTTCTGCACGCAGACGAACGGCGCGATGGTCTCCGCCTCGGCGACCTGGGCGGCGGTCGCGTTGCTCAGGCCGAGGTGCCGGATCAGGCCCTCCTGCTGCAGTTCGACGAGGGTCTCGTACGCCTTCGCCGGCGAACCCGGCCGCGGTCCGGTGGCGTCGCCGAGCCGCAGGTTGACCAGGTCCAGGGTGTCGACGCCGAGGGTCTCCAGGTTCTCGTGGACGGCGCGGCGCAGGTCGTCGGGCTCGCGGGCCGGGGGCCAGCCGCCGTCGGCGTCCCGGCGCGCGCCCACCTTGGTGACGATGTGCAGCGTCTCCGGGTACGGGTGCAGGGCCTCGCGGATCAGCCGGTTGGTGACGTGCGGGCCGTAGGCGTCGGCGGTGTCGATGTGGGTGATGCCGAGGCGCACGGCCTCGCGCAGCACGGCGAGGGCGCCCTCGTGGTCGGCCGGCGGGCCCATCACGCCGGGCCCCGCGAGCTGCATGGCGCCGTACCCGAAGCGGGTGACGGTCAGGTCGCCCATCGTCCAGGTGCCGCCGGGGAGGGTGGCCGGGTCCGTGGTCGTGGTCGGTTCCGTGGTCGTGGTCGGTTCCGTGGTCGTGGTCGTGGTGCGCGGTGTGGTCATGTCCCCACGGTCCGCCGCGGGCGGCGGTCCGCCCAGTTCCCCGCCGATCCTGGGAGTGACAGGACCAGGATCGGAACGCCCCGCCCTCTTACGCTGGAACGCATGTCTGAGGAGAACCGGCTCGGCGACTATCTCCGGGCGCGCCGGGAGCAGGTGACCCCGGCCGACCTGGGACTGCCGTCCCACGGCGTACGCAGGGTGCCCGGACTGCGCCGCGAGGAGGTCGCCCTGCTCGCGGGCATCAGCTCCGACTACTACCTGCGGCTCGAGCAGGGCCGCGACCGCAATCCGTCCCCGCAGGTCCTCGACGCGCTCGCCCGGGTGCTGCTGCTCGACGACACCGCCACGGCGTACCTCCACCAGCTCGCCGCGCCCCGGCCGCGTGCCCGGCGCCGGCCGTCCCGGCGGCCCGCCGTCCCGCCGGCCACGGCGCAACTGCTGGAGTCGATCGGCCTGCCGGCGTTCGTGACGGACCGGACCCTCGACGTGATCGCGGTGAACCCGCTGGCCGCCGCGCTGGTGCCGACCGTGCGGGTGGGGGAGAACCGGCTGCGGTCGTTCTTCCTCGACCCGGCCGAGCGGGATCTGCACGCGGACTGGCCGGCCACGGCCGCGCAGTGCGTCGCCGTGTTCCGGAAGCGGCTGGGGCCGGACGCGGACGATCCGCGGGTGGTGCGGCTCGTCGGCGAACTCTCGCTGGCGAGCGCGGAGTTCCGGAAGGTATGGGCCCGGCACGACGTGCGGCCGGTCGTGGACAAGCCGATCCGGATGAACCATCCGCAGGTCGGCGAGCTGAGTCTCACCCTGTCCAAACTGGACATCGACGGCCCGGACGGGCTGATGCTCGCGGCGTACCACGCGGCGCCGGGCAGCGAGGACGCGGAACGGCTGGCGCTGCTGGCGTCCCTGACGACGGGGCCGGCGCGCACGACGGGACCGGCCCGGCGC
This sequence comes from Streptomyces sp. DH-12, assembly GCF_002899455.1. GTDB lineage: Bacteria > Actinomycetota > Actinomycetes > Streptomycetales > Streptomycetaceae > Streptomyces. Next base: position 4,271,879 of record NZ_PPFB01000001.1, on the reverse strand, counting down.
GGGGCGTCCGGCGCGGACCGCCGTCCGGGTCGCGCCGAAAACGGTTTGGACCGCCCCCGCCCCACGACCTAGAATCTCCGCTCTCTTCCCGCCTCCCTCACGGAGCGCCGCCGTCCGGACGGAAACCGGCCGGCATTCCTTCCTCGCCGCACACCCGCAGCAGGTCCTTCGGAGGCACCCCCTTGTCCGCGTCCACGCCCGTAGACGAGCCCGTGAACGACCCCGTGGCCGGTCCCACCGCCCCGGCCGACGGCCCCCTCGCCCGCGAACGCGCCCACCTCACCGCGTCCCGCTCCGCCCTGCGCGCCATGCGGGAGGACGTGGAGGCGCTCGACATCCGCGACGTCACGGCCAACTGGGTGAACGCGGAGGTGCTGCAGCACCAGATCGAGGAGCGGATCAAGGCGCTGGCCGACCTCAGCGACACCCCGCTGTTCTTCGGCCGCCTCGACTACCTGCACGCGCCGGGCGCGGAGCGGGCCGAGGGCGCGGAGGGGGAACGCTTCTACATCGGGCGTCGGCATGTGCACGACGCGGACGGCGACCCGATGGTGATCGACTGGCGTGCGCCGGTGTCGCAGCCGTTCTACCGGGCGTCCAAGAAGGACCCGATGGGCATCGGGCTGCGCCGCCGCTTCGGCTACACCGGCGGCGACCTCACCGCGTACGAGGACGAGCACCTCTCCGACCCGGCCGAGGCGGCGACCACCAGCAAACTGCTCCAGCAGGAGATCGAGCGCCCGCGCGTCGGCCCGATGCGCGACATCGTCGCCACCATCCAGCCGGAGCAGGACGAGATCGTACGGTCCGGGCTGTCGGGCAGCGTGTGCGTGCAGGGCGGCCCCGGCACGGGCAAGACGGCCGTCGGCCTGCACCGGGTCGCGTACCTCCTCTACGCCCACCGCGAGCGCCTGGCCCGTACGGGCACCCTGGTCGTCGGACCGAACCGCTCCTTCCTGCACTACATCGAGCAGGTGCTGCCCGCGCTGGGCGAACTCACCGTCGCCCAGGCCACGGTGGACGACCTGGTGGCGCACGTGGAGGTGCGCGGGACGGACGACGCGACGGCGGCGACCGTCAAGGGCGACGCGCGCATGGCGGAGGTCCTGCGCAGAGCCCTCTACTCCCACGTCACGATGCCGGCGGAACCGGTCGTGGTCGTGCGCGGCTCCCGCCGCTGGCGCGTTCCGGCGTACGAACTCGAGGAGATCGTGCGGCAGTTGCTCGACCGGAACATCCGCTACGGCGCCGCCCGTGAGGCGCTGCCGCAGCGGATCGCGCACGCGGTGCTGGTGCGGATGGAGCGGTCGGGCGAGGCGCCGGACGACCGGGTGCAGGACGCGGTGGCGCGCAACGCGGCGGTGAGGGCCGCGGTGAAGGCGGTGTGGCCGGCCGTGGACCCGGCGAAGCTGGTGCTGCGGCTGCTGGGGGACGCGGAGTTCCTGGCGGAGCACGCGGAGGGGCTGCTCGACGAGCAGGAGCAGAAGGCGATCCTCTGGGCGAAGCCGGCGCGTTCGGTGAAGTCGGCGAAATGGTCGGCCGCGGACGCGGTGCTGATCGACGAGGCGGCGGACCTGATCCAGCGCACGCCCTCGCTGGGGCACGTGGTGCTGGACGAGGCGCAGGACCTCTCCCCCATGCAGTACCGGGCGGTGGGGCGGCGCTGCACGACCGGCTCGGCGACCGTGCTGGGCGACCTGGCGCAGGGCACCACCCCGTGGGCGACGCGCAGTTGGGAGGAGGCGCTGGCCCACCTGGGCAAGCCGGACGCGGTGGTCGAGGAGCTGACGGCGGGCTTCCGTGTCCCCACGGACGTCATCACGTACGCCTCCCGCCTGCTCCCGCACATCGCCCCGGGCCTCACCCCGGTCGCGTCGATCCGGGAGAACCCGGGCTTCTTCGAGGTACGCCGCTGCGAGGGCGGCCCGGACGACGTGGTGGCCGCGTGCCGCGAACTGCTGTCCCGCGAGGGCTCGGTGGGCCTGATCGCGGCGGACCCGCGCATCCCGGACCTGACCGGGGCACTCAGGTCGGCGGGCCTGCCCCACGTCGCCCCCGGCGAGGAAACGACGGCCACCACCCGCCTCACCCTGGTCCCGGCTTCCCTGGCGAAGGGCCTGGAGTACGACTACGTCCTCCTGGACGAACCCCAGGCGGTGGTCGACGCGGAACCCGACGAACGCACGGGCCTCCGCCGCCTCTACGTCACCCTGACCCGAGCGGTGTCGGGCTTGATCATCACCCACTCGGCACCGCTGCCGACGCAGTTGACGTGAGCAGCCCGCCCTCAGCGGGCAGTCGTGCCTCCCCCCGGTGCTCCGGAGTCCGGGGGGCGCAGCCAGGCGGTACGGATGGACGCGGACGGCACTCGCAAACGCCGCCCGGCCCGGCGTCAGAAGGGCCTCAGCTCCCCAGCACCGCCCGCCACCGCGCCACGGTCTCCGCCGACACCGGCCCGCTCCAGCCCTCCGGGCGGGCCGCGCCGCCGATGTGGAAGGCGTCCACCCCCGCGTCCAGCAGCCCCGGTACGTGTTCCAGCCGCAGGCCGCCGCCGACCAGCAGTTGCTGGCCGTACCCGGGCTCGCCGCGCCGGCCCGCCTCCGCGCACAGGACGGGCAGGCCCGTGTCCACGCCCTCCGCCGAGCCGGCGGTCAGGTAGGTGTCCAGGCCGGGGAAGTCCGCGAGCTGCTTGCGCACCGCGTCGCGGTCCGCCGCGTGGTCGATGGCACGGTGGAACGTCCACCGGCACCCCTCCAGCTCGCGCGCGACCCGCTCCACCGCCGCCAGGTCCACCTGGCCGTCCGCGTCGAGGAAGCCGAGGACGAACTCCTCCGCCCCCGCCTCCCGCATCGCGCACGCCGCCGCGGCCAGCCGTTCCACCGCGCCCGCCGCGAAGCCGTCCGCCAGCCGCAGCATGACCCGTACCGGGATGTCCACGGCGGAGCGGATCGCCGTCACCGTCGCCGCGGCCGGTGTCAGGCCGTCCGCCGCCATGTCGGTGACCAGCTCGAGACGGTCCGCACCTCCGGCCTGGGCGGCGACGGCGTCCTCGACGTCGAGGGCGATCACCTCCAGGACTGCACGCTTGCTCATGGGGCCCCATTCGTCGGCTCGGAACGGCTCCTACAGGTCTAGTCCAATCTAAGCCTACGCCCGGGCCCCGGCCTGCGGTTCGTCCACCCGCCGGTCGTCCGATCGCCCGGACGTCCGATCGCCCGGACGACCGGTCCGCTCACCCGAAGATGTTCAGCTCCGCGGCCTCCGCCCCCGCCAGTTCGTACGACACCCCGTCCACCGGGCGTCCCGCGTACAGCCGCATCAGCGTCGGGCCGTCCCCGATGAAGCGCGCCGGGGGCCGCTCCCCGGACGCGTCGCCCAGCCGTACCGGCTCGTCCGCGTCGTCCAGGTCGGCGTGCAGCGGCACGTGCCCCCGCGCGCTGGTGACCTGCGCCAGCAGGGTGAGCGCGAACGGCAGCCCCGCGCCCGCGTACGCCCCCGGCTCCCCGAGCGCGACGCGCACGTCCCCGGCGTGCACCCACTCGCCGAGCGCCACCGCGTCCAGCGGTCCGTCCGCCTTCGCGATGACCGGCCCGGCCTCGGTCATGCCGCGTTCCAGTTCGTCGAGGACCTGGGCGTGGGTCCAGCCGGCCCGCTCGTCGATGTCCCGCTGGTTGCTCTCGGGCGAGAACACGTCCTTGCCGTACCGGCCCTCCACCACCCGGGACAGCGCCGCCGAGCAGTGCGCCAGCACGTCCCGCACCGTCCAGCCCGGACACGCCGTCACCGGCAGCGCGAAGTCGCCCTCGTCCCTCCCCCGCAGCAGCGGGAGCAGCGCGTCCCGCTCGACGCTCAGCAGCCGTCCCGGCAGTTCGGGGTCCCGTACCTCGTGCACATCCGCAGGAGTCGTCATGGGGCCACGGTAGTGGCGGGGGCCGGAGGGCGTCCCGGGTACGGGAAGCAGGTGCGCCCCCGGCTCACCCGGGGGGATCACGTCGGGGCCGGAGGCGGACGTTCCCGCCCGGCGGCGCCCTCCGGAGGACCTGCGGGCGGGAGGCCGGACGAACGGCGCCGCGGCCCCCCGTGCGGGGGTCGCGGCGACAGGCCGTCCGGGTCTCCCGGCGCGTCAGGGGACCCGGACGGCCGGGTCAGTTCGCCAGCGCGGGTTCCGCGTCGTCCGCGTCGTCCTTCTTCGGGGCGTCGGCGGTGACGCCGTCATCGGGCGTGCCGGAGCCGAGGTCCCCGGAGGCGACCGGCGGGTGCGGCGCCCTCTTCTCCCGGCGGGCCAGCCACAGGTCCACCAGGAACTGCAGGACCAGTCCGGCCCCGCCCCAGACGGCGACGGTCAGGAGGTTGCCGCCGATGCCGTGACCGTCGAAGTAGACCAGCGAGCGGACGGTGTCCACGGCGGCCGGCAGCGGCAGGACGTCCTGGAGGGGGCGGAACACGTCCGGCACCATGTAGACGGACATGCCGCCGCCCGAGGCGGGAACGCCGGCGAGCATCAGGACCAGCATCACGGGGACGATGGCGGCGAGGCCGAACGTCCGGGTGAAGACGCCGGTCACCAGGGAGACGCAGAAGATGGTGGCCGCGCCGAAGCCGATCATCTCCAGGGCGTGGCCGTTGACGGCTCCGATCAGGACGTCGAAGAGGAACCACAGCCACAGCGCCATGCCGGCCGCCCAGCCGGCGAGCTTCACCACGAAGTGACGCAGCCGCGTCAGCTCCGGCGCCCCGCCGCGCAGCACCGCCATGATCAGGAAGCCCGCCATGATCCACGACATGCCGGCGTACATGCTGTTGCTGCCCATGGTGTCGTTCTCGGTCAGCGGCTTGACGTCGGTCAGTTCCAGGGGGACCTTCTGACCGGCGGCCACCTGCTGGAACACCGCCCGCAGCGCCGTCTGCTGGCTGGATCCGGCCGCCGAGGAGCTGTAGAGAACGGCCGTGTCGTCCGCCGTGGCCGGCAGGACGTAGGCGCCGACGATCTCCTGCTCGAGGATCTGGTCCCGCGCCGCTTCGGCGGAGGTGCCGGTCCGGATGTCGAGCATGGCGCCGAGCTGGGGCTTCAGCCCTTCCACCGTCCGCTCCGCCTGTGCGGCGTCGGCGGCGACCACCACCACGGGCATGTCATGGAGCTCCGGGCGGTGCATCGCGGCGCTCATGCTGCCGACCACGCCCACCAGAATGGCCAGCGGGAAGGCGATCGCGGCGAAGTAGCGGACCTTCGGCGACCGCACGGGGCCGCCGGCCAGCGCGGGCAGCGGGGTGCTCACGTCGTCGACCGGAGGCGCGGCCGGGATCACGGTCCCGGAGCGGCGCTCCTTCAGCAGCGCGAGCAGGAAGGCGACCACGATCCACACGGCCAGCGGCGTCAGGTAGCCGACGACGCCTCGGTCGTCGAAGTACAGCAGGGAACGCAGGGCCTCACCCGCGGCGGGCAGGGGCAGCACCCCGTGCAGCCACTGGAAGAAGCCCGGCATGCTGTGGACCGGGAGCGCCAGGTTGGACGCGGGCATGCCGAAGACGACCCACAGCAGCATCCCGAACAGGACGGCCAGCGGCCCGACGAGCTTGGTGAAGAGGAGCTGCGTCATGCCGACCGCGCCGACGGCCAGCATGCCGACGCCGAGGAACTGCAGGTAGTGGCCGTCCACCGCTCCCACGACCGGACCGAGGATGATCCAGATGACGGTGCTGGTCACCGCCGCCCAGCCGACGAGGAGCGGGACGAACCGCCGCAGGGTCAGCAGGAACGGCAGGGACATCGTCAGCACGCTCAGCGGCACGTAGCCGGCCAGCATCATGCCCATGCCCGCGAAGAGGACCGCGACGCCCGACAGGTCGCCGTCGGGGAGCGGGGCCGCGTCCTCGGTGGTGATCTGCCACTGGTTCTCGGCGGCCACCGGAGTCAGCAGGTGCTGGACCGTGCTCGCCGCGGAGGCGCCCCCGGCCGAGGCCGTGTGGATCACGGCCTCGCCCCGGCCCCCCGCGGGTATCTCCAGGGCACCGGAGACCTCACGGTCCTCGATCAGGTCGAGCGCCTCGCCGGCGGTGGCGACCAGCCGCGGTTCGAGGGGGTCGCCCGGCAGGGAGTCCAGGGCGGCGACGGTCTTCTCCGCCACCTGCCCCGATCCCACGACGGCCACCGGGACGTCCTTCGGGGCGGGCGCGTGCATGGTCCCGACGTAGGTCGCGTACATCATCGTCACCATCAGGAAGGGCATGGCGAAGAGGGCGACGTAGCGGCCGATCCGGGTCTTGCGGTCTTCCACCCGGGGCGTGCCGGGCAGGCCCGGGCCGCCGGTCGGGGCGGCGGCGCCGGACCGGCCGGGTGAGGGGCCGCCGGCGGGCGGGGCGGGGGCGGAGGGTTCCACGAAGTCTGGCTCCTTGTCGGACTCGTCGTAGGCGGGCGGGGCCGGGGGAAGGCCGGTCGGCCGGCTCGGCCGTGGAGAGGTGCGGTGATCGCGGGCCCCGGGCCCGGCAGCGGACCGGCTCCCAAAACTAAGTCACACGACTTACGAACAGGGTCCTAATGTAAGTCATGTGCCTTACGTTCGCGGACGTGGGTTACGTTGGCGATTCCGCAGGGCGCGGTCAGCAGGAGATGACGACTACCGATGGCCAGATCAGAGGCGGCGCGCACCGCGCTGCTCGACGCCGCCGAACGCCTGTTCGTGCAGGTGGGCATGTCCCACGTCTCGGACCGCAAGATCGCCGAGATCGCGGGGAACACCAACCACTCGGCCGTGGGCTACTACTTCGGCGGCCGCGAGGGTCTGCTGCGTGCCCTGCTCACCCGTCATCTGAGGGACCTCGAGGAGCCCCGCCGGGCGATGTTCGAGCGCTCCGACTCACTCCTGGACGACGTACGCGCCCTCGTGGTGCCGGTGACCGACGCCCTCGCCGAGCTGCCGCAGCCGACCTGGCGGGCGCGGTTCGTCAGCCAGGCGATGCACGATCCCACCGCCACGCACCTGCTCCACGGCATGGCCGAGGACGCGCCGACCGCCACGCTGATCGTCCGGTCGGTGATCTCCCGCCTGGACCACCTGCCCCGGGAGATCGTCCGCGGCCGGGCGCTGCTGATGACCCGCGTCGTCATGACGTGCTGCGCCGACATGGAGGAGCGCGCCGAACGGGACGGCCGGACACCGCACTGGCACGCCGCCGGCGACTTCCTGTCGGACGCCCTCACCGGGATGCTGACGGCTCCGGTGAACAGGCGCCCGGCGGGGGCCGAGGGGGGACCCGTCTTCTGAGGCGCTTCCGGGGAGCCCGGAGGAAGGGGCCGGGCCGCGACGTCCGTCCGACCCTGGCGCCGAGCGCCGGCCGCGGCCTCGTCCGCGTCGAGGTGACCGGCGCCCGGCACCACCGGCCGCCCGCGGACGCGCCCCGCCCGCCCGCCGGTCCGGAAGCGGGGACCGGCGGGGGCTGCGGCTGGTGTCGCGGCCCGTGAGCCGGGTCCGCGTCGTGCCGCGCACGGACGGCGGGCCCGGGAAGACCGTGCGGGCGGAGCCGCTGCTGTGACGCCCGGGGCGCGGACCGGGAACAATGGGCTCATGGCCGACACCGAGGATCTCCGTGCCCGTTTCGTCCGTGCCCTCGAAGGGGCCCGGGGATCCGCGGAGGGTCCGGACCCGTTGCCGTACGCGGACCGTCTGATCGCGCGCTGGCAGGAGCCGCAGCGGCGGTACCACACGCTCGATCACCTCACCGCGGTCCTCGACCGCGTCGACGAGCTGGCGGACCACGCCGACGACCCCGACGTCGTACGGCTCGCCGCGTGGTTCCACGACGCCGTCTACCTGCCGGACCGGTCCGAGAACGAGGAGCGGTCCGCCCGCCTCGCCGAGCGCGCGCTGCCCGAGGCCGGGGTGTCCGCGGCGAAGACCGAGGAGGTCGCCCGGCTGGTGCGGCTCACCGTGACGCACGACCCCGCCGACGACGACCGCGACGGCCAGGTGCTGTGCGACGCCGACCTCGCGGTGCTCGCGTCCGCGCCGTCGGCGTACGCCGCCTACACCGCCGCGATCCGGGAGGAGTACCGGTTCGTGCCGAACGACGCCTTCCGCGAGGGCCGCGCCGACATTCTGCGCCGGCTCCTCGACCTGCACAGCGTGTTCCGCACCCCGTACGGCCAGGAGCACTGGGAGGCCACCGCCCGCTACAACCTGCGCGGCGAGCTGGACATGCTGTCGACCCCGCCCCCGCCCTCCGCCTAACCTCTCCCCATGCATGCTTCGGGAGCGGACCAGGTGGAGGCGGCCGTCGCGCACAGCGTGGCGGCCCTGGGGGCGGTCACCGGCCGGGACTGGACGAAGGTGCGGGCGGGCCGGCTGGAGTGGGACTGCCGGGAGACGGCGGAGCACGTCGCGGGCGACCTCATCGGGTACGCGGCCCAGCTCACGGGCCGGGGCCGGCACGCGTACGCGTCGTTCGACTTCTCGCTGCGGGCCGACGCCGGCAACGACGGCGCCCTCCACGTGATCTCCGCCATGGGCGCCCTTCTCGCCGCCGCCGTCCGCACCACCCCCCGCTCCGTGCGCGCCTTCCACCCGTACCCGTTCCGGCACGCGAACCGTGAGGGTTTCGCCGCGATGGGCGTCGCCGAGGTGCTGCTGCACACGCACGACATGGCCGAGGGGCTGGGCATCGCGTACGAACCGCCCGACGGGCTCTGCGAGTTCGTGCTGACGCGGATCTTCCCGCACGTCCGGCCGGGGCCGTCGCCCTGGCCGACGCTGCTGTGGGCGACGGGCCGCGGCGAGCTGCCCGGGCGGGAGCCGGTCACCGCCTGGCGCTGGTACAACAACCCGGTGCTGCGGTCGGAGCGGCTCGACCTGGAGGGCGTCACCCCGGCGGTCGCCGCGAGCCTGTCCCTCGCGGGCGACGGCGGTTTCACCTGGGCGGGCGGCGCGCCCGCCGACGGCACCCGGGTGGGCGCCGGGTTCGGCGTCACCCAGTACGAGGAGGGCGCGTACCGCCCGGAGTGGGGCATGTACGTGCTGGTCCGCCGGGAGGACGACCTCGCGGTGGGCGCGATGGGCTTCCACGGCGCGCCCGACGACGGCGGCCGGGTGGAGATCGGCTACGACCTCGTCGCGGAGGCGCGCGGGAACGGGTACGCGACCGAGGCGCTGCGCACCCTGTCGGCGTGGGCGCTCGGCCAGGACTCCGTGCACGCCGTGACGGCCGTCGTCGAGGAGGACAACGTGCCGTCGCAGAAGGTCGTCACCCGCGCCGGGTTCACCGAGGTGTCCCGGCAGGAGGGACGCATCACCTACGAACTGCGCGCCTGAGCCACGCATTGCGCCCTTGGCCCACGGACCGCGCCCCCCGGCCCACGGACCGCGCGTCTGAGCAACGGGCCGCGCGCCCGGCCCACGGCCCGCCCCCGCCCCACGGACCGCGCCCCTGACCTACCCCGAACCGCCCGTCCGGTCCGCCCGCTTGCGCCGCCGCAGGCCCGCCCCGTGCAGCAGCCGCACCACCTCGCGGCTGCTGACCTCGACCGCGCCCGCGCGCACCGCGTCCGCGTACCGGTGCGCCGGGATGTCGTAGTGGTCGCGTTCGAAGGCGCGGCGGGGCACGCCCAGACCGGCGGCGAAGAGGTGCAGCTCGGTGTAGGAGACGTCGCTCACCAGGTGGGACCACAGGCGGCCGTGCCCCGGCCAGGCGGGCGGGTCGATGTACACGGTCACGACGAGGGGCCCGCCTCGCCCAGTCCGCCCACCGCCGCGACCTTCACGCCCGCCTTGTGGCACACCCAGTGCGGGTCGGGGCCCAGCTCCGGCTCGACCTCCAGCGCGTGCGGGCCGCCGCTGCCGCACACCGGGCACAGCGGCCAGCGTCCGTACCGCTCCAGCAGGGCGTCCTGCACGTCCTGCGCGACCAGCCCGGCCAGGAAGCTCGCGCCCTCCGGCCACTGCTCGACCCACCAGCGGCGGTGCGCGACGGAGTCCTCGACCAGGGACACCACGTCCGCCTCGGCGACCCCGCGCGCCACGAGATCGGCCAGCACGAGGGCCCGCGCCGCGTGCAACGCTTGTTCCAGGGGGCCGACCGGAGGGGTGCCGGGTTCACGCTCGGGGTGCATGTCCCCCATTGTGCGCACTCTTGACCGGAAGCCCGTGCCGAAAATATCTTTCATATCGTGACCCATGAAGTGAAGGAAATTTTCGGGAGCGCCGGCGCCTCACCCACTCCCCCCGCACCCGCCGCCCTCGCGGCCAAGGTGCGCACGCTGGCCCCGTCGATGACCCGCTCCATGCAGCGCGTCGCCGAGGCCGTCGCCGACGACCCGGCCGGCTGCGCGGCGCTCACGGTCACCGGCCTCGCCGAGCTGACCGGCACCAGCGAGGCCACCGTCGTCCGCACGGCCCGCCTGCTCGGCTACCCGGGCTACCGGGACCTGCGGCTCGCCCTGGCCGGCCTCGCCGCCCAGCAGCAGTCGGGACGCGCCCCCGCCATCACCACGGACATCGCGGTGGACGACCCCATCGCCGACGTCGTCGCCAAGCTCGCCTACGACGAGCAGCAGACCCTCGCCGACACCGCCGCCGGACTGGACACCGTCCAGCTGGCCGCCGCCGTGACCGCCCTCGCGGGCGCCCGCCGCACCGATGTGTACGGCGTCGGCGCGTCCGGGCTGGTCGCCCAGGATCTCACCCAGAAGCTGCTGCGCATAGGCCTGCTGGCGCACGCCCACAGCGATCCGCACCTCGCCGTCACCAACGCGGTGCAGCTGCGCGCCGGGGACGTGGCGATCGCCGTCACCCACTCCGGCACCACCGGCGACGTCATCGAGCCGCTCCGGGTGGCCTTCGAGCACGGGGCCACCACGGTCGCCGTCACCGGCCGCCCCGACAGCCCCGTCACGCAGTACGCCGACCACGTCCTGACCACGTCCACGGCCCGCGAGAGCGAGCTGCGCCCGGCCGCGATGTCCTCCCGTACGGGTCAACTGCTGGTCGTGGACTGCCTGTTCGTGGGCGTCGCCCAGCGCACCTACGAGGCGGCCGCGCCCGCCCTGTCGGCGTCGTACGAGGCGCTGGCGCACCGGCACCGGGCGACCCGCAAGGGCCCGTGAGGGAAGCACGCCCTCCCGGCCGCGCGCCCCGCGCACCCCCGTCGTACCCCGTCCGTGCCGTCCGGCCCGACCGAAAGAACACCGCCCATGACCTCCACCTCCCGCGACCGTGATCTGCGCTCCCAGCTCGAGACCCTGACCACCGAGGCGTTCCGGCCCGAGCTGGCGGAGGTCGACCGGCTGCCCACGCTCGAGATCGCACGGCTGATGAACGCCGAGGACGCCTCGGTCGCGGGCGCCGTGGCCGAGCAGGTGCCCGCCATCGCCGCCGCGATCGACGCCGTGGCGGAGCGGATGGCGCGCGGCGGGCGGCTGGTCTACGCGGGCGCGGGCACGGCGGGACGGCTGGGCGTGCTGGACGCCTCCGAGTGCCCGCCCACCTTCAACACCGACCCGGCGCGGGTCGTCGGCCTGATCGCGGGCGGCCCGGACGCCATGGTCAACCCGGCCGAGGGCGCCGAGGACTCCCCCGAGCTGGCCGAGTCCGACCTCGCCGCGCTCGGCGTCACCCCCGACGACACGGTGGTCGGCGTCTCCGCCTCCGGCCGCACCCCGTACGCGGTCGGCGCGGTCGCGTACGCCCGCGAGCGCGGGGCGCTCACGGTGGGGCTGTCGTGCAACCGGGGCAGCGCGCTCGCGGCGGCGGCCGAACACGGCATCGAGGTGGTCGTGGGCCCGGAGTTCCTCACCGGCTCCACCCGCCTCAAGGCCGGCACGGCGCAGAAGCTCGTGCTGAACATGCTGTCGACGATCACGATGATCCGGCTGGGCAAGACGTACGGGAACCTGATGGTCGACGTGCGCGCCTCCAACGAGAAGCTGCGCGCCCGCTCCCGGCGGATCGTCGCCCAGGTGACGGGCGCCGGCGACGAGGCCGTGGAGCGTGCCCTCGCCGCCACGGACGGCGAGGTCAAGAACGCCATCCTGGTGCTGCTGGCCGGGGTGGACGGGCCGACCGCCGCCCGGCTGCTGGACGAGGCCGACGGGCATCTGCGGGCGGCGCTGGCGGCCGCGGGAAGCTGACCGTCCGGCGCTGGGATACTGGAGCGGTCCCCCACCCGGAGAATCCACCATGAACCACGCACAGCTCACCGCCCTCGGCCGGGCCCTGCGTGTGCTCGGTGAGCACGGGGAGGCGCTCTCCGCCGACACCCCGGACGCCCGGCTGCACGAGGTGCGGGCCGACCTGCGGCGGGCGCTGGACCTGCTGGAGGACAGCGTCACCACCGCCCCGCCCAGCACCCGCTGCGCCGAGCACCCCACGGGACCGGTCGACGAGAGCGCCCCGGACCTGTGCCTGCTCTGCGAGACCCGGCGCCGCGCCGCCCGCCGCGCCGAGTTCAACGGCCCGGCCCCGCAGGCCCGACCCGCCGATCCCGCGCCCTCCCGGTACGGGGTGCGCGGCGACCGTCCGCAGCCGCAGCAGCGCTGGCTGCCGGAGATGTGGAACGGCCAGGCCTGGCAGCTGTGCGGCACCCCGCGCCGCGACCGCCGCGAGGCGGAACTCTTCGTCAAGGCCCAGCTCCGCGGCCCCCGCCCGGCGGTGGCCTACCGCGTCGTCCACGAGTTCACCGACTACGAGGTCCTGCGGATATGGGGCACCCCGGTGCGGATGGACATCGAACCGATGGGCAACGCCTGAGGCGCGGGCCTCACGGCTCCCCGATCCGGAGCGGGCCGGGCCGCCCCGGCACACCCACGGCCGGCACGGCCGCCGGGGCCACGCACGAAAAGGCGCGGCGCCCCTGGTGAGAGGGGTGCCGCGCCTCGGCTGCCCGGACCGGGCCCGGACTCAGCTCAGCGACGTCAGCGAGGACGCGTCGTACGACGTCAGCTCGTCGAAGCGGCCGGCCAGGACCTTGGCCGCCCACTCCGGGTCCTGGAGGACCGCGCGTCCCACCGCGACCAGGTCGAACTCGTCGCGCTCGAAGCGGTCGAGGAGGTCGTCGATGCCGCGCGTCGCGGCGCCCTCGCCCAGGAAGGCGCGGCCGAACTCGCCGTCCAGGCCGACCGAGCCGACCGTGATGGCCGGCCTGCCGGTCAGCTTGCGGGCCCAGCCGGCCAGGTTGAGGTCGGAGCCGTCGAACTCGGGGAGCCAGTAGCGGCGCGTGGACGCGTGGAAGGCGTCGACGCCGGCCGTGGCGAGCGGGGTGAGGATCGCCTCCAGCTCCTGCGGGGTCTCGGCGAGCCGGGCGCCGTAGTGGTCGGCCTTCCACTGCGAGAAGCGGAGGACGACCGGGAAACCGGGCGACACGGCCGCGCGCACGGCCTGCACGATCTCCACGGCGAACCGGGTGCGGGCCACCGGGTCGCCGCCGTAGGCGTCGGTGCGGCGGTTGGTGCCCGCCCACAGGAACTGGTCGATGAGGTAGCCGTGGGCGCCGTGCAGCTCCACACCGTCGAAGCCGATGCGCTCCGCCGCGGCCGCCGCCTCGGCGAACGCGGCCACGACGGCGTCGATGTCGGCCCGGGTCATGGCCCGGCCGCCCTCGGAACCGTCCAGGCGCAGTCCCGACGGACCGACCGCCGGCGCCTGTGGGAAGGGCGGCTGTCCCTCCTCGCGGACCATGCCGACGTGCCACAGCTGGGGCATGATGCGGCCCCCCGCGGCGTGCACGGCCTCCGCGACCTTCGCCCAGCCGGCGAGCTGCTCCTCCCCGTGGAACCGGGGGATGCGGTCGCTGACACCGGCGGACGGGTGGTCGACGTACGTGCCCTCGGTGACGATCAGCCCGACCCCGGCGGCGGCCCGCCGGGCGTAGTACGACGCGACGTCCTCCCCCGGCACCCCGCCCGGCGAGAACTGACGGGTCATGGGCGCCATGACGATGCGGTTGGGCACGGTCAGCCCGTTGAGGGCGACCGGCCGGGCCAGGACCTCGGCGGCACGTCCGGTGGCCTCGGAGGCGGTGACGGTCATCAGAGAGACTCCTCGCGCATACTGAACGGTATGTGTACGTGCATGCAACGCTCATCTCGTCGAACCGGCGCGAGGCGGCGGGCATTCCCGCCCCTCCCCCGCCCGCCCCTGTGACACCCGTCACCCGTGAGGCCCCTGCGGGACCCGGACACGCCGGAGGGCGGCACCCCCCGTGCGGGGAGTGCCGCCCTCCGGACCGTCGGACGGGTCCGAACCTGACGGATCAGGCTCAGAAGTCCATGTCACCGCCCGGCATGCCGCCGCCGGCCGGGGCCGCGGCCTTCTCCGGCTTGTCGGCGATGACGGCCTCGGTGGTGAGGAACAGCGCGGCGATCGACGCGGCGTTCTGCAGCGCGGAGCGCGTCACCTTGGCCGGGTCGATGATGCCTTCCTTGACCAGGTCGACGTACTCGCCGGTCGCGGCGTTCAGGCCGTGGCCCGGGGTCAGGTTGCGCACCTTCTCCACCACGACGCCGCCCTCGAGGCCGGCGTTGACGGCGATCTGCTTCAGCGGGGCCTCCAGGGCGATGCGCACGGCGTTGGCGCCGGTCGCCTCGTCACCCTCGAGCTCCAGCTTCTCGAACACCTGGGAGGCCTGCAGCAGGGCCACGCCACCACCGGCGACGATGCCCTCCTCGACGGCCGCCTTGGCGTTGCGCACGGCGTCCTCGATGCGGTGCTTGCGCTCCTTGAGCTCCACCTCGGTGGCGGCGCCGGCCTTGATGACGGCCACACCGCCGGCGAGCTTCGCCAGGCGCTCCTGCAGCTTCTCGCGGTCGTAGTCCGAGTCGCTGTTCTCGATCTCGGCGCGGATCTGGTTCACGCGGCCCTGGACCTGGTCGGCGGAGCCGGCGCCGTCGACGATGGTGGTCTCGTCCTTGGTGATGACCACCTTGCGGGCCTTGCCCAGCAGGTCGAGGGTGGCGTTCTCCAGCTTGAGGCCGACCTCCTCGGAGATGACCTCGCCGCCCGTGAGGATGGCGATGTCGCCGAGCATGGCCTTGCGGCGGTCACCGAAGCCCGGGGCCTTGACGGCGACGGACTTGAAGGTGCCGCGGATCTTGTTGACCACCAGGGTGGACAGGGCCTCGCCCTCGACGTCCTCGGCGATGATCAGCAGCGGCTTGCCCGACTGCATGACCTTCTCCAGGAGCGGGAGCAGGTCCTTGACGTTGGAGATCTTGGAGTTCGCGATCAGGATGTACGGGTCGTCGAGGACGGCCTCCATACGCTCCATGTCGGTGGCGAAGTACGCCGAGATGTAGCCCTTGTCGAAGCGCATACCCTCGGTGAGCTCCAGCTCCAGACCGAAGGTCTGGGACTCCTCGACGGTGATGACGCCTTCCTTGCCGACCTTGTCCATGGCCTCGGCGATGAGCTCGCCGATCTGGGTGTCGGCGGCGGAGATGGAGGCCGTGGAAGCGATCTGCTCCTTGGTCTCGACGTCCTTCGCCTGCTCCAGCAGAGCGGCGGAGACCGACTCGACGGCCTTCTCGATGCCGCGCTTCAGGGCCATCGGGTTGGCGCCGGCGGCGACGTTGCGCAGGCCCTCCTTGACCAGGGCCTGGGCGAGAACGGTCGCGGTGGTCGTACCGTCACCGGCGACGTCGTCCGTCTTCTTGGCGACTTCCTTGACCAGCTCGGCGCCGATCTTCTCGTACGGGTCCTCGAGCTCGATCTCCTTGGCGATGGAGACACCATCGTTGGTGATCGTGGGGGCGCCCCACTTCTTCTCGAGGACGACGTTGCGGCCCTTGGGGCCGAGCGTCACCTTCACGGCGTCCGCGAGCTGGTTCATGCCGCGCTCGAGGCCGCGCCGCGCCTCCTCGTCGAACGCGATGATCTTGGCCATGTGAAGTGGTCCCTCCAGGACTGGGGGTGATTCCTTCGGACCGCGCCCGCGCCCGCGACGGACGGCTCGCCGGCCGTGTGGTTCCTTGCCCCACGTGACCTGGCGGGCCTCACCGACCCGGTCCTTCGTTGTCACTCTCACCTTCAGAGTGCTAACGCCAATGATTAGCACTCGACCCCCGAGAGTGCAAGGCGCGCTCGCGAAGCGAGTGCTCGTCGAGGGGTGGCGGTCGGGCGACGGGAGGGCGCAAGGCGCGCTCGCGAAGCGAGTGCTCGTCGAGGGGTGGCGGTCGGGTGACGGGAGGGCGCAAGGCGCGCTCGCGAAGCGAGTGCTCGTCGAGGGGTGGCGGTCGGGTGACGGGAGGGCGCAAGGCGCGCTCGCGAAGCGGCGTCGGACGAGAGGGATCGCGGAAGGCCGTACGGGCCAGGCGTGCCAAGGGATCGCGCCCGCGCTCAGCCCCCGGCGAACACGGCGCGTGCGACGCGTGCGCCCATGGAGCTCCCGTGACACCCCACGACGCCTCACGCGCCCCGCCGGCCCCGGGCACGACGAAGGGCCCGCACCCCGGAAGGTGCGGGCCCTGCCGCCGGCAGAAGATGTCGCGTGCGGCTGGTAGCGCGTTCAGGCGGTGACGCGAACCATGTCGGCCTGCGGGCCCTTCTGACCCTGCGAGATCTCGAATTCGACCCGCTGGCCCTCTTCAAGGGTGCGGTAGCCGTCCATCTGGATGGCGCTGTAGTGGACGAAAACATCCGCACCACCGTCGACCGCGATGAAGCCGTACCCCTTCTCCGCGTTGAACCACTTGACGGTGCCCTGAGCCATGCCTAACTCCCCTATTACTGGCCCTTGCACAGATCCACACTTCGCGGACCCGGGTCAGACCTCACCCCCCAACGGTTGGGGGCGTGCGCCGGAACGCGTCGACCGCGGCTGAATGTATCTGTCCAACTGCCGTCTGCAACAGGTCAATCGGACGAGAAATCTGGACGCCACCGGTCCGAAATGTGGCCAGAATTCGCCAGAATTCAGGGCAAGTCGGGCCGGGCAAAGGAGACAAAAGCCGCGAGAGGAGCCCGCACTTTGGCTACATCCAGTCGGGTCCGCGGCAGGAATTCAGGCTTCTCGATCACTGGATCGGGAGCGCGTTCCCCAACTCTACCGCGCTCAACCTCATGGAATTGCCCCCTCCGCATCTCTCACGGAGGGGGCAATGCCGTAAACGCCCGGTCACTGTCATTACCGAAGGCAATGATCAGCCTCCGGCGACCGCCGGGATGATCGAGACGCCGGCGCCGTCCGGGGTGGCCGTCTCCAGCCCCTGCTCGAAGCGCACGTCGTCGTCATTGACGTAGACGTTGACGAACCGGCGCAGCTTGCCCTGGTCGTCCAGGACGCGGGCGGCGATGCCGGTGTGGTTCTTCTCCAGGTCCTGGATGACCTCGCCGAGGGTGGCGCCCTCGGCGGGGACCTCGGCCTTGCCGCCGGTGTAGGTGCGCAGGATGGTGGGGATGCGGACGGTGACGCTCACGTGGGAAACCTCCGGTCGGATGACGTGCCAGGGGCGCGGGGGACGGCGTGATCGGCCCCCCGGCCCGCGGATGGAAAGCTGGAGCGGCTCCTAGACGAGCCCGGCCTCACGGAACGACTCCAGGCTGGGACGGATCGTCGCGGTCAGCCCGGTCCCGGCCACCGCGTCCAGCGTCTTCAGGCCGTCCCCGGTGTTCAGCACGACCGTCGTGAGGGACGGATCGAGCACCCCGTCCTCGATCAGCTTCTTCGTCACGCCGACCGTGACGCCGCCCGCGGTCTCCGCGAAGATCCCCTCGGTGCGCGCCAGCAGCTTGATCGCGTCGACGACCTGCTCGTCGGTGACGTCCTCCACCGCGCCGCCGGTGCGCCGGGCGATGTCGAGCACGTAGGGGCCGTCCGCCGGGTTGCCGATGGCCAGCGACTTGGCGATGGTGTCCGGCTTCTGCGGGCGGACCACGTCGTGGCCGGCCTTGAACGCGGTGGACACCGGCGAGCAGCCCGCGGCCTGCGCGCCGAAGATCTTGTACGGCCGGTCCTCGACGAGGCCCAGCCTGATCAGCTCCTGCAGCCCCTTGTCGATCTTCGTGAGCTGCGAGCCGGAGGCGATGGGGACCACGATCTGGTCCGGGATCCGCCAGCCGAGCTGCTCGCAGATCTCGTACGCGAGGGTCTTGGAGCCCTCCGCGTAGTACGGCCGCAGGTTGACGTTGACGAAGCCCCAGCCCTCGCCGGCCGGGTCGCCGATCAGCTCGGAGCAGAAACGGTTCACGTCGTCGTAGTTGCCCTCGATGCCGACGAGCTCGCCGCCGTAGACGGCGGCCATGACGACCTTGCCCTGCTCCAGGTCGTGCGGGATGAACACGCAGGAGCGGAAGCCGGCCCGGGCGGCGGCGGCGCCGACCGCGCCGGCCAGGTTGCCGGTGGAGGAGCAGGACAGCGTGGTGAAGCCGAACGCGCGCGCGGCCTCCAGGGCCTGGGCGACGACCCGGTCCTTGAAGGAGTGCGTGGGGTTGCCGGAGTCGTCCTTGACGTGGAGGCCGCCGGTGACGCCCAGCTCGCGGGCGAGGTTGTCGGCCCGGACGAGCTTGGTCCAGCCCGGGTTCAGGTTGGGCTTGTCCGCCACGTCCGCGGGGACGGGCAGCAGCGGGGCGTAGCGCCAGATGTTCGCGGGGCCCGCCTCGATGCGCTTGCGGAGCTCCTCGGCGTCGTAGCCGGAGAAGTCGTAGGCGATCTCCAGCGGGCCGAAACACTCCTCGCAGGCGAAGACCGGGCCGAGGGGGACGCGGTGGCCGCACTCGCGGCAGGACAGCGCGGCGGCGGGACCCAGGTCGACGGAGTCCGCGGAGTCGGTGGTGCTTGCAACAGTCTGCACAGCCATGGAGGCGAGGCCCTTTCTCCTCATCTTCCTCACGACGCATCTCGCCGTGAGACGGATTTGGCACCTTCCCTAGCCGGGAGCCTCGCCACGTCCGCGTGACAGGAACCGACTGGAGGGTTGCCGGGGCTTCATCGGGCCGTATCCCTCTGCCCCTCTGGATGAGCGGTGTTCAGTTGTGCGCACCGACACCCCCCGGGATGCGGGGTCCGTCAGCGCTGTTCAAGACTGTAACCGAAGGCCCGGACGGTGCAGAGAGCCGTCCGAACCCCGAGATGGATCACCAGCCAGTGAGGAGTCCGCCGTGCTGGAAGAAGTCGAGCGCTGGCTGTCGGAGCGCTCCTGGTCGGTGTCGGACCGTCCCCTGCACCGGATCCTGGCGGCGAAACGGGCGACGGGACAGACGGTGAGCGTGGTGCTGCCCGCGCTCAACGAGGAGGCCACGGTCGGTGACATCGTCTCCGTCATCCGGCACGACCTGGTGCTCCAGGTGCCGCTGGTCGACGAGGTCGTGGTGATCGACTCCGGCTCCACCGACCGCACCTCCGAGGTGGCCGCGGCGGCCGGCGCGACCGTGGTCCACCGGGACGCGATCCTGCCCCGCATACCGGCCGTGCCCGGCAAGGGCGAGGTGCTGTGGCGGTCGCTGCTGGTGGCCCGCGGCGACATCGTGTGCTTCGTCGACGCCGACCTGAGGGACTTCTCCTCCGACTTCGTCACCGGCATCGTCGGCCCGCTGCTCACCGACCCCGGCCTGCACCTCGTCAAGGCCATGTACGACCGCCCCCTGACCCTGGCCGGCGGGAACACCGCCGGCGCGGGGGCCGGGCAGGGCGGCCGGGTCACGGAGCTGATGGCGCGCCCGCTGCTCAACATGCACTGGCCGCAGCTCGCCGGGTTCGTCCAGCCGCTGGGCGGCGAGTACGCGGCCCGCCGCGGCCTGCTCGAACAGCTCCCGTTCCCCGTCGGCTACGGCGTCGAGCTGGGCATGCTGGTCGACGCCCTGCACCTGGTGGGCCTGGACGCGCTGGCCCAGGTGGACGTGGGGGTGCGCAAGCACCGGCACCAGGACGGGCAGGCGCTCGGCCGGATGGCCGCCGCGATCTACCGCACCGCGCAGCTGCGGCTGGCCCGCGCGCACCTGCTGCGGCCGTCGCTGACCCAGTTCGAGCGCAGCGGGAACGCCTTCGAGCCCCGCACGTACGCGGTGGACACCGAGGAGCGGCCGCCGATGCGGGAGATCGCGGAGTACCAGGCGCGGCGGGTCGCCTGACCCCCGCCCCCGTCACCGGCCGGTGTGACGCACCGGCACGTTTGAGGCCCGGGGGGCCGGGCTAGGTTGTGGCGTATGGCTTCAAGCTTCGGTGCAGCTCAGGTACTGGTCGCCTCCAACCGGGGGCCGGTGTCGTACGCGGTGGCGGACGACGGTTCGCTGCGGAGCAAGCGGGGCGGCGGCGGACTGGTGTCCGGTCTGTCGGCCATCGGCCCCGAGTCGGGCGCGCTGTGGGTGTGCTCGGCGCTCTCCGACGGCGACCGCGAGGCCGTGCGGCGCGGAATCGCAGGGGCGGGGCCGGAGGCTCCTCCGCAGAGGGGTGGTGGCGGGCGACGGGCGGGGGAGGACGGCGTGCGGATGCTGGACATCCCGGCGGACGTGCACGCGGACGCGTACAACGGCATCGCGAACTCGGTGCTGTGGTTCGTGCACCACATGCTGTACCAGACCCCGCTGGAGCCGGTCTTCGACGCGGAGTTCCGCCGCCGGTGGGCCTCCTACGAGAGCTACAACCGCGCGTTCGCCGAGGCGCTGGCCGAGGAGGCGGCCGAGGGCGCGGCGGTCATGGTGCAGGACTACCACCTGACCCTGGTCCCGGGGATGCTCCGCGAGCTGCGCCCCGACCTGCGCATCGGGCACTTCTCGCACACGCCGTGGGCGCCGCCGGAGTACT
This sequence comes from Streptomyces sp. DH-12, assembly GCF_002899455.1. Taxonomy (GTDB): domain Bacteria; phylum Actinomycetota; class Actinomycetes; order Streptomycetales; family Streptomycetaceae; genus Streptomyces. The sequence goes on along the minus strand of NZ_PPFB01000001.1, from coordinate 4,251,161 downwards.
TCCGGATGCTGCCGGACGACATCGCGGAGCAGGTGCTGCGCGGGATGCTCGGCGCCGACCGGCTCGGCTTCCTCACCCGCCGCTGGGCGGACGCCTTCACCGCGTGCTGCGAGCGCTTCGTCGGCGGGCTGGGCGACACCCGCGTCGGGGTGCACGGCCTGGGCGCCGACGCGGACTTCCTGCGCGCCCGCTCGCACGAGGCGGACGTCGACGAGCGGATGGCCGCGCTGCGCGAGGAGATCGGCGAGGGGCGCCGGACCATCGTCCGGGTCGACCGCACCGAGCTGTCCAAGAACATCGTCCGCGGCCTGCTGGCCTACCGGCAGCTGCTGGACGACCGCCCCGAGTGGCGTGAGCGCGTGGTGCACGTCGCCTTCGCCTACCCGTCCCGGCAGGATCTCGCCGTCTACCGCGACTACACGGCCGAGGTGCGGCGGCTCGCCGAGGAGATCAACGCGCGGTACGGCACGCCGGGCTGGCGTCCGGTCGTGCTGCACGTCAAGGACGACTTCGCGCGCTCGCTGGCCGCGTACCGGCTGGCCGACGTGGCCCTGGTCAACCCCATCCGCGACGGCATGAACCTGGTCGCCAAGGAGGTCCCGGTGGTCTCCGACGCGGGCTGCGCGCTGGTGCTGTCCCGGGAGGCCGGCGCCCACGAGGAACTGGGCGAGGACGCGATCACGGTCAACCCGTACGACGTCGTGCAGACCGCCCAGGCACTGCACGAGGCGCTGTCGATGCGCCCGGAGGACCGCACGGAACGCAGCAAGCGACTGGCCGCGGCGGCCACGGCGCTGCCCCCGGCGCGCTGGTTCCTGGACCAGTTGGAGGCGCTGCGCGGCGATACCGGCCACCGACCGGAACGGCCCGCCGGACAGGCGTGACACCGGGCGGGCGTGGATAGGTTGGGGCGTATGGCCAGTCATACGGATTCCACGGACCCCGGCGCCCTGCCGACGCCCGCCACGCAGGCCGGGCGGGACGGGCTGGACGCGCTCCTGGCCCGTCCGGGCAAGGCGCTGATCGGGCTCGACTTCGACGGCACGCTCGCGCCGATCGTGCCCGACCCGGAGCAGGCCCGCGCGCACCCGGACGCGGTGCCCGCGCTCGCCGCGCTCGCCCCGGAGGTGGCCGCGGTGGCCGTCGTCACCGGGCGGCCGCCGGGCGTCGCGGTCCGCCACGGCGGTTTCGCGGGCGTGCCCGGCCTGGAGCACCTGGTGGTGCTCGGTCACTACGGCGCCGAGCGCTGGGACGCGGTCACGGGCTCCGTCACCGCGCCCGCCCCGCATCCCGGCGTCGCCGCCGTCCGCGCGGAGCTGCCGGGACTGCTGGACCGGGTGGGCGCGTGGCGGGGCACGTGGATCGAGGAGAAGGGGCGGGCGGTGGCCGTCCACACCCGCAGGGCGTCCGACCCGCAGGCCGCCTTCGAGGCGTTGCGCGAGCCGCTGACCGGCCTCGCGACCCGGCACGGTCTGGTGGTCGAACCGGGCCGCATGGTCCTCGAGCTGCGCCCGCCGGGGATGGACAAGGGGGTCGCGCTGCTGGAGTACGCGCGGGAGATCGGCGCGGAGGCGGTGCTGTACGCCGGGGACGACCTGGGCGACCTGGCCGCCTTCACCGCCGTCGACAAGCTCCGCGCCTCCGGCACGCCGGGGCTGCTGGTGTGCAGCGGCAGCGAGGAGGTCACGGAGCTCCGCGAGCGGGCCGACCTGGTGGTCGACGGCCCGGCGGGGGTGGTGGGGCTGCTGCGGGCGCTGGCGGAGCGGCTCGCCTGACGCGGGTTTCGCTCCTCACATGCCGGAGGGGCTGCTTCCAGCCCCTCCGGCATGTGAGGACGAGGCCCGGTCAGGGCCGGCGGGAGGCGTCCGGGGTGTGGCCCCGGGACGGTCACCGCTCCGCGCGCCGCGCCTCCCGCACTCGCCGCAGGCGGTTGACGGTGACCGGGTCGTGGGCCAGCGCCCGCGGATCATCGAGCAGCGCGTTCAGCAGCTGGTAGTACCGCACCGGCGCCAGCCCCAGCTCCTCCCGGATCACCCGCTCCTTCGCCCCGGGCGACACCGCCCCCCGGCGCTCCAGCGCGAGCACGTCCCGCTCGAGGCGCCCCAGCCCCTCACCTTCACCCATGCCGGCAGGCTACCCCGCGCTGTCCGCGCGCACGGCCGTCGCCTGGAGCTCGCCCAGCACGCCCGCGGGGCTCCCGTCCGGCTCCACGGCCTCGCCGATCTTCTGCTTGACCGCCGCGCTCACCGCCGCCCACGACGTCTTCCCCACCGGGTACAGCTCCGAGAGCGGCAACTGGTCCAGGAACGGCTTGATTTCCTTGTCCTGCCCCGACGCCGCCATCGCCTGCGACGCGGATCCGGTGACCGGCAGCAGGTCGTACTCGCGCGAGAAGTCCAGCACGTTCTTCTCGCTGTAGACGAAGTCGAGGAAGTCCCCGATCTGGTCGCGGTGCCCGTTCTTCTCGAACGCCGTCATCCAGTCGGTCACGCCGAGCGCGGACGGGCTCTCGCCGTCGACGCCGGGGATCGGCACCATGCCGTACTTCACGCCCTTCTTCCGCGCCATCTCCATCAGCGAGGGATGCCCGTTGAGCATGCCGACCTCGCCGGCGGCGAACGCCTCGAACGCCTCGGCGCGGTCGAGCTCGCCGGGCGCGACGGGCCCGGTGAGCCCCTTGCCGACCAGTTCGTCCCGCAGCCAGGTGAAGGTCGCGACGTTCTCCGTCGCGTCGATGCGGTAACTGCCGCCGATGTCGGTGTAGCCGCCGTCGCCGCTCAGCAGCCACTGCATGGTCTCGGCCTGCGCCTCCTCCGGGCCGAGCGGCAGCGCGTAGGGGAACTTCACCCCGCGCGCCTTGAGCGCCTCGGCGCACTCGACCAGCTCGTCCCAGGTCTCCGGCGGGGTGAGCCCGGCCTCGGCGAACAGCGCCTTGTTGTAGAACAGCAGCCGCGTGGACGCCGCGAACGGCATGCCGTACTGCACGCTGCCGACCTCGCCCGCGGTGGAGAGCTGCGAGAGGAAGTCCGCCTGGACGGGGATGGAGAGCAGGTCGCCGACCCGGTGGAGCAGGCCCTGGGAGGCGTAGTCGGCGTACGCGCCGATCTGCGCCATGTCCGGCGGATTCCCGGCGTCGACCATCTCCTTGACCTTGCGGTCGACGTCGTTCCAGGAGTACACGCTGACGTCGATGTCCACGCCGGGGTGGTCGGACTCGTACCGTTCGACCAGGTCGGCCCAGTACTTCTTGGAGCTGTCGGCCGCGCCGTTGCCGTACTCGGCGGCGACCAGGGTGAGGGTCACGTCGGAGGAAGCGCCCCCGGCTCCGCATCCGCTCAGGACCGCTGTCAGTCCCAGTGCGCACACCGCCGCGATCGTCCTTGTCCTGACCCGCCGTCGCACGTGCTCTCCTCCAGTCCGGCGCCGAGCGCCGTCTGTCATGGTTCCGATAATCGGACTAAGGTCTACACCACGTAACTGGACTAGACCTCTCGCGGGTCCGCGGGCCACACTGTTTCCCGTGAAACATGTCATCGCCCTCGACGTGGGCGGCACCGGGATGAAGGCCGCCCTGGTCGGGGCGGACGGCGAGCTGCTGCACCGGGCCCGCCGCCCCACCGGCCGCGAGCACGGCCCGGACGCGGTCGTCGAGGGCATCCTCGACTTCGCGGCGGAGCTCCGCGCCCACGGCGTCCGCGCCCACGGCGAACCGGCCTCCGCCGCCGGCGTCGCCGTCCCCGGCATCGTCGACGAGGCGCGGGGCGTCGCCGCCTACGCCGCCAACCTCGGCTGGCGGGACGTCCCGCTGCGCGCCCTGCTCGCCGAGCGGCTCGGCGGCGTCCCCGTCGCCCTCGGCCACGACGTGCGCACCGGCGGTCTCGCCGAGGGCCGCATCGGCGCCGGGCGCGGCGCCGACCGCTTCCTCTTCGTCGCGCTCGGCACCGGCATCGCGGGCGCCATCGGCATCGACGGCACGGTCGAGGCCGGCGCGCACGGCTTCGCGGGCGAGATCGGCCACATCGTCGTACGGCCCGGCGGCGCGGAGTGTCCCTGTGGTCAGCGCGGCTGTCTGGAGCGGTTCGCGTCCGCGTCGGCCGTGAGCCGGGCGTGGGCCGAGGCCTGCGGCGACCCGGACGCGGACGCGACGGACTGCGCGAAGGCCGTCGCCTCGGGCGACGGGCGGGCCGTACGGGTGTGGCAGGACGCGGTGGACGCGCTCGCCGACGGCCTGGTCACCGCGCTCACCCTGCTGGACCCGCGCACGCTGATCATCGGTGGCGGGCTCGCCGAGGCGGGGGAAACCTTGTTCACACCGCTGCGGGAGGCCGTCCGGCGGCGGGCCACCTTCCAGAAGCTGCCGTCCCTGGTCCCCGCGGCCCTCGGGGACACCGCGGGATGCCTGGGCGCGGGGCTCCTCGCCCGGGACCTGATCGAGACCACTGACCCCTCGGAGGTAACCACCTGATGGCCCCCACCAAGGTTCTCACCGGTGCCCGGGTGGTCCTGCCCACCGGGACCGTGGACGGCGGCAGCGTGACCGTCGAGGGCACGCGCATCGCCGGCCCGGCCCCGGCGACGACGGCCGGGGCGGCCGAGACGGTCGACCTGCGCGGCCACTGGCTGGTCCCCGGCTTCGTCGACCTCCACAACCACGGCGGCGGCGGGATGTCCTTCGCCGGCGGCACCGCCGAGGACGTCCTGGAGGGCGTCCGCACCCACCTGCGGCACGGCACCACCACCGTGGTCGCCTCCGCCGTCACCGGCGACCTGGACTTCCTCGCCCGGCACGCCGGGATGCTGGCGGAGCTGGCCCAGCAGGGCGACATCGCCGGCATCCACTTCGAGGGGCCGTTCATCTCCCCCTGCCGCAAGGGCGCGCACGACGAGACGCTGCTGCGCGACCCCGACCCGGCCGAGGTCCGCAAGCTGATCGACGCGGCCCACGGCCACGCCCGGATGATGACGCTGGCCACCGAGCTGCCCGGCGGCCTGGACTCCGTACGGCTGCTCGTCGAGCACGGCGTGATCGCCGCCGTCGGCCACACCGACGCCACCTACGAGCAGGCGGTCGCCGCCGTCGACGCGGGCGCGACCGTCGCCACCCACCTGTTCAACGCCATGCCGCCGTTCGGCCACCGCGCCCCCGGTCCGATCACCGCGCTGCTGGAGGACGAGCGGGTCACCGTCGAGCTGATCAACGACGGCACGCACCTGCACCCGGCCGCGCTGCAGTTCGCCTTCCACCACGCGGGCCGCGACCGGGTCGCCTTCATCACCGACGCGATGGACGCGGCCGGTTTCGGCGACGGCCGCTACATGCTCGGCACCCTGGAGGTCGAGGTCGCGGACGGCGTGGCCCGGCTGGTGGAGGGCAACTCGATCGCCGGCTCCACGCTCACCCTGGACCGCGCCTTCAAGCGGGCGGTGACGGTGGACGGGCTGCCCGTCGAGGACGTCGTCGCGGCGATCTCCGCCAACCCGGCCCGGCTGCTCGGCCTGGACGACCGCATCGGCTCGCTGGAGCCCGGCAAGGACGCCGACCTGGTCGTGCTGGACGACGCCTTCGAGCTGGTGGCCGTCATGCGCAAGGGGGAATGGGCGGTCGCTCCCCAACTGGCCTGATCCGTCCCCGGGACCGGCCGACGACGGCCGGTCCCGGGGCTGGGCCGACCGCCTTCCTTTTGGCATGATCGTGACTTCGGGGCCACGGAAGGCCAGGCAAGAGGGGGAGGTCGGCCCGGTGATCCTCACGGTCACGCTGAACACCGCTCTCGACATCACCTATCGCGTCCCGTCCCTGCGGACCGGAGCCTCGCACCGGGTCTCCGAGGTGCTGGAACGCCCGGGCGGCAAGGGCGTCAACGTGGCCCGCGTCCTGGCCGCGCTCGGCCACGAGGTGACCGTCACGGGTTTCTCCGGCGGCCCCACGGGACGCGTCCTGCGCGACCGCCTCACCGAGGTCCCGCGCCTCACGGACGCCCTGGTGCCGGTGTCCGGCGCCACCCGCCGCACGGTGACGCTGGTCGACGACCGCTCCGGCGCCACCACCCGCCTCGACGAGCCCGGCCCGGACATCACCCACGCCGAGTGGTCCGCCTTCCAGGAGGTCTACGCGGACCTGCTGGCGTCCGCCTCCGCGGTGGCCCTGTGCGGCAGCCTGCCGCCGGGCGTCCCGGTGGGCGCGTACGCGGGTCTGGTCCGCACGGCCCGCGCGGCCCGCGTCCCGGTCCTGCTCGACACCGGCGGGGAGGCACTGCGCCGCGGCGTGGCCGGCCGGCCCGACATCATCAAACCGAACGCCGACGAACTGGCCGAACTGACCGGGTTCCACGAGCCGTTGCGCGCCACCCAGGACGCCCGTCGGCGCGGGGCCCGCGCGGCCGTCGCCTCACTAGGCGCGGAGAGCCTGCTCGCGGTCACCCCGGAGGGCCGCTGGAGCGCGGCCCTGCCGACCCGCCTGCGCGGCAACCCGACCGGCGCGGGCGACTCGGCCGTCGCGGGCCTGCTGTCGGCCCTGGTGGAACACCGCCCCTGGCCGGAACGCCTGATCCGCGCGGTCGCCCTGTCCACGGCAACGGTTGTTTCCCCGGTTGCCGGCGAGTTCGACCGCGGCGCTTACCAGGAGCTGCTGGCGAAGGTCGCGGTGACCAAGGAGGTCAGTGCGGCCTGAGATCGGCTATGACTGAAATGCACCCTGCGCCCCGAACTGTGTAGATCATAAGATCACCAGCGACCAAATGATCTACCTCTCGCAGGGGGAACACATGCGAAAGTCGACGGTAATCAGGCAGCTTGCCGCGGTAGGCATGGCGTCTCTGGCGCTTACTGTCACCACCGGTTCCCCAGCCTCGGCAGAAACCGTGCAGGCTGGTGTCTGGCAGAAGGACGGCCATGACTTCAGCATACGGGCCAGCGCCAGCACCTCGGCGTCCAAGATCGCAACTATCAAGGACCCTGACACCAAGGTTCCTTGCGGTGCGTCGAGGTGCACGCGAAATAACAACGGGGGCAAGTACACCTGCTGGTCTGGTGGTCCCACCGGCAACGACTGGCTGAAGGTCCGCTGGGCCGGCAAGACCGGCTGGGTTGCTGCCATGTGCGTCGAAGTCGGACGCATCTGACAGCCTCGATGCGGCGGCCGCAGGTGTGCAGCACGCCGGCGGCCGCCGCATCGCTGCTGCTTACCCCTTGACCTGACCTTCCTTGATCCACAGCTGGTCCAGCAGGACGTTGCACTTGTCGCCGTCGCCGCAGGACAACGAGATGGTGTTGGTGCCCTCGTTCAGCGTCGGCCAGGCGTAGGTCTTGGTCCAGCCCTTGGAGAAGTCGCCGTCCTTGGCGTTGGCGAAGTTGTCCATGTTCAGCTTGCTGCCGAACGGCTTGCCGTTGACGGTGAGAGTCATCGACTGGGGCTCGTCAGCGGTGCTGTAGCGGAAGAAGACGGTGTACGGACCGTCCTTCGGAATGCCATCGACGGTCCAAGTGACCGACGCTCCCGGCTGGTTGAGGTTCGTGACGTAAATGCCGCCGTCGGCTTCGGCGCCCTCGACGTCCGAGGCGGTCGTGACACCCGGTGACAGGTGCAGCGCCTTCGCGTCGATCGGCTTCGACTCGAACTGCTCCTCGGCGCTTTCGCTCGCCGACGGGCTCGGCTCGCTGCTGCCCTGGGTGGCGGTCGGGGTGGGCCCCGCCTCGTTGCCGCCCTTGTCGTCGTCGTCACCGCTGATCATGGCGATGCCGATGCCGATCACGACCGCGGCGACCACGGCGATCGCGCCGATGAGCAGCCCCTTGGTGTTCGGGCCGCCGCCGCGGCCGCCCCCACCGCGCGACGGCTGGGGCGAACGCGCGGCGGGCGCGGCCCCGGGCAGCGTCTCGGGCGCGGCGTAGTGCGCGCTGGGCCGGCCGAAGGCGCCCTGCTGGGGCGGCGCCTGCGGGGCGGGTCCCTGCTGGCCGTACTGGCGGGAACCGACCGGCCGCACCCGGTTGACCGAGTTCGGGTAGCCGTAACCCCCGGACGGCGGCTGGGCTCCGTTGGCCTGCCCGTCGGCGTACAGGTAGCCGAACGGGTCGTCGTCCTCGGGCGTGCTCGCGCCGTTGTTGCCGGGCGTCATCCCCTGTGCTCCTAGCTGCGGATCGGGTACGTACGTGCGGAGAAGGCGAGCCTACCCGGTTCCCCTGGCCCGAAAGGGTGACCCGGACCGCATCAACTCGCTGACCTGCGCATCATCCAGCGCGTCGGTGCTGTTTGGGACGAGATCGTTTCTCGACGTACATCCGCTCGTCGGCGGACTTCAGCACTTCGTCGGCCGTCATGCCGCAGTGGGCCCACCCGATGCCGAAGCTGGCCCCGACCCGCACGGCCCGCCCTTCGGCCCGGATGGGCTGGATGATCTCGTTGCGCAGCCGTACGGCGAGGTCCTGGGCGTCGGCCCGGCCGAGGCCGTCGGCGAGGATGACGAATTCGTCACCCCCGAGCCGGGCCACGGTGTCGCCGTCCCGCACGCCGTTGCTGAGCCGGCGGGCGACCTCGATGAGGACCGCGTCGCCCGCGTTGTGCCCGAACCGGTCGTTGATCGACTTGAAGCCGTCGAGGTCGCAGAAGAGCACCGCGAGCCCTTTGGCGCCGTCGTCGGCGTCCCCGGCGGGCGCGACGGTGTGCACATGGTGGTCGTAGCCGTCGTACGCGTCGCTGCCGGGCGGGAAGTCGAAGTCGTGGCCGCGGTCGAAGGCGGGCGGGCCGTAGGCGGCGTCGTGGGAGCCGAAGGACTCGTAGGGCGCCATGGGGTCCACGGCCGTCGGCAGCGCGCTCTGCGGCTGCTGGCTGCACAGCCGGGAGGAGAGCCGGGAGCGCAGTTCGGCGGAGTTCGGCAGTCCGGTGAGCGAGTCGTGGGAGGCGCGGTGGGCGAGCTGGAGCTCGCGGCGCTTGCGCTCCTCGATGTCCTCGACGTGGGTGAGCAGGAAGCGCGGCCCGTCGGCGGCGTCGGCGACCACCGAGTTGCGCAGGGAGACCCACACGTAGGTGCCGTCGCGGCGGCACAGCCGCAGCTCCGCCCGGCCGCCCTCGGCGGAGGTGCGCAGCAGGGTGCCTATGTCCTCGGGGTGGACCAGGTCGGAGAAGGAGTAGCGGCGCATCGCGGAGGCGGGCCGGCCGAGCAGTCGGCACAGGGCGTCGTTGGTGCGCAGGATCCGGCCGTGCTGGTCGCCGCCCATCTCGGCGATGGCCATGCCGGAGGGGGCGTACTCGAAGGCCTGCCGGAAGCTCTCCTCGCTGGCCCGCAGCGCCTGCTGCTCGCGCTCCAGGCGGACCAGGGCGCGCTGCATGTTGGAGCGCAGCCGGGCGTTGCTGATCGCGATGGCGGCCTGGAAGGCGTACATCTGCAGGGCCTCGCGGCCCCAGGCGCCGGGCCGGCGGCCGTTGCGCGGGCGGTCGACGGAGAGCACGCCGATCAGTTCGCCGGAGGTGCCGCCGCCCTGCGGTCCGGGCGCGTACATCGGGGCGAAGAGCCGGTCGGAGGGGTGCCACTCGTCCTCGAAGCGGGGGTCGGGCCCGTCGGTGTACCACTGCGGGACGTCGTCGTCGTCGAGGACCCATCCCTCGGTGTGCGGTATGAACACCAGATCGCCCCAGCGCTCGCCCATGGTGAGCCGGCGGTCCCAGGACTCGCGCGAGCCGACCCGGCCGGTGATGAGGGCCTCGGCCGCCGCGTTGCCGGCGAGGGCGGCGACCACGAGGTCGCCGTCGGGGCGTACGAGATTGACGCAGGCCAGCTCGTACCCGAGGGCTCCCACGACGCCGTCGGCGACGGTCTGCAAGGTGTCCGCCAGACTGCGCGCCGTGTTCATGTCGGCCATGGCCTGGTGGAGTTGTCGCAGCGATGCCAGACGGACGTAGGGTTCCGACTCGGTCTCCATCCTCGCCCTCCCCCCGAGACCTCGCAGCACATCAAGGGTCATCATCGGCGTATCGTCGCAGCAGCTTCCCCGCCACTGAATCACAGCGCGCTGCTCACCCGGTACACAGGGTCAACAATTATTGCCCCCTGTGACTCAAGTCACAGCTAAACGTGAACAATTGTGTGGTCTACGCGCGATATCCCGGCCTATTTCCGCGACGCGGACCATGTGGTGATTGTGCATGGTTCATGCGCGGATCGGCCGCTGGTCCTAGGTCCCGGTTCGGGCCACGGTCCGATGCGGTGTCCGTGAAGCGGAGATTAGCGTTCCCGGTGTGTCGAACACTCCCGCCGCCCCCGCGCCGATCACCGTTCCGCCCGCCGCCCGGCATGCTGAGGGGGTGAGCAACGACGAGTTCCGTGCCGCCATGTCCCGTCTGGCCGCCGGTGTGGTCCTGGTGACCGCCGTGGAGCCGCCGCTGGACCCGGACGACCCCGGGGCGCCGGCCGGCGAGGACGTCGGCATGACCGCGACCGCGTTCCTGTCGGTCTCCCTGGACCCGCCGCTGGTGCTGGTCAGCCTGCGCACCGGCTCCCGCATGGACGAACTGCTGGAGGAGCAGCAGCTGTGGGCGGTGTCCGTGCTGTCCGAGAGCCAGCGCCACATCGCGGGCCGCTTCTCGATGAAGGGCCGGGTCAGCGACCGCCTGCTGTTCGCGGACATTCCGTACCGGCGCGGCGAGTACACCGGGGCCCCGCTGGTCGGCGGCGCGTCGGCGACCCTGGAGTGCCGCACCGAACAGCGGGTGACGGCCGGCGACCACACCCTCGTGATCGGCCGCGTGATGACGGCCGCCGTGCCGAGCGCGGAGGGCGGCCCGCTCATCCATTTCCGGGGCCGCTACCGCCAGTTGGGCTGAGCGCCCCCGTCGTTCCAGCGCCCCGCAGGGGCACGGTGAACCGCGCGGGCGCACCCCCGCCGGCCCGCGGGTGACCACGGGGGCGGGGCCCGCCCGCCCCCTACCAGTCCCGCGCGGAGCGCCCCCGCTTCGTCTCCCCCCGCCGCTTCTTCTCCCGCAACCGCCGCTCGTTGATCCCCCGCGGCACCCGCGTGGGCCGCCGCGGCTTCGGCGGCGGCGCCGTCGCCTCCGCCAGCAGCGCGGCCAGCCGCACCGCCGCCGCCTCACGGTTGCGCCACTGCGACCGGTGCTCGGACGCCCGTACGGTGATCACCCCGTCGGTCAGCCGTCCCGCGAGCCGCTCCAGCGCCCGCCGCTTCCACACCTCGGGCAGCGCCTCGGTCCGGGCGAGGTCGAACCGCAGCTCGACCTGCGTGTCGCTGGTGTTGACGTGCTGCCCGCCGGGCCCGGACGACCTGGAGAAACGCCACATGAGCTCGGCCTCGGGGAGGGAGACGGAGCCGCGTACGACATGAGGACCGGACATGACACACAGGTTCCCGCGCCCGTGCCGGCCACGTCACCCGAATATCCGTACCCGGGTAAAGAAAGTAAAGGGACCTGGAACCTGACGCACCCCTCCGGGCGTTCAAGGTGGTAGCTGTAGCTTCATAGCCGTACGCAAACGAGGGAAGGGACTCCCAACAATGGCTGTAAGCCTGTCCAAGGGTGGCAACGTCTCGCTCACCAAGGAGGCTCCGGGCCTGACCGCCGTCACCGTGGGCCTCGGCTGGGACGTCCGCACCACCACGGGAACGGACTTCGACCTCGACGCGTCGGCGATCGCGGTCAACACGCAGGGCAAGGTCTACTCGGACGCCCACTTCGTCTTCTTCAACAACAAGCAGACCCCGGACAACACGATCGTCCACACCGGCGACAACCGCACCGGTGAGGGCGAGGGCGACGACGAGGCGATCAACGTCAACCTGGCGGCCCTCCCGGCCGACATCGACAAGATCGTCTTCCCGGTCTCGATCTACGACGCCGAGAACCGCAGCCAGAACTTCGGCCAGGTGCGCAACGCGTACATCCGCATCGTCAACCAGGCCGGCGGCGCCGAGATCGCCCGCTACGACCTGTCGGAGGACGCCGCCACCGAGACCGCCATGGTCTTCGGCGAGCTGTACCGCAACGGCGCGGAGTGGAAGTTCCGCGCGGTCGGCCAGGGGTACGCCTCGGGCCTCGTGGGCATCGCCCAGGACTTCGGCGTGAACGTCTGACGGTCGCACCGCGACCGATCCGGCGGAGCCCCCGCCCGCGTCCGCCGGGCGGGGGCTCCGCCGCGCCCGCCCGGTCCCGCGCGCACGCCTCACGGGCCGGTGCGCCTAGGACGCGGTCGCCGGCCGGCCGTCCCCGTACAGCCACTCCTCCCAGACCCGGGAGAAGTCCTTCCCCGGCACCGTCTTCTCGACGTACGCGGTGAAGTCGGCGGTGCTCGCGTTGCCGTGCCGGTGCTCCGCCGCCCAGCCGCGCAGCAGCCGGCCGAAGGCCTCGTCGCCGGCCGTCCTGCGGATCATGTGCAGGACCATCGCGCCGCGCCAGTACACGGGCGTGGCGGAGACGTGCGCCGCGTCCGGCGGGTCGGCCGGCGGGAAGGACCACAGCGCCGCGTTGGTGCCCGCGTCCGGGAAGTACGTGCCGGCGTACAGCGCCTCGAAGGTGCGCTGTGCGCTGTCGCCGCCGTGGTCCTCCTCCCACAGCCACTGCGCGTACGTGGCGAAGCCCTCGTTGAGCCACATGTCCCGCCAGGTCCTCGGGGTGACGGAGTCGCCGTACCACTGGTGGGCGATCTCGTGGACCAGCAGGGCCGTGTCGGGGGCGCCGGGGAAGACGGGGCGGTTCTGCGTCTCCAGGGCGTATCCGGCGTCCCCGGGGCGTTCGACGATCGCGCCCGCGGAGGAGAAGGGGTACGGCCCGAACCGCCGTTCCGCCCACTCCACGGCCTCCGGCAGCAGCCCGACCGCCGCGCGGCTCGCGGCCGCCTGCTCCGGGTCGACGGCGGTGAACAGCGGCAGCCCGCCGGCCGTCTCGCCGCGGTGGACGTCGTACCGGCCGATCGCGACCGTCGCCAGGTAGCTCGCCATGGGCTCGGGGGTGCGCCAGCGGTACGTCGTGCGGCCGTCCTCCGTCTCCTCGCCGGCCGGTTCCCCGTTGGAGACCGCCCGCAGTCCTTCGGGGACGGTGACGGCGAGGGTGTAGGTGGCCTTGTCGGAGGGGTGGTGGTTGCCCGGGAACCAGGTCATGGAGCCCACCGGCTGGCCCAGGGCGACCGCCCCGTCGGCGGTGCGCAGCCAGCCCTCCTGGGAGCCGTCGGGGTCGGTGACGGTCCCGGGGCGCCCCGAGTAGCGGACGACGATCCGGAAGCGCGCGTCCCGGTCGAGGGCACGGCGCGGCCGGACCGTCAGCTCCTGGCCCTCGCGGCGGACGCGGGCGCCGGCGCCGTCGACGGTGATGGCGTCCACGTCGAGGCCCTGGAGGTCGAGGTTCAGCGCGGTGAGGTCGTCGGTGGCGCGGGCGTCGAGCGTGGCGGTGCCGGTGAGGCGGCGGTCACCGGGGTCGTAGGCGAGGACGAGGTCGTAGTGGGTGACGTCGTAGCCGCCGTTGCCCGCCTTCGGGAAGTACGGGTCGCCCGCGCCGGAGTCACCGGCACCCTCGGTCCCGGAGCCGGGGCCGCACGCGGTGAGCGCCACCGCGAGCAGGGCGGCGGCGACACCGCGGCTCAGGGGGCGGGGGGTGCGCACGCGGGGATCCTATGGCGGCGGGGGCGCCGGACCGTGACACCATCACCCACGTGCTCGACATCGGTTACGCCCTCTCCAACCGCTTCCCCGACCCCCCGCAGACCGACTACCGCCGCGCGGACGTCCACGCCCTGCGGCACGACCTGTTCTGCGGCGACGTCTACCTCGCCGACACCGCGTCGGACCGGGAGATCTCCACAGCCTGGGGATGGGTGCCGGTGCTCGACTTCGCGTGGGCGCTGTGCGACATCGTGGAGCGCGTCGACCGGGACCCGGCGGGCTCGCGCGCCTCGCGGCCACAGCACGCCGAGCTGGACTTCACCGAGTCCACCGACCGGCTGCTGTTCGAACGGCGCTTCGGCTGGGTGGACATCGAGGCGGAGTGGCTGCCCGCGTCCGAGCCGCCGCTGACCTTCTCCCACGCCGAACTGCGCCGGGAGGCCCGCGACTTCCTGCACGACCTGATCGCCGACCTGGTCGACCTGCACGACGACCTCGGCGAGAACCCGGCGATCTGGACCCTCCAGGCCCGCTTCCCCCGCGTGAGCTGACCGCCCCGGTCCCCCGGAGCCCCGGTCAGACGCCGTCGACGCGTCGGATCAGCTCCCGAGCCTCTGCGGTGCGGCTATGGTCCGGGCCGAGGACGGCAAGACAGGCGTCGTGTCCGGCCGTCGCCCGGATCCGCGCCTCGTCGCGGCGGCCCAGCCCGAGCAGCGCGTTGGCCATGGCCAGGTCGACGGCACCGGCCTCCGGGCGCCGCTGTGCCGCGGACAGACCTCGGTGCAGTTCCTCGGCCCGCTCCGCCTCGGCGAGCGCCTCCTCGTAGCGGGACTGACCGTTGAGGCTGCGGACCAGACCGAGCCGCAGGACCAGGGAGAACCGCTCCGGCAGCCCCTGGGCGGCGGCGAGTGCCTCGCGGGCGAGCGCCTCGGCCTCCGGGTGGCGTCCCAGCGCGTTGAGGGCGAAGACCTGTCCGTTGCAGGCGGCCACCGCCACGTGCTCCGCCCCCGGCTCCGTACTGCGTCTCGCGGCCGACGCGACGGCCGCGCACTCCGCCTCGCACTCGGCGTGCCGGCCGAGCGAGGTCAGCGCCTGGGCGCGGTCCGAGCGCACCTTCAGTGTCTGCGGATTCTCGGCTCCGAAGATTCTGGCGAAGAGCGGCAGCGCGTCGTCGTAGGTGGCGAGGGCCTCGGCGTGATGCCCTTGGGCGCCCGCCGTGGTCGCGGCGATGCCGAGCGCCAGAGGCACCCACTTGTCGTCGCGTCGCCGGGACCGGGACGCGGCCACGTCCCGGGCCTCTCTCTCCGCGTCGGCATAGCGCCCGGCCTCGTACAGGGCGACTGCCTGGGCCAGGGGGGATGCGATCGACTGCCGTACGCCGGGGCGGCCGCGCGACCGGAAGATTCTCATGCGCGGAGCATACGGACGCCATGCACATCCGTTCGACGCTTTCCTGAGCCGGTCACCGCCCCCTCACCCCTCCACGGCGATCCCCAGCTCCCCCGCCAGCGACGGCGCCAGGTCCAGCAGCTGGGCCGTGCTGATCACCGCCCCGGACAGCCGGTCCACCCCGCGCGCGATCTCCAGCGAGGCCGCCCGCCGGAGGTCCACGTCCTTCAGCACGGCACCGGACAGGTCCACGCCCTTCAGCGTGCAGTCGACGAACTCCACGCGCTCCAGACGGGCCCCGCCGAAGTCCGGCTCCACCAGCACGCAGCCCTCGAAGACGACGTCCTTGAGCACGGCCGCGCGCAGGTTCAGGAAGTCGATCTTCCCGCCCCGGACCAGCACCCGCTCCAGCGCCGCCCCGTGCATCTGGGTCCCGCCGAGCCGCGCGTCGGTCAGCTCGACGTCCCGCAGCGTCGCCCCCGCCAGATCCGTGCCCACGCCCCGCACCCCGCCCAGCGCCGTGTCCAGCAGCCGGGCCCGGGGCAGCCGCGTCCCGTCCAGCGCGCATCCCCGCAGCGCGCAGTCCATGAAGCGCGCCCCCGCCCCGTCCTGCCCGGCGAGGTCCGCGCCGTCGAACTCCAGCCCGTCGTAGTCCCCGTCCGGCTCCAGCCCGCCCCCCTCGTACCGCTCCAGCCGGGGCAGCCGCAGCTCCGGCCGCCGCGCCGCCCGCACACCCGCTCCGCCCGCCGCTCCACGCACCATGCGCCCATGCTGCACCCGGCCACTGACATCCCGTCCGGCCTGGGGAAACACCCCGCGGGTCACATCCCGGCGCCCCCCCCCGGCATCCGGCCGAGCCCGACCGGGCCCGACCGGGAAGGAAGCCCCGAAGTCCCGTCACGCACCGCATCACCGCGGCCGTCTCCCCCGCCCCCGGCCGGAACGCGCTTGACCTCGAGCGCGCTTGAGGTCGCACCGTGGAGCCGGGGCGGCGCACGACGCCGAAGGCGCCCCGCACCGGCGACCCGACCTGGGAGGATCCACATGCACGCCGTCCGACTGCACGCCCACGGCCCGGCCGAGAACCTCACCTACGAGCGGGTGGAGGACCCGCGCCCGGGCCCCGGCCAGGTCCGCGTCGCCGTCCGGGCGGCCGGGGTGCACCTCCTCGACACGGCCCTGCGCGAGGGCCTGCCCGGACCCGGCCCGGCCCCCGCCGAACTGCCGACGATCCCCGGCCGCGAGATCGCCGGGGTGGTCGACGCGCTCGGTCCGGACACCCCCGCCGACTGGCTCGGCAAGCGGGTCGTCGCCCACCTCGGCTTCGTCCCCGGGGGTTACGCGGAACTGGCGGTGACCGACGCCGGGCGGCTGCACGAGATCCCGGAGCGCCTGGACTTCGCCGAGGCCGTCGCCATGATCGGCACGGGCCGTACGGCGATGGGGATCGTGCGGTTCGCCGAACCGGGGCCCGGCGACGTGGTGGCCGTACCGGCCGCCGCGGGCGGCATCGGCACCCTCCTCGTGCAGTACGCCCGGAACGCGGGCGCGACCGTGATCGGTCTCGCCGGCGGCCCCGGGAAGACGGCCCTGGTGGCGGCGGGCGGCGCCCACCTCGCCGTCGACTACACGGCCCCGGACTGGCCCGCGCGGGTCGAGGGCCACCGGGGCAAGGTGACCGTCGTGTACGACGGCGTGGGCGGGGACGTGGCCCGCGCCCTGGTCGGTCTGCTGGCGCCCGGCGGCCGGCACGTGGTGTTCGGCTGGTCGTCGCAGGGCATCCGCAGCGACAACCCCTATCTCGTGGAGGGCGTCTCGGTGAGCGTCCTCGGCCCCGAGATGATGCGCCGGGCCGGCGGCCCCGACCCGATGCGCACGCTCGAACTGCGCGCCCTCGCCGAGGCGGCCGCGGGCAGGCTCACCCCCGCCGTGCGGCGCTTCCCGCTCGCCCGGGCGGCCGACGCCCACCGGGCCCTGGAGAACCGGGCGACCACCGGCAAGGTCGTCCTGGAGCCGTAGGCGCCCCGCACGCGGTCGTACGGAACCCGGGAAACCGGGCCCGCCGAGCCCCCGTACGGCACTACCGTACGAGGCGTGATCGACGTCCCCGCGGAACTCGCCGCGTCCCAGGCCAAGTTCAACAAGGAGGCCGGCCGGGCCTTCATCGCCGCCCTGCCGGACCTCGCCGCCGGCTTCCTGGAGCGCTGGGAGCTGCGCCTCGCCGGGGCTCCCATGCACGGCGTCAGCGCCCTGGTCCTGCCCGTCGACCGCGCCGACGGCACACCGGCGGTGCTCAAGCTCCAGATCCGCGACCACGAGAGCGAGGGCGAGCCGGTCGCCCTGCGCCTGTGGAACGGCGACGGGGCGGTCCGCCTGCTCGACCACGACGAGCCGACCGGCACGATGCTGCTGGAGCGCCTGGACTCCTCCCGGATGCTCGCCCACCGGCCGGACGTCCATGAGGGCGTCCTGGTGGTCGCGCGCCTCCTGGCCCGCCTCCACGCCACCCCGGCACCCCCCGGGATGCGCCGCCTCGGCGACATCGCCGCGTCCATGCTGGAGCGCACGCCCCGCACGCTGGAGCGTGTCGCCGACCCCGAGGCCCGCCGCCTGGTCGCCGACTGCGCCGCCGCCGTGCGCGAGGTCGCGGACGAGCCGGGCGACCGGCTGCTGCACTGGGACCTGCACGACGAGAACGTCCTCGCCGCCGACCGGGCGCCCTGGCTCGCCATCGATCCCAAGCCGCTGGCCGGCGACCCCGGCTTCGACCTGTGGCCCGCCCTGGCCAACAACTTCGACCCCGACGACGTCCTGTGGCGCTTCGACGCGATGACCGAGGTACTGGGCCTGGACCGTGCGCGGGCGCGCGCGTGGACGTACGGCCGGGTGCTGCAGAACTGCCTCTGGGAGACCGAGGAAGGCCGCCCGCTGGACGACGCGGACCTGGAGATCGCCCGCCGCCTGCGCGGCCGTACGACGTGAGGCGGCGTCTGCCATGAGGGACCCGGGCCGGAGAAGGTCCGGCCCGGGGACGTCGGTGGAGCCCCCTGTCGGATTCGAACCGACGACCTGCTGTTTACAAGACAGCTGCTCTGACCGTCTGAGCTAAGGAGGCGCCGCGCGCGGCGCGCGCGAAGCGCGGTCCACTGTACACAGTGCCGGTTTCGCCGAGCCACGCACTTGTCTCAGGCGCGCGCCACCTCGTACGCGAAGGTGTACGGCACCTTCGTCTCGCCGTGCCGGCAGGTGAAGGCGCCCGTGCCGCGCAGCCCGGTCAACCCGCCGGTGCCCGAGCCCTCGACCACCTCGAAGGCGCAGTGCACGGTGCCGTCGCCGTCGAAGCGGCCGCGCTCCTCCAGCACGAAGGCGCCGGCGCGGCCGTCGAGCCGGCCGGTGACGAGCTCCAGTCCGGCGAAGGAGCCGGTGGCGGCGGTCCCGTAGGCGATCGTGTAGTCGCAGACGGTGGCCTCGGCCTCGATGCCGCCGAAGAAGGCGTTGACGACGGTGGCGTGCGCGAGCCGGGGGAAGGACCCCTCCGGCGAGACGGGGCTCTCCTTCCAGTCGGCGAAGGTGAAGTGGCCGGTGGTCTCGGTGACGGGCATGGCGGGTCCCTTCCAGGGTCGTCGGACGCTGCGCCCCCACCCTCCCGGCCGTACCTGACACCTCCTGTCAGGTACGGCGCCCCGCCCCGACAATGGGCGGCATGCGTGCCGACCGGCTCCTCACCCTGCTCCTGCTGCTGCAGAACCGCGGCCGGATGACCGCGCCCGAACTCGCGGCCGAACTGGAGGTGTCGGTGCGCACCGTCTACCGGGACGTCGAGGCGCTCGGCGCCTCCGGGGTGCCGGTGCGCACCGAACGCGGACCGCACGGCGGCTTCCGGCTGGTGGAGGGGTACCGGACGCGGCTCACCGGGCTGACGGACGCGGAGGCCGGTTCGCTGGTCCTGGCGGGACTGCCGGGCCCGGCCGGGGAGTTGGGGCTCGGGGCCGTCCTGGCGAGCGCCCAGCTCAAGGTGGAGGCCGCCCTGCCGGACGGTCTGGCGCAGCAGGCGCGGCGGGTGCGCGAGCGGTTCCACCTGGACGCGCCGGCCTGGTTCCGGGACGTCGACCCGGTGCCCTGCCTGGCGGTGGTCGCGCGGGCGGTGTGGGAGCGGCGGGTGCTGCGGACCCGCTACGCGCGCTGGCGCGGCGAGGTGCGGCGGGAGGTGCGGCCGCTGGGGCTCGTGCTGAAGGGCGGCATCTGGTACCTGATCGCCCTCGCGGACGACGCGGTGCGCACCTACCGCGTCTCGCGGTTCCAGGAGGTGGAGGAGACCGGCGAGGAGTTCACCCGGCCCGCCGGGTTCGACCTGGCCGCGTACTGGACGGAGACCTCGCGGCGGCTGGAGGCGGCGCTGCGGCGGGGCACGGCACGGCTGCGGCTGTCCCCGCGCGGGCGGAAGCTGCTGCCGATGCAGTTCGGGGCGGCGGGCGCGCGGGCGCTGGCGGAGGCGGGAGCGCCGGACGCGGACGGCTGGGTGGAGGTGGAGCTGGCGGTGGAGTCGGAGGCGGTGGCCACCGGCGATCTGCTCCGCCTCGGCGTGGAGGCGGAGGTGCTCGGCCCTCCGGAACTGCGGCGGGCGGTCGCCGAGGCGGCGGCGGTTCTGGCGGACCGGTACGCGCGGGATCGAGAGTTCTCGCGAAATTCACCGGCCGGAACCTGCTGACAAGCAGGTGAACGGCGGGTACCGTCCTGAGCCAGTTCACTCGTGTGGACCACACACCACAACGGAACACCCGTCGTGGCATCACCTTCCTACTCGGATCGTCCGGCACGTTCCTGCCGGTAGAAGGGGACCATTCACATGGCCACTGTCACGTTCGACAAGGCGACCCGGATCTACCCGGGTTCGACCAAGCCCGCCGTCGACGCCCTGGACATCGAGATCGCGGACGGCGAGTTCCTCGTCCTGGTCGGCCCGTCCGGTTGCGGCAAGTCCACCTCGCTCCGCATGCTCGCGGGCCTCGAGGACGTCAACGGCGGCGCCATCCGCATCGGCGACCGCGACGTCACGCACCTGCCGCCGAAGGACCGGGACATCGCCATGGTGTTCCAGAACTACGCGCTCTACCCGCACATGACGGTGGCCGACAACATGGGCTTCGCGCTCAAGATCGCCGGCGTCAACAAGGCGGAGATCCGCAAGAAGGTCGAGGAGGCCGCGAAGATCCTCGACCTCACCGAGTACCTGGACCGCAAGCCGAAGGCGCTCTCCGGCGGTCAGCGCCAGCGTGTGGCGATGGGCCGCGCCATCGTGCGTGAGCCGCAGGTGTTCCTCATGGACGAGCCGCTGTCCAACCTGGACGCCAAGCTCCGTGTGTCCACCCGTACGCAGATCGCGTCGCTGCAGCGCCGCCTGGGCATCACCACCGTCTACGTCACCCACGACCAGGTCGAGGCCCTCACCATGGGCGACCGCGTCGCGGTGCTCAAGGACGGTCTGCTCCAGCAGGTCGACACCCCGCGCAACATGTACGACAAGCCCGCGAACCTGTTCGTCGCCGGCTTCATCGGCTCCCCCGCCATGAACCTGATCGAGGTCCCGGTCACCGACGGCGGTGTGAAGTTCGGCAACTCGGTGGTGCCGGTGCAGCGTGACGCGCTCTCCGCGACCAGCGACAAGACCGTCACCGTGGGCGTCCGCCCCGAGCACTTCGACGTCGCCGGCGCCGACTCCGACCTGGGCGTGGCGGTCACCGTCAACGTCGTGGAGGAGCTGGGCTCCGACGCGTTCGTCTACGGCACCGCGCAGCTCGGTGGCGAGGCGAAGGACCTCGTGGTCCGCGTCGGCGGCCGTGACGTCCCGGAGAAGGGCAGCACGCTCCACGTCGTGCCGCGCTCCGGTGAGACCCACGTGTTCTCCACCTCGACGGGCGCGCGCCTGTCCGACTGAGCGAGTCGACGCCGAGGGCCCCGCAGCGTGCTGCGGGCCCCTCGGCGTTGTCGACAAATACCCTGGCAATCCCGGCAAATTGGCCCAGCTCGTCAACACGCGGTGCGGAAGTCGTCGTTCCTCGTCCCCCGTAACGGTGACGGAATGTTTCACCGTGGCTACCGGACGCTACCCTCACACGCGTGACGCACTCCCTTCACCCTCAGACGCGACGCGGCCGGGGCCCCGCCCGCCGGATCGGCCGTTCCCTCGCCCTCGTCCTGCCCGTCGTCCTGGTGTTCTCCGGGACCCTCGCGGTCGCGCGGGTCAACTGGTCGGGGGCCCCGCAGAGTCCGGTGCTCACCGCCGCGGACACGTCCGCCGCCGGCGCCTCGTCGCGGGCCGCGTCCCGCGCGCCCCAGGACGTGCTGCGCGACCAACTGCTCATCGAACTGCAGAAGAAGGACCCGGGCGCCGCCCTGACCCAGCTTCAGCAGGCGGTCGACGACCGCCCCTCCCTGGCCAGGCACTGCGCCTCCATCGCCCGCTCCCTCGGCAAGGCCGCGGTCCGCGTCTACGGTCCCACCAGGGCCCAGTCCTACGCCCGCCCGGTCTGCGACACGTCCTTCGCGACAGGAGTGGTCGCCGCGAACGACTGACGCACCCGGGCAGGACGCGCGCGGCCCGGTCCGCCCCCGGGTCACCTGCCGCCCCCGTCCCGCGACCCCGCCGGGCCGCCGCCCCACCCCGCGCCGGCCGTCGACTCCCGCCCCGCGGCCGGCCGCACCCCGCCCGCCCGGCCACGCGGGCGCGGCAGCGGCCCGGCACGCGCGGAAGTCGCCCAAGGCCGGGCGCCCTCACCGAACTCCCCCGCCGGACTGCTCCACCAGCGCCTTCGACGGCCCGGCCGCAGGCACCGAGCCCGTCACCGCACCGGCGTGGCGGCGGGGCGTCCCACCCGAGCACCCACCGCACGTCCGCGAGGGCGGACTCCAAGGGGGCCCGCAGACAGTGCGGCCCTCCGTCCGCCGAGGCGCGGCGACTCAACGCCCCGCCGGAGCTCCCCGGTACCGGGCCCGGCGGCACCGCCCCGGCACCCGGTACCGCCCATGATCCGCGGCCCCCGGCCGCGTACAGTGCGGGCATGACCGATCCGCGTGCCGTGTCCCGCCCCACGCAAGCCGTTGTCCTGGCCGGCGGCCAGGGTTCCCGGCTCCGTCCGTACACCGACGACCGGCCCAAGCCGATGGTCGAGATCCCCGGCACGGGAACCCCGATCATCGGCCACCAGCTGACCTGGCTCGCCGAGGAGGGCGTCACCGACGTCGTCGTGTCCTGCGGCCACCTCGCCGAAGTGCTGCAGAAGTGGCTCGAGACCGCCGACCTGCCCGTCTCCGTCACCACCGTCGTCGAGACGGAACCCCTCGGCCGCGGCGGCGGACTGAAGTACGCCGCCGCCCGTCTGCCGCACCCGGACCGGGCCTGGTTCGCCACCAACGGCGACATCTGGACCCGCTTCTCGCTGCGCGACATGGCCGACTTCCACACCGAGCGGGACGCCGTCGCCACCGTCGCGCTGGCCCGCCCGCGCCTTCCGTGGGGCGCGGTCCGCACCGACGGGTTCGGCCTGATCACCGACTTCATCGAGGCCCCGCCGTCCACCTTCGAGATCAACGCGGGCGTCTACGTCTTCTCCCCCGAGTTCGCCGGTCTGCTCCCGGAGCGCGGGGACCACGAGCGCACCACGTTCCCCCACCTCGCGCGCGAGCGCCGGCTGGCCGGGTTCACGATCCCGCAGGGCTCCTACTGGCGCGCCATCGACACCGCCAAGGACCTCACCGAGGCCGCCAAGGAGCTTGCCTCACAGGGCCGTTGAGCCGACGCGGCCACGAAGACGGGGTCCCGCACGCCACCGCGTACGGGACCCCGCTGTCGTACCGGCGGGCGTCCGCTACCCCAGCAGGCCGCCCACCAGGCCGGGCCGGTCCGAGGAGCCGCCGTCGTCACCGCCCGGGGCGTCGCCGCCGCTGCCGCCGGAGTTGTCGCCGCCGCCCGAGGTCGGGCCCGCGGTGGTGCTCGGCGCCTCGTCCGCCGGCGTGGACTGCTGCGGCGGGGCCTGCCCGGTGGTGCCCTGGGTCTGGGTGGGCGCCCCGGTGGCGGCGCCCGCGCCCTGGGTGGCGCCGGGAGTGCCGCCGGTCCCGGCGGACGGGCTCGCCGAGCCGGAAGTGGCGTCCCGCGTGGGCGAGTCGGAGGCGGACGGCGTCCGCTTCTCCTCCGTGTCCTTCCGCTCACCGGAGTCCTCCGGCAGCGGCGAGCCGGGCAGGTTGTTGCGCGGCGCCTCACCGGGGCCGGGCACGACCACCCGGTCCGCGTCCCGGACGGCACCGCCGAGCAGCGCGCCCACGAGCATGCTGAACCCGCACACCACGAACGTGACGAGCGCCCCGCGGCGCAGCACGTAGCGGCGCAGGTCCCAGATGTCCGCGCGCGGCCCGAGCCGCCGCCAGGCCCGGCCCGCGAGGCCGCCGTCGACGGAGTAGACGGGCGCGCCCGCGATGATCAGCGGCGACCAGGCGGCGAGGTAGATGATGTCGGGCGTCTCGTAGACGGGGACGCTCTTCCAGCTCACGCTCACCAGCAGCGCCGCCGACAGCATCGCCCCGACGCCGGCGGCCACCCGCTGCCAGCAGCCGAGGACGGTGAGGACGCCGACGACGACCTGGGCGAAGGCGATGGCCAGACCGGTGCCGACGGGGTGGGCGAGCGCGAACTGCCGCAGCGGCTCGGCGACCTCCCACGGGTGCAGGCTGTGCAGCCACTTCACCATGGACCCGCGCGGCCCGCCGTCGAAGTACAGCGGGTCGCACAGCTTGCTCATCCCGGCGTAGACGGAGATCCCGCCGAGGAACACGCGCAGCGGCAGCAGCACGACGCCCAGGTTCATCCGGCGCCCGGGGTAGTACGCGTGCCGCGCCGGGTCGTCGCCGTGCCGCCGGCCGTGCCGGCCGCCGCCCTCCGGCCGCTCCCCGGGCTCGAAGCCGGCCTCGTACTCCGGTTCGGCCTCGTCGAGGAGCGCGTGGTCGTCCTCGTCGTAGGCGCTGCCGACCGTGCGCATCGGGGGCAGCAGCGGCCCGCCGGGGTGGCTGCGCCGGGCGCCGACGAACGGGCTCTCCAGCGGCTGGGTGTCGTCGTGGCCGCCGTACCCGCCCGGCTGCGGGATGACCCGGGTGTTCCCGGAGTCGGTGAGCGGCTCGTCGGCGTGGCGCAGCCCTCCGTGCCGTACGGCCTGGAGGAGACGGTGGGCGCCGGTGTCGTCGGGGGCGGACCTGCCGCTCCACACGACGGGACGGCGGCGCGGCGCGGCCGGTCCCGCGCCCACGGTGGTGACGACGGGGATCCGCGCGGTGTCCTCGGCGGCGCTCGGGTGCCGTGCGATCCGCGGCGACCGGACGCGCCACGCCGAGCCGCCCAGCTGCACGCGGAAGCTGGCGTGGTTGACGATGACCTGCGCCGGATCGCTCGGCACCTTCACCATGCTCAGCGCGGGAGCGTCGTCGAGTCCCGACGAGCGGGCCCCCGTGGGTGTGCGGGGTGGTGTTCTGGTGTCCACACTCATCTAACCGAGTGACAAGGCGTTAGGACACTGCCTTGACCGGCCAGATGTGTCCGGACCGCGTCAAGCCGGTCCGGACCGTCCGGAATCCTCCGAGCGGGTGACGAAGTCGCACACCCGTTCAGCTACGGCGGCGTGCCGCCTCGTACAGCACGATGCCCGCCGCCACACCGGCGTTGAGCGACTCGGCGCCGCCCGGCATCGGGATCCGCACCCGCACGTCACAGGTCTCGCCGACCAGCCGGGACAGCCCCTTGCCCTCGCTGCCGACGACGATGACGACCGGCCCGTCCAGCGCCTCGAGGTCACCCAGCTCGGCCTCCCCGTCGGCGGCCAGACCGACGACGACGACGCCCGCCTTCTTGTACGCCTCCAGCGCCCGCGTCAGGTTGGTGGCGCGGGCGACCGGCGTCCGCGCGGCCGTGCCCGCGGACGTCTTCCAGGCGCCGGCGGTCATCCCGGCCGCCCGCCGCTCGGGCACGACCACGCCGTGGCCGCCGAAGGCGGAGACGGAGCGGACGACCGCACCGAGGTTGCGCGGGTCGGTGACCCCGTCGAGGGCGACGATCAGCGGGTCCTGCCCCTCGTCGTGCGCGGCGGCGACCAGGTCCTCCGGGTGCGCGTACTCGTACGGCGGGACCTGGAGGACCAGGCCCTGGTGGTTGAGGCCGTTGGTCATGCGGTCCAGCTCGGGGCGGGGCGCCTCCATGAGGTTGATGCCGCCGCGCTCGGCCGCGAGCTGCAGCGCCTCACGCACCCGCTCGTCGTTGTCGATGAACTGCTGGACGTACAGCGTGGAGGCGGGGACGCCCTCGCGCAGCGCCTCGACCACCGGGTTGCGGCCGACGACCAGCTCGGAGGCGGAGCGGCCGCCGCGCCGCTGCGTGGTGCGGCCCTGGGCGCGGCGCGCCTTCGCCTGGGCGGCACGCTGCTTGGCGTGCCCCTTGCGCATCTCGGCGGGCGGGGTCGGGCCCTTGCCTTCCAGGCCCCGGCGCCGCTGGCCGCCGCTGCCGACCTGCGCGCCCTTCTTGCCGGACATGCGGCGGTTGTTCGCGGCCATGAGGTATCCGTCTCCGTGAAGTCGTGGGGGGTGCGCCCACGTCGGTGGGTGCGCCCGTGTTCGTAGGTGTGCCTGTGCAGTGTGCCGCCCGGCGGCCCGGACGGCACACTCGATCTTGCGCGCGGCCGGAGCCGGGAGGCCCCGGGCCGGGTCCGCGGCGGGTCCTCAGCGGGGGCCGAGGCTCCAGCGCGGGCCCTGCGGGCCGTCCTCGATGACCAGCCCGGACTGGTTGAGCTGGTCGCGGATGGCGTCCGCGGTGGGCCAGTCCTTGCGGGCCCGGGCGGCCTCGCGCTGGTCGAGGACCATGCGGACCAGGGTGTCGACGACGCCGTGCAGGTCGTCCCCGCGGTCGCCGTCGCCGGCCCAGTGCGGGTCCAGCGGGTCGAGGCCGAGCACGCCGAGCATGGCGCGGACCTCGGCGAGGCGGGCGACCGCCTCCTCCTTGTCGTCGGCGGCCAGCGCGCTGTTGCCCTGCCGGACGGCGGTGTGCACGACGGCGAGCGCCTGCGGGACGCCGAGGTCGTCGTCCATCGCCTCGGCGAACGCGGGCGGCACCTCGGCGGCGGGCTCGACGACATCGCCGGCCTTCTCCATCACGCGCTGCACGAAGCCCTCGATCCGCGCGAACGCGGACTCGGCCTCGCGCAGCGCCTCCTCGCTGTACTCGATCATCGACCGGTAGTGCGGGGTGCCCAGGTAGTAGCGGAGCACGATGGGCCGCCAGCGCTTGACCATCTCGCTGACCAGCACCGAGTTGCCCAGCGACTTCGACATCTTCTCGCCGCTCATGGTGACCCAGGCGTTGTGCACCCAGTACCGGGCGAACTCGTCGCCGAAGGCCTTGGCCTGCGCGATCTCGTTCTCGTGGTGCGGGAAGATCAGGTCGAGGCCGCCGCCGTGGATGTCGAAGGCGGTGCCGAGGTACTTGTGCGCCATCGCCGAGCACTCCAGGTGCCAGCCCGGGCGCCCGCGGCCCCACGGCGTCTCCCAGCTCGGCTCGCCCGGCTTGGCCGCCTTCCACATCGCGAAGTCGCGCGGGTCCCGCTTGCCGGTCTCGCCCTCGCCCGACGGCTGGAGCAGGTTGTCCAGTTCCTGGTTGGACAGCCGCAGGTAGTCCGGGAACGAGGTGACGGCGAAGTACACGTTGCCGTCGGCCTCGTAGGCGTGCCCGCGCTCGATCAGGCCGCGCATCATCTCGACCATCTCGGTGATGTGGCCGGTGGCGCGCGGCTCGTAGGTCGGGGGCAGGCAGCCCAGCGCGCGGTAGCCGTCGCTGAAGGCGCGCTCGTTGTCGTAGCCGATGGCCCACCAGGGGCGGCCCTGCTCGGCGGACTTGGCGATGATCTTGTCGTCGATGTCCGTGACGTTCCGTACGAACGTCACGTCCAGGCCGCGGTACTCGAACCAGCGGCGCATGATGTCGAAGTTCAGCCCCGAGCGGATGTGCCCGATGTGGGGTGCCGCCTGCACGGTGGCACCGCACAGGTAGATCGAGACACAACCCGGCCGGAGCGGGGTGAAGTCACGGATCTGCCGGGCGCTGGTGTCGTACAGGCGAATAGTCACGGGTCCCAGGGTAGTGGGCGCGAGGGTGTGCGGTGTGCCTCCGGCGGCTTCGACGGCACATGTCACGTGCGGGCCGGCGGGGGCTCGGCGCGCGGTTCCCCGCGCCCCTCAGGGGCGGGCGCTCACCCTTCCCGTACGACCAGCGCCGTCGCCACTGCCATCAGGCCCTCGTCCCGGCCCGGGAAGCCCAGGCCGTCGGTCGTGGCGCCGGAGACCGAGACCGGGGCGCCCGCCGCCTCGGAGAGGATCTTCTGGGCCTCCTCCCGGCGCTTGCCGATCTTCGGACGGGGGCCGACGACCTGGACGGCGATGTTGCCGATGCGGAAGCCCGCCTCCCGGACGATGCGCGCGGCCTCGGTGAGCAGGGTGACGCCGGAGGCGCCGGACCACTCCGGGCGGCCGGTCCCGAAGTGCCGGCCGAGGTCGCCGAGGCCGGCGGCGGAGAACAGGGCGTTGCAGGCGGCGTGCGCGACGACGTCCGCGTCGGAGTGCCCGGCGAGCCCGGGGCCCTCCCCCTCCCACTTGAGTCCGGCGCACCACAGGTCGCGGCCGTCCTCGAAGGCGTGGATGTCGGTGCCGATGCCGACCTGCGGCAGCGGGTACGCCTCAGAAGCCATCGTTGAGCCTCCTGCGCGCCAGGACCGCCTCGGCGAGGACCAGATCGAGGGGGCGGGTGACCTTGAAGGCCTCCTCGTGCCCGGGGACGGTGACCACGGTCAGGCCGAGCCGCTCGACCATGCTCGCGTCGTCGGTGACGTCGTCGGTCACGGTCTCGTGGGCACGGACCAGGGTGGCCCGGTCGAAGCCCTGCGGGGTCTGCACCGCCCGCAGCACGGACCGGTCGGGGGTGGCGACCACGGGCTCCGGCCCGCCGGGGGCGGCGGCCGGCTCGACCTGCTTGACGGTGTCGGCGAGCGGCAGCGCCGGCACCACGGCGGGGGCGCCGTCGCGTACGGCCTCGACGACCGCGTCGACGGTGTCCACCGGGACCAGCGGGCGGGCCGCGTCGTGCACCAGGACGATGTCGTAGCCCGGGGGCAACGCGTCCAGGCCGAGCTTCACGGATTCCTGGCGGCTCTCGCCGCCGGGGACGACGAGGACGTCGGTGCTCCCCCGGCTGCCGCTGGGGGGACCCCCGGGCAGCGCGTGGGTGTCGAGCAGCGACCTGACCTCGCCGGCGCCGTCGGGCGGCGCGACGACGACGACCAGGGAGACGGCGCGGGAATCGGCCATGGCGCGCACCGCGTGGACGAGCATGGGCGTGCCGCCGAGCGCGCGGAGCGCCTTGGGGGCGCCGGGGCCGAGCCGCACACCCCGGCCCGCGGCCGGGATGACGGCCGCCGTCCGGACCGTCGGACGGCCGGGAGCGGGGGTCGGCGAGGGCGGGAGCGGATCGTCAGACATCGGTTCCTGTCAGGTTTGTGGGCTCGGCCCACGTGGGTATGGCCTGGGCGTGCCTCCGCTCCTGGAGCGGGGGAAGTGCCGGGCGTTCCGCCTCGACCAGCCCCTTCCGTGACTCTGGTCGAGCCGACCGCCCGGGCCCGGCGCGCCAGGGGCGGGGACGTGAGTGAGGACACATTTTGCGTCTCGGCGTTTCTGCGTGTCGGCGTTTCGGCGCACGTGCAGCCTACGCAGGGTGTCCGGGTGCGAACATGCCGCAGCGCCCGGCGACGTCCTGGACGTCATCGGGCACCGCGGCATTTCGATGCGCTGAGCGCTCTGAGTGCTGCTCCGACGGCCGGCGTGGCGGCACGCGACGGGCGGAGCCACGACTCGGGGAACTCAGGAGGCGAGAACCTCGTCGAGCAGGGCCTCGGCCTTGTCCTCGTTGGTGTTCTCGGCGAGGGCGAGCTCGCTGACCAGGATCTGACGTGCCTTCGCGAGCATGCGCTTCTCACCGGCGGAGAGCCCGCGCTCCCGCTCCCGGCGCCACAGGTCACGCACGACTTCCGCGACCTTGATGACATCGCCCGAGGCGAGCTTCTCGAGATTTGCCTTGTACCGACGGGACCAGTTCGTGGGCTCCTCGGCGTACGGCGCGCGCAGCACCTCGAAGACCCGGTCCAGCCCGTCCTGACCGACCACATCACGCACGCCGACGAACTCCGCATTGTCCGCTGGCACACGTACCGTCAGGTCACCCTGGGCGACCTTCAGCACCAAGTAGGTCTTGTCCACGCCTTTGATCTGGCGAGTTTCGATTGCCTCGATCAGCGCGGCCCCATGATGGGGATAGACCACGGTGTCGCCAACCTTGAACGTCATGTGACAGGTACCCCTTCCGTGGCTATCCAGGGTAACACGGATACGGCGTCTTCTGAATGGCGTTTTCGCAGGTCAGGGCCATTCTCGGGGCTTGACAACAGCAACAGGAACGTGCTTCGGGCGTCCGGCGGAAGCGGGTATTCGCAGGTCGGAGCGGTTCTCCGGGACGGACGAAACACGCACGTCACACCCTTCCGAAGCCCCCCACGAGGGGTCGAACAGCCCCATATGTCCGGTTCCAGAAGTGCGACTTCCGCTACTCCGTTCGGTGAGCCGAACCGCTTCCGGCCGAATCCGGAATTGATCACACGGTGTGAGGATCACCGGCCGGTGATCAATTACCGGGACCCCCTCATTCCTTCACCGAAATGCGCGCCCGCGCGAATGAAGGGGCGGTGCGGACAGAAGTGGCGGATGTTTACCGGGGAGTCACGTGTGGTCTCCCGTGGCCTGCCGTGACCGGTGAGGTGAGAGGGCGCGCGAGGCGCCGGGCATCCGGGAGGACGTCGGGCCGGTCACCGGGTGATCGGGTGACATCCCCGGCACGGGCACGCCCCACGGGCCCGGCCCGGGTAGGCGTGGGGAGGGCCGGGTGCAGCCGTCTGCGGGCGGCTCGGTAATCTGAGGCCGCTGACAGACACTTAGGGCGGCTTCACCCGGTCGCCACCGCACGCTCGAGTCAAGGAGTTGCCGCCGCCGTGAGCAGCAGCCTTCGACGCGGCGCCCTCGCCGCCGCCGCCCTCGCTTTCTCGATCACCGCGCTCTCCGCGTGCGGGGCCGGCAACAACGCCCAGTCCCTGCAGATCCAGCCGGACAACGCGTCCACGACGGTCGGCGACATCCAGGTGGAGAACGCCGTCGTCATCACCCAGCCCGACCTGGAGTCGACCGGCCCCGCCTCCATCGCCGCCACCCTCTTCAACTCGGGCGACAAGGACCAGACCCTGGAGTCGATCACCGTCCCCGGCACCGGCAAGACCGCCGAGCTCAGCCCCGCCGAGGGCGGCGACCTCGTCGTCCCGGCCGGCGGCAGCCTGATCCTCGGCGGCGAGGGCAACGCCTCCGCCATCCTGCCCAGCAGCCGCGAGGCCGTCCAGGACGGCGACGCCCAGAAGATCACCTTCACCCTCAGCGAGACCGGCGAGGTGAGCCTGCGGGCCCGCGTCCACCCGGCCGAGAACTTCTTCGAGAGCTGGGGCCCGAGCGGGGCCCCGGCCGCGGGCGCCTCCCCGTCGCCGTCGGCGGACGCCTCCGGCACGCCGGCCGACGAGGCCACGGGCGAGGGCGAGGGCGAGGGCGCGTCGGGCGAGGAGACCTCCGGCAGCGCGTCCGAGTCGGGCGCCCCGTCCGGCACCCCGTCCGACGCGGCCTCCGCGAGCCTGGACGCGGCCGACCACTGACCGGCCGTACACGCACCGCACGTCGAAGGGCGGGACCCCGGTGGGGTCCCGCCCTTCACGTCGACGAGGCCGCGGCCTACGGCTCGAACTTGTAACCGAGCCCGCGCACGGTCACGAGATAGCGGGGCGCCCCCGGGTCCGGCTCGATCTTGGCGCGCAGGCGCTTGACGTGGACGTCGAGGGTCTTGGTGTCGCCCACGTAGTCCGCGCCCCACACCCGGTCGATGAGCTGCATCCGGGTCAGCACCCGGCCGGCGTTGCGCAGCAGCATCTCCAGCAGGTCGAACTCCTTCAGCGGCAGGTCGACCTTGGTGCCGCCGACGGTCACCACGTGCCGGTCGACGTCCATCCGCACCGGGCCGGCCTCCAGGGCCGCCGGGACGGTCTCCTCGGGCTCGCCGCGCCGGCGCAGCACCGCGCGGATCCGGGCCACCAGCTCACGCGAGGAGAACGGCTTGGTGACGTAGTCGTCGGCGCCTATCTCCAGGCCGACCACCTTGTCGATCTCGCTGTCCTTGGCGGTCACCATGATCACGGGGACGTTGGAGCGGCCGCGCAGCTGACGGCACACCTCGGTGCCCGGCAGCCCGGGCAGCATCAGGTCGAGGAGGACGAGGTCGGCGCCGTTGCGCTCGAACTCGTCGAGTCCGTCGGGCCCGGTGGTCGCCACGGCGACCTCGAAGCCCTCCTTGCGGAGCATGTACGACAGGGCGTCGGAGAAGGACTCCTCGTCCTCGACGACGAGCACTCGGGTCACGGAAGGACCTCCGGGGAGGGAAGCGTTTCGTACGCGGATGGATCGGACGCGTGGGGGGTGGGGTGGGACGTCCCTCCGGCCTCGTTGTCGAGGCCTTCGGGGTCGTCCCGCTCGGAGGGCCGGCGGCCGCCGCGGGCCGCTCGGGCCTCGGGCAGCCGCAGGGTGAAGGTGGAGCCCTGGCCCTCGGCGCTCCACACCGTGACCTCCCCGCCGTGCGAGGCGGCCACGTGCTTCACGATCGCGAGGCCCAGCCCCGTGCCGCCGGTGGCACGGGAGCGGGCGGGGTCGACGCGGTAGAAGCGCTCGAAGATGCGCTCCTTGTCCTTGTCGGAGATGCCGATGCCCTGGTCGGTCACGGCGATCTCGATCAGGTCCCCGCCGGGCTGCGCGACCGAACGGACCGCGATGCCCACGCGGGTGCGGGCGGGTGAGTAGTTGACCGCGTTCTCGACGAGGTTGCCGAGTGCGGCGGCGAGCTGTCCCCGGTTGCCCCAGACCCGCAGGTCGGCGGCGCCCGCGGCGGCCATGGTGATGTCCTTGGTGCCCGCCGCGTGCCGGCAGCGGTCGACGGCCTCGGCGACCAGTTCCTCGACCGGGACCGGCTCGGCGTCCTCCAGCGGGTCGTCGTTCTGCACCCGGGACAGGTCGATCAGCTCCTGCACCAGGCTGGTCAGCCGGGTCGCCTCGATCTGCATGCGCCCGGCGAACCGCTGCACGGCCTCGGGGTCGTCGGAGGCGTCCATCACGGCCTCGGACAGCAGGGACAGCGCGCCGACGGGGGTCTTCAGCTCATGGCTGACGTTGGCGACGAAGTCGCGCCGCACGGCCTCGATGCGGCGGGCCTCGGTGAGGTCCTCCACCAGCAGCAGCACCAGCCGGGAGCCGAGCGGCGCCACCCGCGCGGACACGGCGAGGGCATCGCCGCGTCCGGTCCCCCGGCGGGGCAGGTCCAGCTCCACCTGGCGTATCTCCCCGTCCCGCCGGGTGTCGCGGGCCATCTTCAGCATCGGCTCCACGGCGAGCTTGCCGCCGCGGACCAGGCCGAGGGCGTACGCGGCCGAGCTGGCCTTCACCACGCCGTCGTTCTCGTCGAGGACCACGGCGGACGAGCGCAGCACGGACAGCACCGTGTCGACGCCGGGCGGGAGCACCGGATCGGTGTGCAGCGAGGTGCGCGTGGGGCGCCGCTGTTCACGTTCGCTGACGCGGAACGCCAGCATGGCGATGACACCGGTGAGCAGTCCGGCGATCGCTGCCAGTGCGGCGACCGCCGCGTTCACGTCCATGCGTCCAGGTTAGGCATGGGGCGAGCACTGCCCACAGCGGTCGGCGGGCGACCTCGGACACTCGTCGCCCAGAGTTCACCTACAGGCCAAGGCCGGTTCACGCGAGGTGACGGAACCGGACGCGTGGCAGGCGGAACGTGGGAGCGTGGGGGGACCCGGACCCCGGACGCCGGAGCCCGGAGAGCCCGGAGAGCCCGGACCGGGACAGCCCGGACAGAGACGCACGAGAGGAATTCCGATGCGGGACGCGTACCACGAGGAACTGGATTCGATCGGCGACGGTCTGGTGGAGATGGCCCGGCTGGTCGGATCGGCGATCGGACGCGCCACGACCGCCATCCTCGACGCCGATCTGAAGCTCGCGGAGAGCGTGATCGAGGCCGACCAGAAGGTCGACGAGCTGCAGCACGACCTGGAGGCGCGGGCCATCGCCCTGCTGGCCCGGCAGCAGCCGGTGGCGACCGACCTTCGGATCGTCGTCACCTCGCTGCGGATGTCCGCGGACCTGGAGCGGTCCGGCGACCTCGCCCAGCACGTGGCGAAGCTGGCCCGGCTGCGGTACCCGGAGCGGGGGGTGCCGCGGGACCTGCACGCCACCATCCTGGAGATGGGCCAGCTCGCCCAGCGCCTGATGGCGAAGGCGGCCGAGGTGATCATCACCAAGGACGTCGACCTGGCGCTCCAGCTGGAGCAGGACGACGACGCGATGGACCTGCTGCACCGCACCCTCTTCCAGCACCTGATGGACGACCGCTGGAAGCACGGCATCGAGACGGCGGTCGACGTCACCCTGCTGGGCCGCTACTACGAGCGGTTCGCGGACCACGCGGTGTCGGTCGCCAAGCGGGTGGTGTACCTGGTCACCGGCGAGCACGCGGACGAGATCCAGACGGAGCTGCAGCCGGGGATCGCGCCGGCGCAGGGGGCGGAGGGGAGCTGAGGTCCGCGCGCTCCTCTCGGGCGTGCGGGCGGCGGACGGGGGCGCGGGTGAGCTTCCGCCGCCCCCGATGCGCCGTTGATGCGCCCGGCCGGCCGGGCGTGCAATGGGGAGCAGGTGTGCGCAGGCCCCAGCCCGAGGAGGGACCCATGGCCGAATCCCCCGGCACGACGCCCGACCCCACGCAGGAGCGCGAGACCGAGCAGCCCGCCGAGGTCAGGCGCCTCACCCTGATCGCCGCCTGCGGCTGCGGTTCGGGCTGCGGCTGCGGGTGCCAGTCGGGCAGCCCGTGCCAGTGCGGCTGACGTGACGGACGTACGGAGGCCCCGGCGCCGGTGACGCGGCGGCCGGGGCCTCCGGCGTGAGGGGGGGGCGAAAGGAGCCAGGGGCGGTCAGGAGCCGGTCAGGAGGCGCTGCTCCCGGGGACGGCACGGGTGGTGGTGTCTTCGAGCTGTGGCACCGGCTCGGTGGGCTGCTTCAGCGGTCCGGTGGACTGCTTCACTTGCTCGGGGGACTGCTTCACCGGCTCGATGGGCGGCTTCGCTGATCCGGTGGGCCGCTTCACCGGCTCGGTGTCGGTTTCCTCCGGCAGCCGCCGCATCAGCAGCCCGTATCCGAGACCGGCCACCGTGCCGATGACGGCGCACGTCCCCCACAGCCAGGCGGCGCCCCACCGGTCGATGACGAAACCGGACATCAGCGGGGCGACCAGGGCGGCGACCGCCCAGGACGAGGTGTACATGCCCTGGTAGCGCCCGCGCCCGTGCACCGGGGAGAGGCGTACGACGAGACCGGTCTGGGTGGGCGCGTTGACGATCTCGGCGAGCGTCCACACGCAGACGGTGAGGGCGAAGACCCCGACCGACCCGGCGAAGGCGGTGAGCCCGAAGCCGTACCCGGCCAGCAGCGAGGAGACGACGAGCAGCCGGCGCGGGTCGCGGTGCTCGATCAGCCGCGTGACGGGCAGCTGGAGGACGACGATCAGGACGCCGTTGACGGCGATGGCCATGCCGAAGTCCGCGGGCGTGAAGCCGGCCTCGCCCATGGCGACCGGGAGCCCCAGGTAGCCCTGCTGGAAGACGAGGGCGATGAGGAAGGACAGCCCGACGACGCTCATGAACCGGCCGTCGCGCAGCACGGTACCGAGGGAGACGGACTCCTCCGCCGCCTCCCCCGGACCGGCGGCCTGCTGCTCCGGGCGGGACTCGGGCAGCTTGACGAAGACGAGCACGGCGCAGACGAGCGTCATCCCGGCCTCGATCAGGAAGCCGGCGAGGTAGCTGACCTCGGCGATGAACCCGGCGCCCACGGAGGAGATCGCGAAGCCGAGGTTGATGGCCCAGTAGTTGAGCGAGAAGGCCCGGATGCGGTCCTCCGGCCGCACGATGTCCGCCATCATCGCCTGCACGGCGGGCCGGGAGGCGCTGGACGCCATGCCGACGAGGAAGGCGACGGCCGCGATGGCGACGGGGTCGTGGACGAAGCCGAGCAGGGCGACGGACAGCGCCGTCGCGGTCTGGGCGACGAGGAGGGTGGGCCGCCGCCCGAGCCGGTCGGTCATGACACCGGCGCCGAGGGACGAGATCACCCCGCCGAGCCCGTGGAGCGCGACGACGAGACCGGCGTAGGAGGCGGAGTAGCCGCGGTCGAGGGTGAGGTAGAGCGCCATGAAGGTGGCGACGAAGGCGCCGAGCCGGTTGACCAGGGTGCTGGCCCACAGCCACCAGAAGGCGCGGGGAAGCCCCGAGACGGACTCGCGCAGGGCACGTCTGACTCCGGTGACTGACATGAGTGGCTCCCCAAGGCGCCCGGGCCCGGCCCGGGGTGACGTGTACGTGGCTGACGCCGACGTGTAAGTGTCTGTTGCGGCGAGCACACATTACGAAGGCGGAGCCCTCGGCGGCCACTCGATTAACAGATCCCGTCAACCGTCCGCCAGGCGGGCAGGGCGCGCGGCCCGCGCGGAGCGTCGATTACGCTCGGGCACATGGCCGACGCACCGTACAAGCTGATCCTCCTCCGCCACGGCGAGAGCGAGTGGAACGAGAAGAACCTGTTCACCGGCTGGGTGGACGTCAACCTCACCCCGAAGGGCGAGAAGGAGGCGACGCGCGGCGGCGAGCTGCTCAAGGAAGCCGGCCTGCTGCCCGACGTGCTCCACACCTCCCTCCAGAAGCGCGCGATCCGCACGGCCCAGCTCGCGCTGGAGTCCGCCGACCGCCTGTGGATCCCGGTCAGCCGCAGCTGGCGCCTGAACGAGCGTCACTACGGCGCCCTCCAGGGCAAGGACAAGGCGCAGACGCTCGCGGAGTTCGGCGAGGAGCAGTTCATGCTGTGGCGCCGCTCCTACGACACCCCGCCGCCGCCGCTCGACCGTGACGCCGAGTACTCCCAGTTCTCGGACCCGCGCTACGCGACCCTCCCGCCGGAGCTGCGTCCGCAGACGGAGTGCCTCAAGGACGTCGTCGTCCGGATGCTGCCGTACTGGTTCGACTCGATCGTCCCGGACCTCCTCACCGGCCGCACGGTCCTGATCGCCGCCCACGGCAACAGCCTCCGCGCGCTGGTCAAGCACCTGGACGGCATCTCGGACGCCGACATCGCGGGCCTCAACATCCCGACGGGCATCCCGCTGTACTACGAACTCGACGCCGACTTCAAGCCGGTCGCCCCGGGCGGCAAGTACCTCGACCCGGAGGCCGCGGCGGCGGCGATCGAGGCTGTGAAGAACCAGGGCAAGAAGAAGTAAGCGCACGCGAGCAAGCCCCCTGCCTGCGGTTATCCGCGAGCAGGGGGCTTGTTGCCGCCTTCGGGGCGTCTTTGGGCCGTCAGGGTACGGGTCCGGTGCCCGGTTGCCGCTGTGCGAGTACTGCGACGGCCCTGGCAGTGACGAAGCGGGGCATTCCCCTACCCGCCTCCTGGGCGCGTTCTGCCGGTGAGGGCAAGTTCTAGCTGTGCAGCCAGCTGTCGTAAGGCGCGGCGTCCACGAGTTGGTACAGCCCGAAAGCGGCAGCCCCTAGGACGAAGAGACACAGCCCGGAGCGCAGGAACACCGGGCCCACGACGGTGACTGAGTCGGCCTGACTCGTGAGGGTGCGCCAGTCCCGCATCCGTCGGATGTCCCCCGCACTGAGCCACCAGAAACCGGCACCGAACACGAGGAAGATCGCACCGAAGAAGCCCAGAACACTGACGCCGGCCAGGAATTCCCGTCGGGCGCTGTGGCCGCTGATGCTCAAAGTCGCCACCACGAGCGGCACCACGCCCAACAGGCCGAAGGCGACCCCCCGCCGCGCGACGCCGCCCGGCCGCAGTCGCGGCAGCATCACGCCGTCTTGGTCCGAAGCCATGGCCAGCACCCTAGCCCGCCCTGCCCGAGCAGCCGCAACGTCCCTCGGGCCACCCGTGGAGGATCGCGTTGGTCACCAGTTCCGGGAGCATCAGCCCAGGCTCGCCGAACTCGGCCACGAGCCGGTGCGCTTCCGGGAAGAGGTCCGTTCGCGCATGCCGTCGAAGGACGAGGCGGAACAGCTGAGCACGGCCGCCGGCACGCCGGTCATCCTCATCTGCCGCACCGCCTTCACGCACGAAGGCCGCCCGGTCGAGATCAACGAGATGACACTGGACGCCGCCTCGTACGTCCTGGAGTACGGCTTCGACGCGAGCCCGGCGAGCACCCGGGCCGGCGGCTGAGTCACCTCACGCGGTCCCGCCGCCGTCAGGGGCGGTGGCGGGATGCGTCACTTCGACCGGGCGGGTCGGCTCGCGGTCTTCGCGTGACGACGCCTCCCACCCCCGCGTACGGCGCGGGTGGGAGGCGTCGTCATCGCCGTGCGGCGCGGGTCACTTCGTGAACGTGAAGTACTTCCAGGCGCCGTGGGTCGTCGAGTTGACGGAGTCGCCCGAGGAACCGTTGACGTACGACGAGCGGATGCGGGCGCGGATGCCCGACTCGCCCGGGGCCTCCAGGCGTACGACCGACTTGCCCTTGCTGTTCAGGGCGAAGTACTCGGCGGCCGTGTCGTGCCAGGCGCCCGCGTACCGGACCTGGAGCTGGACGCGCTGCGCGCGGCCCTTGTAGTAGCTCATGGTCGTGGTGAACACGGGGTCGGTGTTCTTGCGGAAGTAGTGGTACTTCGTGGAGCCGATCTTGCCCGTCCTGTAGTGCTTGGAGACGGCGGTGGAGACGTTCACCCTGGCGTACCCCGTGGACTTCACGGTCTTCGAGGCGTAGCGGGCGTCGCCGGCGAAGACCGCGCTGACGGTGGTGTCACGGCCCATGGTGACGGTCGCCGACAGGTTGCCCTTGGAGTTGACCTTGCCGGTCCTCAGCAGCTTCCTCGGCTTGTCGGCGCCGAAGGGGTCCGCGTAGATCGAGACGGTGCGGTTCTTGTACGTCGTGCCGAGGTGCGCCGTGAAGGTGACCTTCTTGCCGTACGCGTACACCTTGCCGTTGTTGTTCAGGGTCAGCGAGGTCGCCTTGCGCGAGACCACCACGGCGTCCGAGCCGGAGGCGGGGGCGTGCGTGGCGTCGCCCGCCCAGGTGACCTTGTAGGTGACCTTGCCGCCGGCCGGCGGGGTGTCCGCGAAGGAGAAGCTGCCGTCCGCCTTCGTCCTGACGGACGCCAGTGCCTTGCCCTTCGGCGACTCGATGTCCGTGCGCGTCACCTTCAGGGCGGTCCCGGCCGGCGGGAGCGTCTTCGAGGTCAGCTTGCCGGTGACGGTGAGCTTCTTGGCCCGCTCCGACTTCGCCGGGGCCGACACCTTGAGGGCGGGCAGCTCCTTGGTGGGGTCGGTCAGGGCACGCAGGGTGTGGGTGCCGTAGGTGTTCACCGAGACGGCGAAGACCCGGCTCGCGTCCGGCGCCCAGGCCAGCGCCCCGTCCACGAGGGTGTCGGCGCCGCTGCTGTTGCCGGTGTTGGGGAAGTCGTACTCCCGCACCGGCACCGGGTCGCCGGGGCGGTGGATGTGGACGTCGGGGTCGTACCAGGAGAAGCTGCCGCCCGCGACGCTGCCGTCGGGCGCGATGCGCACGGCGTTCGGGTAGGCCTCGATGGGATAGCCCGGCTGCTCGGTGAGGTCGGCGGTCGAGTAGGCGCCGAGGCTGTAACCGTGGCCCTGGCCCCACGAGGTGAGGACCT
Organism: Streptomyces sp. DH-12; assembly: GCF_002899455.1. Taxonomy (GTDB): domain Bacteria; phylum Actinomycetota; class Actinomycetes; order Streptomycetales; family Streptomycetaceae; genus Streptomyces. The sequence continues at coordinate 4,212,234 of NZ_PPFB01000001.1, read as the reverse complement.
GCTTGCCGTCCGGCGTCAGGTCCAGCTGCTTCACGCCGCTGCCCATGTACGCCGTGGCGCGCAGGGCGGCTCCGTCGGCGGAGACGTCGTAGACGGCGACGTAGCTGCCGCCACCGGCCACCAGAGTGCCCGGGACGGCGGGGTCGGACGCCAGGACGGCGTGAGCGCCGTAGAAGCCGGCGTCGCCCCGCTGGCCGAGGTGCACGACGGGCTCGGGACCGGAGAGGTCCAGCGAGCCGAAGTCCGCGCCATGGGCGAACCAGACGCGGCCGTCCACCACCTCCAGGTCGCCGGGGGCCGCGCCCACCGGGTAACTCGCCGTCTGGGTGTAGGTGCTGGTGTCGACCGAGACGATCCGGTCGCCCTTCGTCACGGCGGCGTACACCTGGCCGCCGTCGTCGGAGACGGCCAGGCCGGACACTCCGGACAGGCCCGTGAGCGTCGCCCTCACGGTGCCGTTGTAGTCGGTGACGACGATCTTTCCGCCGGTCGGGTCGGAGACGTAGACCCGCTGGTGGGTCCCGTCGACGACGATGTCGCCGACCGAACCCACCGGAAGGACCTTCGCGGAATCGGCCGCCGCCGGTGTTGCCGCGCCCCCCACCAGAGCCGCGGAACTGAGGACGACCGCGAGTGCCGTCGCGGTCGCGATGCTGCGCCTGCGCACAGTGATGTGCCCCCAAGGAAGAAGTCCGGTACGCGCCGGACGTGAAGAGGAAAGAGGCCGCGCGTCCCCCCTCACCCGAACGGGTGTTGGACGCTGCCGAGAACGCAGCGTATGGCATGCGACTGACAATCGGGGAACGGAATACCCCGCGGATCGCGCACGGGCACGGGCGTGCCGGCCGGGGGCGGCGGCTCGGCCACGGCGTCCGTTCGCACCGGACGCCGCTCAGGCGCTGTTGCGCCGGGCGCGGAGGTGGCGGGTGCCGAGGGCGGTCAGGGCGGCGAGGGTGATGAGGCCCGTGGTCAGGTTCACCACGAGGGGAGCCTGGGCGACGGACGCGACGACGTTGGCCACACCGCCGACGGCCACGAGGGCCCAGAGGGTCGTGCGGGTGGCGGAGTTGTCGGACGCCTTGGGGTGGGTGGTCGTCATGGCGGTTGCTCCTGAGTCGAGTTCGCGGATCCGTTCCGTGGTCCCCACGCTAGGAAGCGGAGGGCTCGACGTCGCGCCGGGAAGCACCCCTGTTCGTGGTACAGCAGGCTGTACCGTCCACCTCAGCGTTCGTGCGGAACCGTCGGGCGGGTGACCGGTACGACGGTGAGGAGGTCGTCCAGCCCCTTGAAGTCGTCGGGGTCGGTGGTGAAGAGGGGCGGGTCCTCGGCCACCGCGATGGCGGCGATCATCAGGTCGGCGGTCCGGCGGCGCGGCTTGCGGCCCGCGCTGATCACCGCCGCGCAGATACGACCGTGGATGCGGGCGGCTTCGGCGCCGAAGGGGACGGGGTCGAACCCGTTCTCGGCGCGCTGGAGGACGTCCAGCCTGCGGGCGCGTTCGACGTGCTCGTCGTAGAGGCTCTGCTCGTCGTTGCGGCGGACCTCGTGCGGGCCGGCGGACAGCTCGGCCAGGGTGATGGCGGTGATCGCCCTCTCGTCCGGCAGTTCCTCGGGGCCGGCCCAGCGCCGCAGGATCACGATGCCGGTGTCGAGGAGCCCCTGCCCGTACGCCGGGTGGTCAGCGCGCACAGGGGTCGTCCGGGTAGGTGTCCGCCGTGGCGTCCTGGTCGGCGCGGAAGGTGCCGATGTCGATGGCCGGAGCCGTCCTCGACATCGCGGCGAACTCCTGGCGGGAGACGAAGCGACGGCGCCGCCGCAGCGGGACGGGCTGACCGATCGGGTGGCCGTCACGAGCGACCGTGAACGACTGACCGCTCCGTATGACGTCCATGATCTCCCGGGACCGGTTCCGCGGATCCCGCCGGGTGATCTCCGGCTGAGCGCTCATGCCCGCCACCGCGGCAAGGCGTGCCACCCGGTGCCACGCCTTGCCGCGGTGCCCGTTCGTCAGCCCCGCGCCAGCAGCTCCAGCGTGTCGATCACCCGGTTCGAGAAGCCCCACTCGTTGTCGTACCAGGCGACCACCTTGATGTGGCGGCCGTCGACGCGGGTGAGGGCCGAGTCGAAGACGGACGACGCCGGGTTGCCGGTGATGTCCGAGGAGACCAGCGGGTCCTCCGAGTACTCCAGGACCCCGGCCAGCGGGCCCTCGGCCGCCGTGCGGTACGCGGCCAGCACCTCGTCGCGCGTCACGTCGCGGGAGACCGTCGTGTTGAGCTCGACGATGGAGCCCACCGGGACCGGCACGCGGATCGAGTCGCCCGACAGCTTGCCGTCGAGGTTCGGCAGCACCAGGCCGATCGCCTTCGCGGCGCCCGTCGTGGTCGGCACGATGTTCACACCGGCGGCACGGGCCCGGCGCGGGTCGCGGTGGGGGCCGTCCTGGAGGTTCTGCTCCTGCGTGTAGGCGTGCACGGTCGTCATGAACCCGTGCTCGATGCCGGCCAGGTCGTCGAGGACCGCGGCCAGCGGCGCGAGCGCGTTGGTGGTGCAGGACGCGTTGGAGACGATCGTGTGCAGCTCCGGGTCGTACGCGTCGGTGTTCACGCCGTACGCCAGCGTCACGTCGGCGCCGTCCGAGGGCGCGCTGACCAGGACCTTCCGTGCGCCCGCGTCGAGGTGGGCGCGGGCGGCCCCGGCCGAGGTGAAGCGGCCGGTGGCCTCCAGCACGATGTCGACGCCCAGGTCGGCCCACGGCAGCCGCGCCGGCTCGCGCTCGGCCAGCACCTTGATCCGGCGGCCGTCGACGACGAGGGTGTCGCCGTCGACGCTCACCGGGCGCCCGAGGCGTCCCGCGGTGCTGTCGAAGGCGAGCAGCCGGGCGAGGGCGGCCGGCTCGGTCAGGTCGTTGACGGCGACGACCTCCAGGCCGGTGTCGCGCTCCAGCAGGGCGCGCAGCACATTGCGTCCGATGCGGCCGAATCCGTTGATGGCGATGCGAGTCATGAGTGGTGTCCCTTCCTCTCGTCATCCAGGCTCGCGCGCCCGCCACGCCGCTGACAGTGGCGTGATCGCCATGGTTCACAAGGATCCTGCCAGCGGCCCTCACACCCTGCTGATCACTCGCCGCGCGTGAACGTGCGCCGGTACTCGCTCGGCGTCGTGCCGAGGATCCGCTGGAAGTGCAGCCGCAGATTCGCGCCGGTGCCGAGCCCGGTGTCCGCGGCGATCTGCTCGACGCTGCGCTGCGAGCGTTCCAGCAGCTCACGGGCCAGGTCGACGCGGGCCCGCATCACCCACTGCATCGGCGTGTACCCGGTCTCCTCGACGAACCGCCGGGAGAAGGTGCGGGGCGAGACCCCCGCCTGCCGCGCCAGCACCTCCAGCGTGAGCGGCTCGCCCAGCCGGTGCAGCGCCCACTCCCGCGTCGCGGCGAACCGCTCGCCCAGCGGCTCGGGCACGCTGCGCGGCACGTACTGCGCCTGGCCCCCGCTGCGGTACGGGGCCGCGACCAGCCGCCGGGCCGCGTGGTTGGACGCGGCCACCCCGAGGTCGCCGCGCAGGATGTGCAGGCACAGGTCGATCCCGGAGGCGGCGCCCGCCGAGGTGAGCACGCTGCCCTCGTCGACGAACAGCACGTTCTCGTCGACCCTGACGCGCGGGTACCGGGCCATGAGGGCGCGCGTGTAGTGCCAGTGCGTGGTGGCGCGCCGCCCGTCCAGCAGCCCCGTGGCGGCCAGCGCGAACGCGCCCGTCGAGATCGCGGCGAGCCGCGCACCCCGCTCGTGCGCGGCGATCAGCGCGTCGACGACGGCCGGCGGCGGGTCCTCACGGTCGGGGAAGCGGTACCCGGGCACGAAGACGATGTCGGCCCACTCCAGCGCGTCGAGCCCGTGCGAGACGGCGTACGCGAGACCGTCGCCGCCGGTCACCAGGCCGGGCGCCGCCCCGCACACCCGCACCTCGTACGGCATGCTCGCGCGGGTCGTGAAGACCTGCGCGGGGATCCCGACGTCGAGCGGCTTCGCGCCCTCGAGCACCAGGACGGCGACGCGATGCGGACGGGGTGCGGGCACGGAGGAAGCGTACGCGGACGCGCCGGGCCCGGTCCCCGCCCGGCCGCCGCCGCCCCGTCCCGCCCACCCGTGCGCAGGGCGGGCGGGACGGGGCGGCGGGCCCGGAGTGCGCAGGCGGCTGCCGGAGCCGGCCGCCGTCGGCCGTCGGTCGTCGTGCGGTGTGCCTCGCACCCCGTCCTCACGGATGCATCCGCGCCCCCTTCAGCGCCTTGTCCACCGCGTTGCGCGGGCCGTGGACGGCGAGGCCGACCAGGTCGAGGTCGCTCGTGCGGACCGCGCGGACGGCCGCGCGGTTGGCCTCGTCGTGGCCGGTCGCGAAGAGGTCCGAGGTGAAGACCGCGCGAGGCAGGGCGCGGCTCAGGGCCCGCTCGTGGGCCGCCCTCAGAACCTCCTTGGGGCCCTGGAAGATCAGCACCGGCTGGCGGAACATCGGCAGGTAGGGCACGCCGTCCGCGTCCTCGTACGGCTGCCCGATCAGCTCGGGGACCTGTGTGCCCAGGCCGCTGACCAGGAACGCGGTGACGTTGAGGCGCTGCCAGGGCTCCAGGTCCTCACGCAGCAGGACGGCGATCTTCGTGTCGAAACGGGTGCTCGTGCTCATGCCGTGAGACTGCCGCCCGGGGCCGTTCCCGGTCTTGTACGTTGTTTGCATGCCCGCCCCGGCAGCCCCGCCCCCGGAACCAGCGCCGACAGCGCCGTCGGCGAGCGTCTCCGCCTGGCGGCCCTCCGTCCCCGGTGTCGTCGAGGTGTTCCACGCCCGGTTCACCGGGTACTCCTATCCGATGCACGTCCACGACGCCTGGACGCTGCTGATCGTCGACTCCGGCGTCGTGCGGTACGACCTGGACCGGCACGAGCACGGCACCCCGGACGACACCGTGACCCTGCTGCCACCGCACGTCCCGCACAACGGCGAGCCGGCCACGGCCGAGGGCTTCCGCAAGCGGGTGCTGTACCTGGACTCCAGCCGGCTCGGCGACGACCTCATCGGGGCCGCCGTGGACCGCCCCGACCTGCGCGATCCCCTGCTGCGCAGGCGTGTCGGCCAGGTGCACTCCGCGCTGGTGCGGCCCGGGGACGGACTGGAGGCGGAGAGCAGGCTGACGCTGGTCGGGGAGCGGCTGCGCGCGCATCTGCGGTCACGGGAGACGGCCGCGCCCCGCCCGGACCCCGTACTCGCCCGGCGGTTGCGGGAGTTGCTCGACGAGCGGGTGGCCGACGGGCTGACGCTGGCGGAGGCGGGTGCCGAGCTGTCCGCCCATCCCGCTCATCTGGTACGGGCGTTCAGCACCGCGTACGGCATCCCGCCGCACCAGTACCTGATGTCCAGGCGGGTCGGGCGGGCGCGGCGGCTGCTGCTGGACGGGTGGCCGCCGAGCGACGTCGCGGCCGCCGCCGGGTTCTACGACCAGGCCCATCTCACCCGGCACTTCCGCCGGCTGGTGGGGGTCACGCCGGGGCGGTACCGGAGCGGTGAACGCCCCTGAGGAACCAGGCCGGGGGCCTGGACACGCGGACCACCGGTGACGGACCGCCCCGCCGTCCGGAGCCGACCGCGAGGTCCGGCCGGACGGCGGGGCGGTCGCGGTCACTTCACGTCGACGTAGTCAGCCGCCGACGTCGCGCCGCCCGTCGTGGCCGTCTGGCCGAACGTCCAGCGCCAGGAGCCGTCCGCGGTCGCCTTCACCGTGGTCCTCAAGGACCCGCTGGAGTTCGCCCGCACCGTCTTGACCGTCGTGTAGGCGGTGGCGCCCGCCTTGCGGAACTGGAGCCTGGCCGACACGTTGCCGTAGCCGGAGTAGGTGCGCCTCGCCCAGTCGGCACGCGTCAGCTTGCCCGTGACGGTGAGCGTCCTGTTCTTGGCCACCGGCTCCGGGGAGGCGTTGACCGTGGCCCGGGCGGCCCGCTTGACCTGGAGGGTGCCCGAGCTGTTCAGGTACCCCCAGCTCACGATCTGGCCCTTCTTCTCCAGGAAGGTGACGAACGCCAGTTTCCACGTCGTGGCGTCCTTGGCCGAGTCGAGGTTCTCGCGGGGCCGGATGCGCAGTTCCCCCTCGCAGTTCGCGGCGCGCGGACCGTCCTCGTAGCAGCGGATCATGTCGTGCTGGATGAGCTGGCCGCCCGGGCCCTCGAAGGCCTTGGCCGCCGTGGTCCCGTGGTACATGAACGGGTCGGTCGTCGCGGTGCTGATGGTGTACCCGGCGGGCCAGGTCACCCGGTAGCTGATCGTCGGGTACTTCGTCTCGGTCGTGCCCACGACCATGGGCTTGCCGTTGTTCACGACCACCTTCGACACTCTTATGCCGGTGTCGGCGGCCTGGGCGGGCTGAGCGGTCAACGCCCCGAGGGCGATCGTTCCGCCGAGCACCGCCGCCAGGGCGGATCTGCCTGTGCGCATGCACGTCCTCTTCATGCATGGGACCCCTGTGTCCAGGGCCCGGATCGCGGCAGGCTAACAGCCCGTCCCCGCACGCCCGTTCGCCCCCTTCTCCCCCCACCGGGGTACGGCCGCCGGGCTCACCGCTCCGGCGGGCGAGGTGCGTGCCCGTGGCGGGGGGCGCGGTCCTGGGGTGGTCAGTCGGCCGAGGGCCGCTGCAGCAGGTGGGTGAAGGCGTCCAGGTTGCGGGTGGACTCGCCGCGTGACACGCGCCAGGCGTACTCCTTGCGGATCGCGGAGGCGAAGCCCAGCTCCAGCAGGGTGTTGAAGCTGCCGTCGGCGGCCTCCAGGACCTGCCCGAGCAGCCGGTCGAGCTCCTTCGGGGTGACCGCGGGCAGCGGCAGGCGGCCGGTGACGTAGATGTCGCCGAGCGGGTCGACGGCGTAACTCACGCCGAACAGCTTGAGGTTGCGCTCCAGCAGCCAGCGGTGGACGCCGGCCTCGTTCTCGTCGGGGTGGCGGATGACGAAGGCGTTGAGGGAGAGGGTGTGCCGGCCGACGATCAGGGAGACCGTCGTGGACAGTTTCCGGGTGCCGGGCAGGGTCACCACGTAGGTCCCGGGGGCCGGGCTCTCCCACTCCAGCTCGGCGTCCTTCAGCACGTCCTCGACGACCTGTGCCGCCCGCCGCTCCGCTTCCGTGTCAGCCATGGTGGGAGCGTACGTGACGGCGGTGGGCCTGGGCCGCGGCCGTGTACACGTCGGCGGTGGCGGCGGCCGCGGTGTCCCAGCCGAACGACTGGGCGTGCCGGGCGGCGGCCTCGCCCATCCGGGCGGCGAGCTCCGGCCGGTCGGCGAGGTCCCGCAGCACGTGCGCGTAGGCGGCCGGGTCGTGGCCCTGGATCAGGAAGCCGGTCTCCCCGTCGCGCACGGCGACCGGGAGGCCGCCGACCGCGGCGGCGAGCACGGGGGTGCCGGAGGCCTGCGCCTCTATGGCGACCAGCCCGAACGACTCGCTGTACGACGGCATGACCAGCACGGACGCGGCGCGGAACCAGTCCGCGAGCTCCTCCTGCCCGACCGGCGGGTGGAAGTGGACCACGTCGGCGATGCCGAGCCGGGCGGCGAGCTTCTGCAGCCCCTCCGGCTTGGCGAGGCCGCTGCCGCTGGGGCCGCCGACCACGGGCACACAGAGGCGGGAGCGCAGCTCGGGGCGGTCGGCGAGCAGCACGGCCACCGCGCGCAGCAGCACGTCGGGGGCCTTGAGGGGCTGGATGCGGCCGGCGAAGAGCGGGATCAGCGCGTCCTGGGGCAGGCCCAGGCGGGCGCGGGCGGCGGCGCGGCCGTCGGCGGGGCGGAAGCGGCCGAGGTTCACACCGGGGTGGACGACGGCGACCTTGCCGGGGTCGGCGGCGTAGTGGTGGACGAGTTCGCCGGCCTCCTCGGCGGTGTTGGCGATCAGCCGGTCGGCGGCGGAGACGATCTGGGTCTCGCCGATCACGCGGGCGGCGGGCTCGGGCGTGTCGCCGTCGGCGAGGTTGGCGTTCTTGACCTTGGCCATGGTGTGCATGGCGTGCACCAGGGGGACGCCCCAGCGCTGGGCGGCCAGCCAGCCGACGTGGCCGGAGAGCCAGTAGTGCGAGTGGACCAGGTCGTAGTGGCCGGGGCGGTGTCCGGCCCAGGCCTGCATCACGCCGTGGGTGAAGGCGCAGAGCTGGGCGGGCAGGTCCTCCTTGGCCAGGCCCTCGTAGGGGCCCGCGTCGACGTGCCGGACGAGGACGCCGGGGGCGAGCTCGACGACGGGCGGGAGGGCGGCCGTGGTGGCCCGGGTGAAGATCTCCACCTCGATGTTGATCGCGGCGAGGCGCTGGGCCAGCTCCACGATGTAGACGTTCATGCCGCCCGCGTCGCCGGTGCCCGGCTGGTGCAGCGGCGAGGTGTGCACGGAGAGCATCGCCACGCGGCGGGGCCTGCGGTGCAGCCGCAGCCGTGACGGGGTGGCGGGGGAGCGCCGCCCGAGCCTCGCGATGTAGTGGCTCACGTGGCGTTCCTCCTCGCTGCGAGCACGGCTGAGTGGGGGCGTACGGCCCTCGGCGGCGTCAACGTCGGAACGCCTCGTTCCCATTTCCGGGGGACGCCGTCGACGGCGGTCTTTACCGAATCATTGCCTTGTCCGGCTCAACCGTTCGACCGGGCGGAGCGTGGCCGTGGCGGCGCACGCGCCGCGATCCCGGGGCGGGTACCCCCGTACCCTCGTCCCCATGACACCGCGTCCCGCCTCCGCCCCCGTGGGCACGGTGACGCGCGGCACCACCAACCCGAACCGGCTGCGCCGCATGGACCGCTGGATCGCGGCCGCGCACGGCGCCGAGCTGCGCCGCGCCGCCGACCCGCTCGCCGTCGACCTCGGCTACGGCGCCGCGCCCTGGACCGCGCTCGAACTGCTGCACCGGCTGCGCACCACGGCGCCCCGCACCCGGGTGGCGGGCGTGGAGATCGACCCGGCCCGGGTCGCCTCGGCGCGGCCGTACGAGCGGGAGGGGCTGGCGTTCCTGCGCGGGGGCTTCGAGATCCCGGTGCCGGGCAGTCCGGTCCTGGTCCGCGCGGCGAACGTGCTGCGCCAGTACGACGAGGGGGAGGTCGCCGGCGTGTGGCGGCGGCTGTGCGCACGGCTCGCGCCGGCCGACCCGGCGGCCGGCACACGCGGCGGGCTGCTGGTCGAGGGGACCTGCGACGAGATCGGACGCCGGCACGTGTGGGTCGCGCTCGGCCCCGAGGGACCGCGCACGGTCACCTTCGCGACCCGGCTCGGCTCCCTGGACCGCCCCTCCGACCTGGCGGAACGCCTGCCCAAGGCGCTCATCCACCGCAACGTCCCCGGCGAGCCGGTGCACGCCTTCCTCCGCGACTTCGACCGCGCCTGGGCGGCCGCCGCGCCCTACGCCTCCTACGGCGCACGCCAGCGCTGGATCCGCGCCGTGCGGGACCTCACGGCCGACTGGCCGGTGACGGACGGTCCGGCGCGGTGGCGGCAGGGGGAAGTCACCGTCCGGTGGGGGGCGTTGGCGCCGCGAGGGTGGTGAAGCCGCCGCGACGCCGGGCTCCCGCACCCCGCCGGCCGGGAACGATGTCCCCCGGCCGTTCGTCACACCGGCGGGACGACGGTCGTCCAGGGGCCGGCGGGACGGAGGGGGCGTCGTCCACACCTCCTGTCGTCGTCCACACCCCCTGTCGTTTCGCGCTCCGGCATGGCAGCATCCCGGCAGGGACAAGTTACTGACGATTAACCAGGCGGGGGTGCACGCATGGGGGCAGGCAGGCGCAGAGTGCTGACGGCGGCCGTGACCGTGGTCTGCGCGGTCACCGTACTGGCCGCGCCCGGTGCGGCGTTCGCGGCCCCCGCTCCCCCGCCGGACCCGGGCGCGACCGCGAGCGTCACCGTGGTCACCGGCGACCAGGAGCTCGAGGCCGTCCGCAAGAAACTCGAAAGCCTCTACCGCGCGGCCGCCAAGGCCACCGACGAGTACAACGCGGCCGAGGAGAAGGCCCGGCAGCAGACCGCGCAGGTCGCCCGGCTGGCGAAGCGGATCGTCGAGGGCCGGGAGAAGCTGGCCGGCCTCAAGGACCGCGCGGGCGCCGCGGCCGCCGCGCAGTACCGCAGCGGCGGGCTGCCGCCCGAGGCGCACCTGATGCTGAGCGACGACCCGCAGGATTTCCTGGACGGCGCCGACCGGGTCCGCCAGGGCCAGCACGCGGCCAAGGGCCTGATCGGGGAGATGACCCGTACGCAGGAGGACCTGGAGCAGTACGCCCAGGACGCGCGGGAGCAGATGCGGAAGCTGGAGGCGGGCCGCAGGGCCAAGGCCGAGGCGCAGCAGCGGATCGAGAAGCGGATCGAGGTGGCCGAGAAGCTGGAGGCCGAGCTCGAGCAGGAGGAGAAGGAGCGGCTGGCCCTGCTGGAGCGGCAGGCCGCCGCCCGCGCCCAGGCCACCTGGCTGAGCTCCGGCGTCCTCGACGACGTCACCTCGAAGGCGACCGCGCAGGGCCGCGAGGCCGTGGCGTACGCCACGGCGCAGATCGGCAAGCCGTACCAGTGGGGCGCGGAGGGGCCGAACACGTTCGACTGCTCCGGACTCACCTCGCAGGCCTGGCTGGCCGCGGGGAAGGCCATCCCGCGCACGTCGCAGATGCAGTGGCAGCAGCTGAAGCGCGTCGACGTCAAGGACATGCGGCCCGGCGACCTCATCATCTACTGGGCCGACGCCAGCCACGTCGGGATGTACGTGGGCGACGGGACGATGGTCCACGCGCCCCGTCCCGGACGGACGGTGACCCTCGCCGGGGCCGGTTCGATGCCGATCCTGGGCGTCGTACGGCCCGACCCCGCCGTGGAGTGACGCCAGGGCCGTGCCGTCGCCGCACCGCCGGGCCCCAACGGCCCGGTGACACGGGCCACGTGACCCACCGCACGTGGATCTCGTGGCCGACGCCCCGTGGACGTGACGTTCGTCATCCCCACAGCGCCTCCGGCCTGTCCAACTGCGGCAGCAAACGCGGCATATGACAGCGGCCGTTGGCCGAGCGGCGTGGCTCACACCATTCCGCTGCGGCGCGGTCACCCGCTATCGTCCCCGTTCGAAGGGGCATCCCCTGTCCGCTCACGCCAGACGCACGCGGGGGGCAGGGCCGAGATCCGTCGCCCCGCCATGCCCTCGGGGGGAGGGAAGGAACCCGGAACCATGCCCGCACCCGTACCGCGGCAGAGAGCGATCCCGGCCGCGGAAGGCGGTCAGGGGGCGGCCGCCGCACCGGACGAGTCCGCACAGGAGTTGCCCGGGAACCGGACGACGGCCCCCGCGGCCACCCCGTCCGACGCCGCACCGGCGAAGACCCAGACCGCCACACCCGCCCAGCTCACCCTGCTGCTCATCGAGAACGACCCGGGCGGCACGCCGATCGTGCCCGACCTGCTCGACCAGGCCGGGCGGCCGATGCGCATCCGCACCGCCCGCAACCTCACCGAGGCCGAGCGGCTGCTGACCGACGACGTCCACTGCATCCTGCTGGACCTGGCGCTGCCCGCGCCCGGCCGGGCGGACGACGGCGACGAGCTGGCCGTGCTCCGGCACGTCCTGGAGCTGGCGCCCCGGCACGCCGTCCTCGCCCTCACCGGCGCGGACGACACCGAGCGCGGCGCCGAGGCCGTACGGGTCGGCGCGCAGGACTACCTGGTCCGCGACGAGCTGGACGGCCGGCTGCTGAGCCGCGCCATCCGCTACGCGGTGGAGCGCAAGCGGTCCGACTCCGCGGAGCGGCGGCTCGCCGAGGGCCGGCTGCGCGCCCAGGAGAACCGCCGGCTGGAGCGCGGCCTGCTGCCGACACCGCTGCTGGACGGCTCCCCGCTGCGGTTCGCCGCCCGCTACCGGCCCGGCCGCTCCCGCGCCCTGCTCGGCGGCGACTTCTACGACGTGGTCCGCACGCCCGACGGCACCGTGCACGCCATGATCGGCGACGTCTGCGGGCACGGCCCGGACGAGGCGGCGCTCGGCGTGGAGCTGCGCATCGCCTGGCGGGCGCTGACCCTGGCCGGGCTGTGCGGGGACCAGCTGCTGAGCACGCTGCAGCAGGTACTGGAGCACGAGCGCCCGGACGACGAGATCTTCGCGACGCTGTGCACGGTGGACATCGCCCCCGACGGCCGCCGGGCGGGCCTGTGCCTGGCCGGCCACCCGTCGCCGCTGCTGGCCGCCCCGGGCATGCCCGCACGGCTGCTGCCGTACGACGACAACGGTCCGGCGCTCGGACTGCTGCCGCGCGCCCGCTGGCCGCGGACGCAGGTGGAGCTGGGCGCCGAGTGGAGCCTGATGCTCTACACCGACGGTCTGATCGAGGGCCGGGTCGGCGACACCGGGGAGCGGCTCGGCCAGGACGGCATGGTGGAGATGATCCGCCGCCGGATCGCCGAGGGCCTGAGCGGCGAGGCACTGCTGCGCACCGCCGTCAACGAGGTCCGGGACCTCAACGGCGGCGAGCTGACGGACGACGTGGCGGTGCTGCTGCTGGACCGGGCGCGCTGAGCGCCCTCCGGGTCTGCCCGGCCCCGGGCTGCGGGGGTCTCCTGCTCAGCGTCCGCCGTTGTACGGGCCGTAGGGGCCGTCGCTGCTGGAGCCCTTGCGGCTCCGGCCGCCGCCGGACAGACCGCGCAGCGCCGGGCGCACGTCGACCATGTACACGATCGTCGCGATCAGGCCGATGATCGGCAGGAACGACAGGATGTTGAAGATCAGGTTCACCACGAAGGCGAGACCCAGGATGATCAGCCAGAACGGCTTGGTCTTCTTGTCCGCCGCGCGGTAGGCGTCCTCACGGCGCGTGGCGGCGTCGATCAGCGCGAAGCCGCTGAACAGGATCAAAGCCATGCTCAGCAGCCACAAGAAATCAGCGAAGCCCTGCATCAGCACTACGTCCACCACCCGTGATCGGCTCGTCCACCGCGCCGTCGTCCTTGTCGCGCCGCCGGCGGGCGCCACGTCGTCTTCCCGCCGTCACCGTACCCGCATCCGCCGGCCGGATACCCGGTGAACGGGCCGGGCACCGCACACGTGCCCGGCCCGTGCCGTTCCGTCCCGTTTCAGCGGGGTCCCGCGCCGCTCACTTCGCGGGCGGGGTCGTCTTCTTCGCCGTGGCCTTGCGGGCCTCCGGGGTCTTCTTCGCGGCGGGCTTCCTCGCCGCCGGCTCCGTGGCCGCGGCGGGCTCGCCCCGCTCCGCCCCGGCCGGCTTCTCCCCGGCCCCGGTCCCGGCCGGGGCGGGCGCGGGCTTCGGCTCGGCCGACGGCTCGACGGCCACGGCGATGTCCTCGATGCCCTCGGCGGCCTCGCCGCGCCAGGTCTTCACGGCCTGCTCGCCCTGCTCGGCGAGCTTCTCGTAGGCCTCGCGGGCCTTGACCGCGTACTCGGCGGCGACGCCCACGCTGCGCAGCGCGAGGTCCTGGGCGGTCTCGCCGAGCTTCTTCAGGTCGGTGTCGATCGACCCGAACAGCTCGTTGGCCTTGGTCTGCAGGGTCTCCTGCGTCTCCCGGACCCGGACGGTCACCCGCTCCTGGACGGCCTTGGGGTCGGTGTTGCGCACGGCCTCGATGCGGGCCGGGGCCTCGGTGCGCAGCTGCTCCACCAGGGCCGGCACCTTCTTGGCCTGCTGCAGCGCCAGGTCGGCGGTGCCGGCGGCGAAGTAGAGCGGCTTGGGGTCGCTGAGGGTCTTGCGCAGGTCGTCGGTGATGGCCATGGTGAGGGTCCTCCCGGATGTCGTTTCGGCTGAGGGTCTGTGTGGTCCGCGGCGGACGGCCGGTGCCCTGGCCGGCTCAGCCGGCCGTCCGCCGCGGACCGCTGTCGTCGTCGCCGGCCTCGCGGCCGGGGCGTTCGGCGGGTCTGCCGCCCTTGCCGGCGGAGGCCTCCGTACCCGGCTCGGGTCCGGCGGGATCCGCCTCACCGTCTTCGCCGCCCCCGAATCCGTTCTCCTTGCGGAAGGAGTCGTAGATCTGGAGGAGCACCTGCTTCTGGCGCTCGTTCAGCGTGGGATCGGCGAGGATCACGGCGCGCGTCTCGACCTCGTCCCGGTCGCGCTCGGCGTCGAGGATCCCGGCGCGGACGTACAGCGTCTCGGCGGAGATGCGCAGCGCCTTGGCGACCTGCTGGAGCACCTCCGCGCTGGGCTTGCGCAGCCCGCGCTCGATCTGGCTCAGGTACGGATTGGACACCCCGGCGGCGTCGGCGAGCTGCCGCAGCGACAGCTGCGCGTTGCGCCGCTGCTCGCGCAGATACTCACCGAGACCGCCGACGTTCAGGGATGCCATGTCTCCCACCATGACGCACCGCGCTAACAATTGCAAGCAACCCGCTTGCAAGAGTGCGCTCGCGCGCGGCGCGGCCCGCTGTTGACCTTCACCTCGGGGGAGCGCCCAGCATCGGTGGGGTCGGGCGACGGGCCCGGCACGAGGAGGGACGTACATGGAGCTGCTGACCATCGGAGCGTTCGCGAAGGCGTCCCGGCTGTCGCCCAAGGCGCTGAGGCTGTACGACGAGCTCGGTCTGCTGACCCCCGCCCGCGTCGACCCGGACACCGGCTACCGCCGTTACGCGCCCGCGCAGTTGGAGCAGGCCCGGCTGGTCGCCTGGCTCCGGCGGCTGGGCATGCCGCTCGCCCGCATCCAGCGGGTCTGCGCCCTGGAGGCGGGCGAGGCGGCCGGGGAGATCCGCGCGTTCTGGGCCCGGGTCGAGGCCGACACCGCCGCACGGCGCGACCTGGCCTCCTTCCTCGTCGACCACCTGTCCGGGAAGGACCCCGCCATGTCTCCCACCACCGCACCCCTCGCGCTGCGTCACGCCGCCCTGTCCGACACCGGACGGGTCCGCGCGAGCAACCAGGACACCGCCTACGCGGGGTCCCGCCTGCTCGCCGTCGCCGACGGCTACGGCAGCGGAGGCGCCCCCGCGAGCGCGGCCGCCGTCGACGCGCTCAGGAGCCTGGAGGCGGAAGCCCTCCCCGCGGGCGACCTGCTCAACGCCCTCGAGGACGCCCTCGGCCGCGCCGAACAGGCCGTGCACGGCGCCTTGGGACCCGGCGACGCCGGCGCCGACGCGGGCACCACGCTCACCGCGATGCTGTGGACCGGCTCCCAGCTCGCCCTCGTCCACATCGGCGACTCCCGCGTCCATCTCCTGCGTGACGGGGAGCTGTTCCAGATCACCCACGACCACACGGTGGTGCAGTCGCTGATCGACGAGGGGCGCCTCACCCCCGAGGAGGCCGCCTCGCATCCCCAACGGTCCCTGCTGCTGCGCGCCCTGGGCCGGGGCGCCGACTCCACACCCGACCTGCGCCTGCACGACGTCCGCGTCGGTGACCGCTACCTGCTCTGTTCCGACGGCCTGTCCACGGTCGTCCCCGCCGAAGGCGTCCTCCGGGTGCTCACCGACGCCCCCGCGCCCGAGGCGGCGGTCCGCGGACTCGTCGCCCTCGCCGACGAGTCGGGCGGTCCCGACAACGTGAGCTGCGTCGTCGCGGACGTGGTGGAACAGGCGTAGGCACCGCCGTCGTCCGCCGTGTTCGCCGGGCCGGTGCGGACCCCCGCCCGCACCGGCCCCGCGTCCGGCACGATGAGGCATGCTTCCGGACCACTGGCACCTCACCACCGACGTCGAGGACTTCCTCACCCGAGCCGGGGACTTCCTCCGCTCGCAACCCGCCCTGCACACCACACCGCTGACGGACATCGAGAAGCTGCGCCTCCCCGGCGCGGGCGCCTCCGTCCTCGGCCGGCTGGAGACGGAGGGCACGGTCCGCGCGGTCTGCTACCTCACCCCGCGCGGCCGTCTCGGCCTCACCCCGCTGACCGCCGACGGCACCGGCGCCCTCGCCGCCCGCCTGGCCGCCCTCGGCCACTCCCCCGCCCAGGTCATCGCCGACCAGGACACGGCCGCCGCCTTCGCCGCGGCCTGGCAGCGGCGCACCGGCGCGGAGCCGGCCCCGTTCTGGCGCACGCACCTCTACCGCCTCGGCACGCTCACCCCGCCCCGGCCCCATCCGGAGGGCCGGGCCCATGTCGCGGGGGCGGCGGACCGCGACCTCGTGGTGCGCTGGTGCCGGGACTTCTGCGTCGAGGTCGGGGAACAGCCGTCCATCGACCTGATCGACGCCGGCGCCTGGACCGCGTCCCGGTTCGGCGACCGGCACTTCACGTTCTGGAAGGCCCCGGACGGCACCCCCGTCTCCATGACGGCCGTCACCTCGGTGGTCGGCGGCATGGTCCGCGTCGACCCCGTCTACACCCCGGCCCGCTTCCGGGGCCACGGCTACGCGGGCGCCGTGACGACCGAGGTGAGCCGGGCCGCGCTGCACGCCGGCGCGACGGACGTCGTCCTCTACGCGGACCCGGACAACCCCACGAGCAACGCCCTGTACCAGCGCCTCGGTTACGTCCGCCTCGCCGACTGCGCCGGGTACCGGTTCTCCGGAGGGGGCCCGGCGTGAGGTGAGCGGGAAACCCGGTGGCCCCCGCGGCCGTCCGGCGGCCAGACTTCCCGGGTGACGTCGCTGCACGACAACGAGATCGCCGTGGACGAGAGCCTCGTCCGGACGCTGCTGCGGGCGCAGTGCCCGCAGTGGGCCGGCCTGCCCTTGCGGGCCGCGGGCGCGGGCACGGACAACACCCTGTACCGGCTGGGCGACGGCCTCCTCGTCCGTCTCCCGCGGACCACGGACGGCGGCCCCTCCCTGCGCAAGGAGCAGGAGTGGCTGCCTCGTCTCGCGCCCCTCCTCCCGCTCCGGGTGCCCGAACCCGTGCACGCCGGGACGCCCACCGACGCCTACCCGGTCCCCTGGGCCGTCCACCGCTGGATCGATGGTGAGGACGTCGGCCCGGACACCGTGCGGGACTGGGCCGCCTTCGGCGCCGGCCTGGCGGAGTTCGTGAGGGAGTTGCACCGCGTCGACCTCATGGGCGCGGCACGGGCGGGCGGCCTGTCCTGGTACCGGGGAGGCACCCTGGCGCCGTGCGACGAGTGGGTCGGCGAGGGCTTCGACGCGTGCCGGACCGTCGAGGGGCTGGACCTCGACGTCGACACGCTGGAGCGGATGTGGCGGGCGGCACTCGACCTGCCCGGCCCCTCCGGTCCGCACGTCTGGCTCCACGGCGACCTCAGGCCGGCCAACCTCCTGGCCCGCGACGGCGCGCTCCACGCCGTGATCGACTTCGGCGCGCTCTCGGTCGGCTTCCCCGACGCCGAGCACGCCCCCGTCTGGGACCTCCCGCCCGAGGCCCGTCACGCCTACCGGGACACCCTGGCCCTCGACACCCCGACCTGGCTCCGCGCCCGCGCCTGGGCCATCGCGGTCGCCGTCGCCGGCATCCCGTACTACTGGCACACGTTCCCGGCCTTCGCCCTGGAGTGCCGCAGCCGCCTGGAGGCGGTCCTCGGGGACGCGGCGCCGCGCTGAGCGGGCCTTGCCGTGCCCGCACGAGCCCGTCAGGCGGATGCGGACGCCCCCGGCCGGCGCACTCGGCACACTCGGCACACTGAACCCCATGACGCTCACCGACGCCGCCAAGGCCGATCTGCACCGCTACCTCCAGGAGGCCCGTGACGCGCTGCTCCGGAAGCTGGAAGGGCTGTCCGAGTACGACGTCCGGCGGCCGTTGACGCCGACCGGGACCAATCTGCTCGGGCTGGTGAAGCATGCCGCCGGAGTCGAACTCGGCTACCTCGGGGACACGTTCGGGCGGCCGTCCGGGGAGCCGCTGCCGTGGCTCGCGGAGGGCGCGGAGGTCAACGGGGACATGTGGGCCACGCCCGACGAGACGCGTGCCGACATCGCCGGCCTGTACCGGCGGGCCTGGGCGCATGCCGACGCGACCATCGGGGCGCTCCCGCTGGACACGGTGGGCACGGTGCCGTGGTGGCCCGAGGACCGGAACGAGCTGACCCTGCACCACGCCGTGGTCCGCGTCGTCGCCGACACCAGCCGGCACGCGGGCCACGCCGACATCCTGCGCGAGCGGCTGGACGGCGCGACGGGCGAGCGGCCGGGCGCCACCAGCCTTCCCTCGGCGGACCCGGCCTGGTGGGCGGCCTACCGCGACCGGCTGGAGCGGGCGGCGCGCGCCCACGCGCCGAGCACGGGCACGCAGCGCTCGGCGAAGTACTCGTAGTCCTCGCCGGTGTTGTAGACGTGCGCGGACAGCCGTACGTAGCCGGTGCCGCCGAAGGCGGTGAACGCGGCCTCGACGCCCAGCTCCGCGGCCACCCGGTCGCGCAGGGCGTCCGCGGCGACCCGGCTGTCGGCCAGCCCGTCCGGCAGCTGCACCAGCCGCATGCCGGGCACCGGCATCCCGACGTCCACGCGGGCGTCCTCGCCGGTCAGTTCGGTGACGGCGGCGGCCACGACCCGCTCGCCGTACCCGGCCAGCTCGTCCATGTAGCGGCGGGCCTCGTCCCAGCCCCAGGTGCTGCCGACGAAGTCCAGCGCGGTCTGCGCGGCGAGGTGACCGGTGGCGTCGAGGGTGCCCTGCTGGTCGAACCGGTCCGGGTACGGGCCGGGCGCGCCCCAGGAGTCGATCAGCGGGTGCAGGCCGTCCCGCAGCGGGCCGCGGGCGACCAGGGCGGCGGTACCGCGCGGGGCGCAGGCCCACTTGTGGAGGTTGCCCGTCCAGAAGTCGCAGGTCAGCCCGGCGAGGGGCGCGGCGAGCAGGCCGGGCGCGTGGGCGCCGTCGACGAGCAGCGGGACACCGCGCCGGGCCGCCTCCGCGCCGATCCGCTCCACGGGGAGCCGACGGGCGGTCGCGGAGGTGATCTGGTCGACGACCAGGAGACCGGTGGCGTCGCTGACCTCCGCCATGACCGCCTCGTACGCCTGCTCCTCGCCCGCGTCCAGCGGCACCCGGGCGGTGTGCACCCGGCCGCCCCAGCGGCGGGCGAGGCGTTCGGCGCCCATGGTGACGGCGCCGTAGCCGTGGTCGGTGACGACGATCTCGCCGCCGGCCCGCCGCTCGAGGTTCGCGTGGACGACGCTCGCCCCGGCGCTGGCGTTGGGCACCAGGGCGAGGTCGCCCGCGTCGGCGCCGAGGAACGCGGCGAGTCCGGCGCGGGCCGCCGCGATCCGCCCCGGCAGCTCGGGGAACCACACCACCGGCGCCCGCTCCATCTCCGCCCGCAGCGCGTTCTGCCGCTGCTGGGCGACGAGCGGGACGGCGCCGAAGGAGCCGTGGTTGAGGTGGCGCAGGGCGGGATCCAGCGTCCACGCTCCCACCGCCGGCCGGCCGTCGGCCAGCAGCAGGGGGCGGGGCGCGGTGCTGACGTCGGTCTCGCTCACATGACTCCCATCCGCGAGGGACATCGGACCCTCGGGAGACCCGGAGGGCAGGACATCTGATGATCAGGGATGCTGGCATGGCGTTTTCGGTCACAACAAGGTGTGTGAGCGACTGGAGACCAGATGACCCTGAGCTGTTCCACCGAGTGCATCTGATCTCCCGGCCGCTGCAGTCCGCTCGGGCGGGGGCCGGCGGACACGGCCCGTCCGGGGAGGCACTGGATGCCGGCAGTCGACGCGGCTCTCCACGGCCCGCTCCGCAAGGCGGTCCGGCGCCGGGGCCGGGCTCCGCCCGGGGCGGACCCCTGCGAAGAACCTGGCGTCTCGCGGGTCTCGTTGCGCGAGGCGGTGCGGGCGCCGGCGGCGCCGGGAGTGATCGATCCCCGCCACGGATCGGGCACGTACGTCCCGCGGCTCCGCCCCCCCAGGGCCTGACCGGCAGCCTGCCCTCGACGTCGCAGCCCCCGTTCTCGCCAGGCCTTCCGGATGCCCGCGGGATCCGGCGTGTTCCGGAGGCCACGTGGCGGCGAAGGCGGCGGTCCGGGCGCTGCGGAGGCGCATGTCGTGCAGACGGAGCGGTGGTCGCGGGCGTTGACGCCGCCGGGGGAGGACGAAGAGGGCTGAGCGGCCGGGGGCCGTGTCAGAACGGCAGGGGCCGCGCCCGCACCACCTCCAGGCGGGACACCGCCCGGGTCAGCACCACGTACAGCCGGTGCAGTCCGCGCTCCTCGGCCTCGGCGATCGTGGCCGGCTCCACCGCCACCACGTGGTCGTACTCCAGGCCCTTGACGACGCTCGCCGGTACCACGCTGACGCGCTCCTCCGGTGTCTCCGGCCCCGCGGCCTCGGCCTCCGCCAATGCCCGCCGCA
This sequence comes from Streptomyces sp. DH-12, assembly GCF_002899455.1. Taxonomy (GTDB): domain Bacteria; phylum Actinomycetota; class Actinomycetes; order Streptomycetales; family Streptomycetaceae; genus Streptomyces. The sequence goes on along the minus strand of NZ_PPFB01000001.1, from coordinate 4,192,048 downwards.
GCAGGGGCACGTGGGCGTCCGCCGCCACGACGCCGACGGATCCCTCCCGCTCCAGGGCCTCCCGTACGGCGGCCACGACCGCGCCCGGCACCTCCGCGGGGTCCGCGACGACCCGGTTGCGCACCTCGCCGTCCGGGCGCAGGGAGCGGGCCGCCGGAACGTTCACGTCCAACCGCCGCAGCAGCCGGTTGGTCAGCTCCACCACCGCCTGCGGCACCCGGAAACCGGTGGTGAGCGGCGTGACGGCCGCACCGGGGCGGCCCAGGTGGCGCAGTTGCTCGGGCCAGGAGCGCGCCGCCCAGGGAGTCGTGCCCTGCGCCAGGTCGCCCAGCACGGTGAGCGATCCGAAGGCGGCCCGGCGGGCGATGGCCCGGCACTCCATCGGGGACAGATCCTGCGCCTCGTCGACCACGACGTGTCCGTATCCCTCGGGGTGTTCGATCAGTCCGGCCACCTCGTCGAGCAGCAGCAGATCGGCGGCCGACCAGACTGCCGACCGCCACGACCGCGGCGGGCGCGCCCACAGCAGGGCGCACTGCTCCTCCGCGTCCAGGATCCCGTCGGCCGCACGCCCCAACGGGTCGGCGTCCGACAGCAGTTCCGCCACCACCTGCTCCGGCCGCACGTCCGGCCAGACGGCGTCCACGTACGCCGACACCGGCCGGGCCCGCTCGAGCCGGCGCACCCAGGCGGCGCCGCGCGGACCGCTGCGCCGCTCGGCCTGCTCCCGTACCGCCCGCACGATGCGGGCCCGCACCCGCTCCCGCCCCACGGCGTACGGCGGGGCCTCGTCCAGCACGCCGGCGACGATCCGCGCCAGCGCGTCCCCGTCGACCCGCCACCGGTAGGAGCCGTCGGACACGGCCAGCGAGTCCTCATGGCCGGTGCGCACCCGCGCGTACAGCGCTCGGCGCAGCACCTCCGCCATGCGAGTGCCGTGCTTGACGAGGGCGGTCCGCTCGTCGTCCTCACCGGTCGCCGGGTGCCGGGCGATCTCCTCGGCGAGGGTCGACTGCCGTACGCCGGTCTCGCCGAGGGAGGGCAGGACCTCGGCGATGTAGGTGAGGAAGGTCCGGTTCGGTCCGAGGACGAGGAGTCCGTCACGCCGCATGCGCCGCGGGTGCGTGTAGAGCAGGTAGGCCGCCCGGTGCAGGCCGACGGCGGTCTTGCCGGTGCCGGGAGCGCCCTGCACGCACACCGTGCGGCCCAGGTCGCCGCGTACGAGGTCGTCCTGCTCGGGCTGGATGGTGGCGGCGATGTCCCGCATCGGGCCGACGCGCGGCCGCTCGATCTCCCGGGCGACGATTCCGCTGACCCGGTCCTCGCCCCGCTCCAGGTGCTCGTCCTCCAGGCCGGTCAGGTCGCCGGAGTCGCCCTTGCTGCCGGGCGCCCAGCCGAACCGCCGGCGCACGACCACGCCCTGCGGGTCGCGGGCGGACGCCTGGTAGAAGGTGCGGGACACCGGCGCCCGCCAGTCGACGACGAGGGGCGGGGAGGCTGGGTGTTCGGTGATCCGCAGCCGCCCGATGTGGTAGCTCTGCCCGGCGTGGCCGGGCTCGCCCCGGCCGAAGTCCAGGCGCCCGAAGAACAGCGGGCCGGGCGGCAGTTCGCGGAGTTCCTTGGCCCGGCTGCGCAGGCGGTGCCCGAGAACCTCGGCGTCGGCGCCGGACGCGGAGACGTCCTCGCCGGTGGTCACCTGCTCGTCGGCGCCCCCGGTCATGGCGGCAAGGGCCTCACGGCAGCGGTCGTGGTGGGCGCGTTCCTGGTCGAGGGCGTGCTGCGGTACGGAAACGTCAGACGTCATTCACCCGAGCGTAGCAAGAAAAGCAACCTAGTAACGTTTTTTACTCGGTCACCCATGCGGGCAGGCCCCGCGCCAGCATCCCGAACGCCCGCTCCGCCGCGGTCACCGCGTCCTCGCGCACGTCGTCGAGGCGCTCGCCCGCCGCGATCCGCCGCCAGTTCTCCTGCGCGAGGATCCGCCGCACGGCGATGATCTGCCCGGCGGCCAGCCGGGCGTCGAGCCCGCCCCCGAGCGCCTCGGCCAGCGCCTCCTCGGTCCGCTCCAGCTGGCCGTACAGCCGGGCGACCAGGGAGGGTGTGCCGTACAGCAGCGTGTGAAAGGCGAGCACCTCGGGATCGTCGTTGAGCCCGGTGACGGGATCGCACCGCTCCAGCCCTTCCAGGAAGTGGCGCCGCAGCGCTTCGAGGGGCGTCGGCCCCTCCCGCACGACCCGTGCGGGCTCCTCCTCGTGGTCCGCGATCCGGTACAGGACGAGGTCCTCCTTCGCGGGGAAGTACCGGAAGAGCGTGGGCTTGGAGATCTCGGCCGCGGTGGCCACCTCCGCCACGGACACCGCGTCGAACCCCCGCTCCAGGAACATCCGGATCGCGATGTCCGACACCGTCCGGTACATCCGCCGCTTCTTGCGCTCCCGCAGGCCGATCTCGCTCATGCGGCGAGCCTACGCACCGCCAGGGCCGTGCCGGCCTCGGACCAGGGCGCGGGCAAGACAGGGATCGGCCGTGGCCCGGACCGGAAGGCCGAGCGCCCCGCTGGCGACCGCCAGGGTCACCGCGTACGAGGCGACCGCGCGGCGGACGTTCGGGGCGTCGAGGCTCGCTCCGGTGACGATGCGGTCGAGGTCGACGTAGGCGGAGCGGACGGTCTCCAGCCGCCGGTACACCTGCCAGTCCTTCCGCCAGTCGCGCGTGTACGCGGCCGGGAGGGTGCGTTCCCAGCGGCGGAACATGCGGTCCCGGATCTCCGGGCGGGTCGGGGTGAGGTGCATGTGCCGGACCAGGTCGTACAGGGGGTCCCCGATCAGCGCCATCTCCCAGTCGATGATGGTCAGTCCGCCGTCCCGGCGGACCAGGTTCCACGGGTTGAGGTCGCCGTGCAGCAGGGAGGGCTCCCGGTGGCTGACTCCCTGCCGGGACAGGATCTGGTGCAGCCGCCCGGCGTCCGGGAGCCCCAGTCGCCGGGCGATCCGCTGCGTCTTCCCGGGCAGTCCGTCCACGAGGCGGACCAGCTCGTCCTTGAGCCAGCGGTGGAAACCCGGCTCGCCCGCCGTCGGATCGAGCTGTCCGTAGTCCACCCGGGTCAGGGCGCAGAGCTGGTCCACCAGCCCGTCCGCCTCGTGCGGCAGCAGGCCGTGCACGGGGTGGTCCGGGGGACGGTCGACGTCCTCCGGGCCCAGGTAGGTGTGGATGGCGAAGTGGTCGTTCGGGTACGTCTCGCCGAGCGCCAGGGCCCTGGGTGCGTGCACGGCGACACCCGCCCGCTCGATGCTGCGCAGCACGGCGTGCTCGCTGAGGAAGTGCGGCTCCCGCCGGGTGACGTCGGGCAGCCTGCGCCGTACGACGACGGGGTGAGGGACCCCTGGAACGCGCACGACGGTGTTGAGGTGGGCCGTGCCCTTGAACACCCGGCCGGCCGGCGCCGCGCCCTCCACCGACAGGGCGTCGAGGACCGCACTCTCACCGAAGTCCTCCGGCAGAGGCAGGCGCCGGTCCGGGGACCACCCGGCGACCTCCGCGCCGCGCGCTCCGCGTGACGCCAGCCAGCGGAACAGCGCCCGCTCGATCTCCTTCGGCCCGGGCACGCTCCGCAGGCCGAGCGGACGCGCGGCCGCGCGCAGCGCCCGGTCCACCTCCGCCGTCGCCCCGTCCAGGTTCTTCCGCGTGTACGCCTGTTCCAGGGACTGCGCCGCCCGCATCACGTCCGGGAACACGGACTGCGCGCGCTCGAAGTCGAGGTAGTGCGGGAGATCCTTGGCCAGCCCGTTGACGGCTGCCGGGCGGACACGGCGCACGGCCTCCTCCCAGGCGCCGATGACCTCCGGCCACTGGCCCTCGGGGTAGTGCATGCGCACCAGGTGGATCGCCAGGTCGTGGAGGGGATCGCCGTACGTCGCCAGCTCCCAGTCGACGCAGACGACAGGGAGCGAGCCGCCGGGGGAGACGATCACGTTGTCGCGGTGCAGGTCGGCGTGGAGCAGGCTGTACGGCCGCCGCGTCATGACGGGGGTGCGCTCGGCGAGCCGGACCAGGGCGTCCTCCGGGATGCCGAGCGCCGCGAACAGTCCGCCGAAGGCGGTCCAGTTGGGCCGGCGGATCTGCCGGTCCGCGAGGTGGGCGAGGGTGCGCAGGAAGGCCTGGCTGTCGGTGTCGTTACCGGGCCAGTGAGGCGGCAGGGGCGGCAGGGCGCTGCGTCTGACCCGTGTCATCCGGGCGAGCTGTCCGACCAGCGCCCGCATGAGCAGGGTGTCCAGGGGCTTTCCGTTGGCGCAGACGCTGGACAGGGGAACGCCTTCCACATAGCTGTGGACGGCGAAGCCCGGGCCCTTCGCGAGGCACTGCGGCACGTGCGGCAGCACGCCCTCGACCGCCCCGAGGATCCCGTCCTCGTCGTCCCAGGTCCTGATCACCACCGGCAGGGCCTCGGCCCGGCGGACGCGCACCGTCACCGACGTCCCCGGCTCACGGCCCAGCAGACGCGCCTCCGGCTCCCGCACCGGCAGCACGTGGTTCTGGTTGTGGTGACCGCTGGTGGTCGTGCCGCACCAGGTGGCGCGTTCCACGAAGCTGCGGAGCCGCTCGTCCGGCGTGGTGGGCGCCCCGAGGGCCGGTCGGGGAAGAGGTGGTGCGCCCACTGGCCGCTCCGTGACGTACGAGGGAGACACAAATGACGGTAGGCACGCGGCCCCCGTTCCCGCACGCGGAAGTCAACCGCACGCTGTCCGGCGCCGGGCCGGGGGGTGTCACCCACGTGCCCGGAGGTACGGAAGCCCGTTCCGGTCGCCGATGTGCTCCCTGGTACGAACGGGGGAAGGGATGGGCTCGATCGGTGGCCGGATCGTACAGCACCTCCGTCACGCGGAGAAGAAGCCGCGACGGACGCGCTCCGACCGGAGCCGGACACGGGCGCCCGCCGCGCTGGTGCTTCAGACCCGGCCCGCCTCCCGCACCGCCTTCAGCACCGGCTCCAGCGAGCCGACGATCGCCCCCGCCCCCGCGTCCCGCAACAGCTTGTGCTTGCGGTCGTTGCGGGCATAGCCCAGGAACGGCACGCCCACCGCCCGCGCCGCCTGGAGGTCGGACGGCGTGTCGCCGATCATCAGGGCGGCCGACGGGGCGGCGCCCATCGCGTTCAGGGCGCGGCGGAGGCAGTGCGGGTGCGGCTTGAGGTACTGGAGTTCCCGCGTGCGGCCGTAGAGGTGCGGGGCGAAGCACGGCAGGGCGCCCCGTGAGGTGAGGTACTCCCGCACCACGCGCGGGGAGTTGTTGGTGGTGACGGCCAGGCGGGCGCCCACCGCCGTCCAGGTGTGGACCAGCGGATCGGCATAGGGCGTGGGTCTCGCCGAGGCGGCGGCCTTCAGCTCCTCCTGGGTGAGACGTTCCTCCAGTTCCGCGACGAGGTCGCTGCCGGGGTGCCGGCGGTCCACGGCGCGCAGGACGGCGTGCGGGTCGAGGGACTCGCGTTCGGTCTCGTCGAGCAGGCCGTGCAGCCCCTGCCCCTCCAGCCACTCCACCAGGTCCCGCGCCACCCGCTCGGCGGAGTGGCCCGCGAACAGGCGGCAGACGGGGCCGTCGAAGTCCCACAGCACGACGCGGGCACCTTCGATCAGGTTCCGCAGGTCGTCCGGTTCCGTCTCGGTCCCGGCTGTCACCGCTTCGGTCTGCTGCGTCTCAGAAGTCACCAGGAGAGTGTCAGGTCCGTCGTGATGGTTTCCCAGAGGGCGTCGAACCACTTCTGGGATTCCTCCACGAACGCCTGGTCCCGCCGGCCGGCCCGCTTGGCGAAGGAGAAGAGGAGGGACGCGGAGCCGAGGGCGTCGTACATCTCCAGGGTCTGGCTCTCCCACTCCTCCTCGCGCCGGGTCAGCATGTAGTAACCGATCAGCGCCTCCTCGTCGTTGAGCAGGTACAGCTTGACCGGCGGGGTGAAGGGCAGCGCGCGGAAGGACACGTGCACGTCGATCCCGTGCGTGGCGCGCAGGGCCTGCAGGTTGTGCTGGAGCACGCGGGCCTGGGAGTTGCGCTGGGCCAGCCAGCGCTCGTGGACCGGGTCCTCCTCGCCCGCGTCGCGGCCGTCGACCGGCACGGGGAAGGCGAGGTTGATCCGCCGGGACGGCAGCATGATGCGCACGTCGATCGCCTCGGGGCGGATGCGGCCCTCGTGGATGTGCCGGACCGGTTCGCCCACCGCCAGCATGAAGCTCTCCGCGGTGAGGCATACGGCGTCGATCCGCACGCGGGGCGTGGAGAACGCCTCCGTCAGCCGCGGCGCCAGCCCCGCCATCGTCGGCTGGGGCTCCTCCCGTGCCGGTGCGGGCGCGGCGATCCGGGGCGGGCTGCCCTTGCTGACGTTGCTGAGGAGCCCGTCGTCCTGAAGGGCGCGCAGGGCCTGGCGGACGGTGCCGCGCTCCACGCCGAACTCCTCGGCCAGCTCGGCCTGCGTGGGCAGCCGGTCGCCCGCCTTCAGTTCACCCCTGCGGATGCGTTCCCGCAGGATGTCGGCGATCTCCTGGGCCGAGAGCCTGCTGCTGCCGTTCACTGACACGTTCTCCTGGGCCACGGTCAAACGCTACAACTGTGATCCATCTAAAGGGAGTTGTTTGAAAGTTGTTTATGAGCAGGGGCCAAGTGGGGACAACTTCACTAAAGTTGGTTGCCAACTTGGCGGAGTTGGCGGAAGTTAGCGTTCCGTTCGCTCGGCCGTCGGCCGTCGCCGCCACGGGGCCGCCCGCACCGTCACCCCGTTCCACCGTCTCTGCCCGAAGGGGGTACACCATGCCCGTCATCGCCCTGATCTCCGCCGTCGTCGTCGTCACCGTCGAGCAGCTCGTCCAGTGGAGGTACGGCGCGGCCGGCCTCCTCGGCCTGCTGCTGGTCACCGTGGGCATCCACGCCAACCGGCCCGGCGTCAGCTCCGCCGGAGCGGTGCTGCTCGCACTGCTCCTGACCCGCCCCGCCCTGTGACCGGTCCGCCCCGGCCGCCGGGGGACCGCGGCCGGCCCGGCCGAACCGCTGCGGGAGACGTCAGTCCGTGAGCTCCAGCTCCGAACTGATCGTCTCCCACAGTGCGTTGAACCACAGCCGGGACTGCTCGACGAAGGTCGTGTCGCGCCGTCCGGCACCCCGCTCGAAGGCGAACAGCATCGACCGCATGCCCTGCGTGTCGTACGTCGGCAGGCTCTCCCGGCCGATCTGCGCCTCGCTGCGGGTCACCGTGTAGTAGGCGAACAACGCCTCGGCGTTGTTGAGCAGGTACAGCTTCACCGGCGGGGTGAAGGGCAGCGCGCGGAAGGTCACGCGCACGTCGATCCCGTGCGTGGCGCGCAGGGCCTGCAGGTTGTGGCGGAGCACCTGCCCCTGGGCATTGCGCTGGGCCAGCCAGCGCTCGTGCACCGGGTCCCCGTCCCCCTGCCGCCCGCCGACCGGCGCCGGGAAGGCCAGGTCGATGTTCCGGCTGGGCAGCAGGACGCGGACGTCGACCTTGGCCGGTTTCAGCCGCCCCGTGTAGATCTGCCGCAGCGGTTCGCCGATGGCGAGGGTGAGGGAGACGGCGGTCAGGCAGACGGCGTCGATCTCCACGTGGTCCGCCTCGAAGGCGGCCGTCATCCGGGGCGCGAGCGCCACCGTGGTGGGCTGCGGCGGGGTGGCGGGGCCCGCCGGGGCCCGGTCGGCGCGGTCCGCGACGGTCGCGGGCGCCCCCTTGGAGACGTTGGTCAGCAGGTGTTCCGACTGGAGGATGCGCAACGCGCCCCGCACGGCCTGCCGCTCGACGCCGAACTCGGCGGCCAGCTGTGCCTGCGTGGGCATGCGCTGGCCCGGCCGCAGCGCTCCGGACCGGATCCGGGCGCGCAGCTCGTCGGCCACCTCACGATGCGTCCGCTGTGGCCGCTGCGGCTTCTTCCGTCCATGGACGGAGGCGTGTTCCGGCTCCACGGCCGAACACTACAACTTCTCGCCATCTTCCGGCAGTTCCTCAGAGGGTGGTTATAGGACTCCTCCAAGTGGAGATAACTACAACCAAGTTGGTCACCAACTTGCTCAACCTGGCAGACCCACAGAGGGGTTGGATCACCAGGAGGGCGAGGGGGGAGGCCGCCGGACAAAGGGGGACCGCCATGCCGCTCGTCGCCGTCGTCGTCGCCGCCCTGGCCATCGGGTTCGAGCAGCTCGTCCAGTGGAAGTACGGCCCGATGGGAATCATCGCCTTCGTCGCCCTCACCGTGGGCATCAAGGCACGGAACACCATGATCGGCGGCATCGGCGCGGTCATCCTCGTGATGCTCTTCGCCCAGTCCGGCTGACGGCACTCCGCACGGACCGCCGGCCGGGCTCCCTTCCGGAGGGGAGCCGGGAGCCCGCCGGCGGCGCACCACCACAACCACAACTGAACAGCTCGCTACGGATGCACGACCACGCCCACCCGTCGCCGGCGGAAGGAGGAAGCGGCAGCAGGAGCGCGCACGCGACCACGCACCGCGTGGCCACGCGGCCACGTGACGACGCGACCGCGCCCGAACAGCAACAGCAACAGCACTCAGAAGATGTCCGGGCACCACGGTCGCCTGGACGTACGCAGCAGGGCGTCGGCCTGACGGGCGGCGCCCGCTCGTCCTTCCCGGACCCGGCCCAGCGCAGCGAGCCGCACCGCCGACTCGTCGCCGAGCCACAGCGTCGCCAGGTCCGCGACGTCCAGGGAGAGATCCGGGTCCTCGGTGGTCGGCGCACAGGTGCCGGCGCCGTCCGCCGACGCCTCCAGCCGGTACCGTCCACCGGCCAGTCCGCCCGCGTCGGCCACCTCCAGCACCAGCGGCCCCGCCGCCCCGTACGTCCGCGCCTCCAGCGCCCGCACGACATCGAGGATGCGCACCCACAGCCAGTCGGCCTGTGTGGTGACGGCGGCGGCGCGCGGGTCGGGCAGGAAGTGCGGGAGCAGGTCGTCGGGGGCCCGGTAGCCGGTCCGGACCGCGACCACCCAGTCGATCGAGCAGAGGTACCGCCACAGCGCCCGCTCGGCGGCCGGGGTCACCCCGGTCAGCCACTTCACCTGGACCGTGTTCAACGGCTGCTTGCCGTCGCCCCACTTGCCGTCCGTGGTGTAGGCGGCCATGCCCTCGACCTCGCCGCCGGCCGAGCGGTGGATCACGTAGTACGGCTCGTGGAACGTCGCGTGGGAGCGCACGGCGCCGGTGGTGGTCCTCCACCACAGCTCGTCGCGGCTCACCGCGCCCGGCTGGGACCGGCGCAGCCGCTCGTGCAGTTCGGGGCCGTGCTTGCGGACGTCCTCGGCGTCCACCAGGTCGATGCGGCCGCCGTCCTCCGGGCCCGCCCAGCGCGGGTCGAGCCCGGCGCGCGGCACGTCGACCGTCCACTCGGTGGTCCAGGTGGCCGGGCCGAAGCCGTACCGCCCGTAGATCGGGTACTCGGCGGCGATCAGCGTGGCGACGACGTCCCCCCGCTCCTTCGCCGCGGCGAGGTCCTGGGCCATCATCCGGGTCAGCAGCCCGCGCCGGCGGTGGGTCGGGGAGACGGTGACGTTGGTGACCGCGTCGGCCGGCACGACCGCCCCGCCGACCACCGTGAGCTCCTGCGCGAAGGAGCGGAAGGTGGCGACGCAGCGCCCGCCGTCGAAGGCGCCCACCGAGCGGCCGGGCGTGAACTGCGCCCGACGCGCGTCGAGCACCTCCTCGGGCGTGGTCGGCTCACGCAGGAAGCCGATGTTCATGGCCCGGTTCCAGTCGGCGAACTCGGACTCGTCGATGGGGCGTACGTCGATGTCGGCACGGGAGGTCATGGGGCCACGTTAGGTCGGTCTCGCGGCGGGTGTCGACGCGGTTTCCCGGGCCCCGGACCTCACACCAGCAGGTCGTCGACCTGCGCCTCCCCCTCCCGGTACCGCCGGGTGATCTCCGCCCCGCACGCGTCGGCGGTGCGCTGCAGCCGCTGCCGCCGCCGCGACACCTGCTGCTCGTACCCCGTCAGCCGGGCCATCGCCGTGTGCAGCTCGCCGTCCGTGCGCGCGCCCAGGTCGGACAGCTCCACCTCGCCGAGCATCTCGGCGGCCAGCCGCCGGTACTCCTCGCCGCGCGGCGTGCCCAGCGTGAGGTGGCGGGCGGAGGACCGGTGGCGTGCCGGGGTGTCGCGCAGGATCTCCGGCAGCCGCTGCACGACGGAGGTCTCCCCCGGCGCGACGGCCGCGGGCGCCCCCGCCGGCAGGTCGCGCCGGGCCAGCTCCGCGCGCAGGATGTCGATCCGCCCCTGCAGCAGCCGCCGTACGTAGCTGAGGTCGGCCTCGTCGCGCTGCGCGTCCCGCCGTGTCGCGCGCAGCTCCGCCAGGCTCAGCCCGGTCAGACCGTCCTCCGTCCCGTCCCCGGGCAGCGCGGGGCTGTCCGTGCGCTGCGTGGGCGGCCGGCGGAACTCCCGTTCCCCCGCGCCCTCTTGGGTCAACGCGACAGCCGCAGACGACTGCCCGGTCCCCGGTGTGCTCATGTGCCTCAACCGTCCCCTCGACCGGCATGTGCCAGCATGGTGCCACCCTGAGCGGCCGCAATGTATCCGAGTGGCCCCGATCCGCCCCAGATGGGCGCTAAGGAGTAAAAATAGCCCGACCGGGGCGTCCCGCGGGCCGCCGTCGGTCGTCTGTTCGCGGACCGGCATCATGGGCGTATGCGTGCGGTGGTGCAGAGGGTGGACGGCGCGAGCGTCGTCGTGGACGGCGAGACCGTGGGGGAGATCGAGGGCGAGGGTCTGTGCGTCCTGGTCGGCGTCACCCACGAGGACACCGAGGAGAAGGCGGCGCAGCTCGCCCGCAAACTGTGGTCGCTCCGGATGCTGAAGGACGAGAAGTCCTGCAGCGACGTCGGCGCCCCGCTCCTGGTGATCAGCCAGTTCACCCTCTACGGAGACGCCCGTAAGGGCCGCCGCCCCACCTGGAACGCGGCCGCCCCCGGCGACCTCGCCGAGCCGCTGGTCGACGAGGTGGTGGCGCAGCTGCGCGCGCTGGGCGCGACGGTGGCGACGGGCCGGTTCGGCGCGCAGATGCGGGTGTCGCTGACGAACGACGGCCCGTTCACCGTGCTGCTGGAGATGTGAGCTCCGCGTCCTGAGCCGCGCGGGTCAGGGTTCGACGACGGTCTCCTGCGCGGCGGCCGTGTCGCCGGCGAGCAGCCGGGCGTCCACCGGGACGTTCCGCTTCACCAGCGCGAGAGCGACCGGGCCCAGCTCGTGGTGGCGTACGGAGGTCGTGATGAAGCCGATCCTCCGGCCGTCCGGGCCGTCGTCCGCGAGGCGCAGCTCGGTGCCCGGCGCGGGCAGGTGCACCTCGCTGCCGTCCAGGTGCAGGAAGACCAGCCGACGCGGCGGCTTGCCCAGGTTCTGCACCCGGGCGACCGTCTCCTGGCCCCGGTAGCAGCCCTTCTGCAGATGCACGGCGGAACCGATCCAGCCCAGCTCGTGCGGGATGGTGCGGTGGTCGGTCTCGAAGCCGAGCCGCGGCCGGTGCTGCTCGACCCGCAGCGCCTCGTGGGCGAGGAGTCCGGCGGCCGGTCCCGCCTTCCGCGCGTACGCCTCCAGGTCGCCGCGGGGCAGGAACAGGTCCCTGCCGTACGGCGTCTCGCGCACCACCGCGCCCTCCGGCACCTCGGCGATGGACCCGGCGGGCAGGTGCACCACCGCGATGTCCTCGGTGCGGTCGGCGACCTCGACCCGGTAGAAGAACTTCATCGACTCCAGGTACGCGATCAGCGCCTCCTGGGTGCCGGGCTCGACGTGCGCCCAGGTCGTCCCGCCGTCGTCGACCAGGTAGAGCGCGTGCTCGATGTGGCCGTTGGCGGACAGGATCAGCGCCTCGGTGGCCTGGTGCGGCGGCAGCTCCTGGACGTGCTGGGTGAGGAGCAGGTGGAGCCAGCCGAGCCGCTCGGGTCCGGAGACGGTGACGACCCCGCGGTGGGACAGGTCGACGAAGCCGGTGCCGTCGGCGAGGGCGCGCTGCTCGCGGAACAGGTCGCCGTAGTGGGCGGCCACGCCTTCGTCCACGCCCTCGGCGGGGACGGCGCCGGGCAGGGTCAGCAGAGGGCTTTTCATACGCCTAGCCTACGACTCGGCAGGTGACGCCTTCAGGGAGCAGTCCTGGCACCGGCCGAAGATCGCGAAGTGCTTCATGTCGGTGTCGAAGCCGAAGACGTCCCGCAGCTTCTCCGTGAACTCGGCGGCCACCTCCACGTCCGCCTCGATCACCTTGGTGCAGTCGCGGCAGACCAGGTGCAGGTGGTGGTGGCGGTCGGCGAGGTGGTAGGTCGGCGCGCCGTGCCCGAGGTGGGCGTGGCTGACCAGGCCCAGCTCCTCCAGCAGCTCCAGCGTGCGGTACACGGTGGAGATGTTGACCCCCGACGCCGTCTTCCTCACTTCCACGAGGATGTCGTCGGGGGTCGCGTGCTCCAGGGTGTCGACGGCTTCGAGCACGAGCTGGCGCTGGGGCGTCAGCCGGTAGCCGCGCTGCCTGAGGTCGCTCTTCCAGTCGGTGCTCACCACACCACGAGTCTAGGGCCTGGCCCCCGAAGCGTTCGGGGGCCGAACCGACCGGGTCCGGACGCGCCCGGTGCGGCCTACTTGAAGAACGCGATGCCGTCGTCCGGCAGGTCGTCGGGCAGGGCCTTGGCCCAGCGCTCGACCTCCTCCGGGGTGACGACCTTCTTCAGGTGCGCCGACATGTAGGGGCGCAGCCCGACCTCGGGGGTCTGCTTCTCGCCGACCCACATCAGGTCGCTCTTGACGTAGCCGTACAGCCGCTTGCCGCCGGTGTACGGGCCGGAGGCGGCCGTGCGCGCGACGGCGTCGGTCACCAGGTCGATCTGCGGCTTCTTGTCGGCCATCTCGCCGTACCAGACCTCGACGACGCCGTCGTCGCGGACCATGGTCACCTCGACCTTGCGGTCGGCGTCGATGCGCCAGTAGCCGTGCTCCGACTCCAGCGGGCGGACCTTGTTGCCGTCGCCGTCGAGCACCCAGGTGTGCGAGGAGTACTCCAGGAAGTCCCGCCCGTCATGGGTGAAGGTGACCTCCTGGCCGAAGTTGCACTTCTCGGCGCCGGGGAAGTCGTGCACGCCCGCACCCGCCCAGTTGCCGAGCAGGAACGCGAGCGGGACGAGGTCCTTGTGCAGGTCGGACGGAATCTCGATCATGAGCGGAACTTCCTGGCGTCGGTGATCAGCGCTGGCCCTGGTACAGCTTCTTCACGGTCAGCCCGGCGAAGGCGAGAACGCCGACGGCGACGAGGACCAGCAGGATTTCGAAGAAGAGGATCACGGGGTGCTCCTTGAGCGGGGGTGCGAGGGTGTGCACAGGACCGGCCCCCAGCTTACGCGGCGGGGGACGGCACCCGTCGTGGGAGGTGCCGCCCCCCGCGCGGCTCAGCCCAGCAGCTGGCTCTGCAGCACGACCGTCTGCCGGAAGGGCACCGCGTGCGCGGTCCCCTTCCGGGACTGCAGCACGACGGCGAGCACGTCCCCGGAGACGAGGTACGCCTGCCGGTCGTGCTCGGCGCCGCGCGGCTCGGCCTCGTCGTACACGGTGCGCTGCACCCCGGCGACCGTGGCCGCCTCGGGGAAGGTCTCGTCGCTGACGACGTTCTCCGTCCCGGTCGTCCGGTGGGCGGGACCGGTGTAGGGGAAGAGCACCCCGTGGAACCTGTCGTCCGCCACGGCCGCGGTGTCGAACTGGAGCAGGTAGATCCGGGTGCGGGTGCCGTCCTCTGCGGTCCAGCCGCGCGCGGCGATGTGCCGCAGCCCGAAGTCGACGAGACGCTGCCGGAACTCGTCCCGGTCCGCCTTCTCCGCGATCTCCTTCAGGAAGACCTCCGCCGGCAGCCAGCCCTGCGCGCCGCGCAGCGCCCTGTCCTCCTTCGCTCCCTTCGGCGCGGGCAGCAGCAGCGCGCGCAGGTCGGCGTGGTGGGCGCCGGCCGGGTTGGACTCGGCCTGCGGGCCGGGGCTGCCGGAGGGCAGCGGCGGCTTCGTCAGCCTCGGGTAGTCCCAGCGCCCGTCGGACTCCGTCGCCAGGCCGGGCACGTCCGTGCGTTCCATCCGGGTGATCCCGTACGCCGTGCCCGCGCCGGCCACGGCGAACACGACGACGGCGGCGGTCCAGCGCAGGGCGGCGCGCAGCGCCCGTCGGTCCTCGCGCACCGCGGGCGGTGCGGCCGGTTCGGCGGGGAGCTCCGACGGGGCCGCGACGTGGGTCTGCTGCTCGGTCATACGGCCTTCCCCGGTTCCTCGATGCGGTCGAGCTGTTCACGGACCAGGGCGGCGACGCTCCTGGCGTCGATCGGCGCCGCGGCGCTCGCGGTGACGGTGACCAGGACGTCACCGACGTGGGCGGTGCAGAACATCACCTCGATGTCCCGCTCCTTGTCCTTGGGCGGCAGGAAGCACGCCGCGTCCTTGTGGCCCTCGATCCTCGGCCCCTTGCGCAGGACGTCCAGCGCCTCCAGGAACTCGGCCTGGGACCGTGCGAGACCGCGCACGGCGGACCGGTTGTCCATCTGGGAGAGCACGATGCTCGCCGTGTAGACGTCATCCTGGGAGAGGCTGCCCGACCCGCTGACGAAGCTGCGCATCGCCATGCCGGTGATGCGGCGCCGGTCGATCTCCTTCTCCAGCCGCTCGCGCTGGGAACGCGGCAGGCCCTGCAGCGCCTCCTTCTGCACGGCGGTCGCGCGGGCGCCGCTGAGCTGCGCGTCCGCACCGAACTCACCGAGGTCGGGCCCGCGCATCCGGCCGTCCTCCCCGTACGGGAGGAGCAGCGCGGCGAGGCCCTGCGGCGCGGGCGGCTCCCCGTCCGCGGGGACGGTCCTGGGGAACTGCCACGAGGGCGCGCCGGGGTCGCGGTCGGCGTTCGCCACGGTCACGGCGGTGACGCCCGTGCCGGCGGCGACCGCGCCGGTCAGCAGGACGCCCACGGCCAGGGCGACGACACGGCGGCGCCGTGACACGGATGCGGTGTCCGGCAGCTCGGCCCGGCCGGGCTCGTCGGGGGTCTCGCTCACAGCCGCTCCATCTGCCGCTCGGCCACGTCCATGATCTTGTTCTTGCCGACGGGTTCGGGCCCGGTCACCCACACGTCCATCGCGATGTCCCCGCGCCAGGCGTGCGCCTCGGCGGTGTACTGGTCCTCGAAACCGGATTCGGTCTCGGGCTCGGTCATCACGTAGGCGCGGCCGTCACCGGTGCCGGGGATCAGCCAGCTGTCGCCCGCCAGCTCCTCGGCCCAGCCCCGGGCTTCCTCACTGGCGTGCAAGGCCGCCGTGTACTCCTCCTGACGGAACTGGGTGAGACGGATCTCCACGGTGTGTCCGTCGTCCTCCCAGACCGTCATGACCGACCGCCGGAACTCGTCCCGGACGAGATCGCCGAACGCCTCGCCGGGCTCCGTCCAGGTCTCGGCGACGGCGGTCAGGTCCAGCCAGCGGACGCCGTCCTTCAGCCACTCCGTGTGCGTCGCCCCGCGCGGCTTCCTCAGCAGCAGCTCACGCAGGTCGCCGTCGGTCCTCACCCGCCGGTCCTGCGCGGCGGGCAAGGGCGCCGGCGCCTCGCCCCGGGCCTGTGCGAGCACCGGCTGCGACAGCGGCGGCAGCGGGGTGGGCGCGCGCCCGGCCTGGACGAGATAGCCGGTGCAGGTCCCGGCGACCAGGCCCAGCACCAGGGCGGCCCCGATCAGGGCGGCGGTCCGCCCCCTCCGGCGTCCCCAGCTCCCCCCGTCCGGCGGCGCCGGAGCCCCGGCCTCCCCGGCCGGAACGGGCGGAGCCCCGGGCACTCCGGCTTCTTCCTCGGATCGTTCCAAAACGTCCCCCCACAGAAGTGAACGCGCGTGGTGGACCCGCGCGCACAGGAGACTCACAGCCGGCGACCGGAGTTGTGACGATCATGATTACGATTCGGTCATGGCGAAGAAGCTCGTGATCAAGGTGACCGCCGGGGCCGACGCACCCGAGCGCTGTTCTCAGGCGTTCACGGTGGCCGCGGTGGCGGCGGCCAGCGGCGTCGAGGTGTCCCTGTGGCTCACCGGGGAGTCGGCGTGGTTCGCGCTGCCGGGGCGGGCCGCCGAGTTCGACCTCCCGCACGCCGCTCCGCTGCCCGATCTGCTGGACTCCGTCCTCGCGGCCGGCCGGGTCACGCTGTGCACCCAGTGCGCGGCCCGCCGGGACATCACGGAGAAGGACGTCCTCGAGGGCGTGCGGATCGCGGGCGCGCAGGTCTTCGTGCAGGAGGCCATGACGGACGGCGTCCAGGCGCTCGTGTACTGACGGGCCTACCGGGGCCCCTTCTTCCCGTCCAGCTCGTCCCACCACTCGTCGGACTGCGGGTCGCCCGAGGGGGCGTCCCACCAGCGGTCCTCGGGGCCCCGCCGGTTGGCGACCACCGCGGCGACCGGCGGGATCACCATGGCGACCAGGCACATCGCCACGGCGGCCGGCACCGACCAGAGCCGTACGACGCCCCAGGCCAGGACGAACAGCCCGATGCAGCCGCCCATCAGCACGAAGTAGGCGTGGCGCCTGCGCGCGTACATGTCTCCAGCGTAGATCCGGGCATGCCGAAGGGCCGCGTCCTCGAGGACGCGGCCCTTCGTACGAGCCTCGCTCAGACCGCGATCGCGACCTCGGCCAGGCCGCCCTGCTGGGCGACGACCGTGCGGTCGGCGGTGCCGCCGGGCACCAGGGCGCGGACGGTCCAGGTGCCCTCCGCCGCGTAGAAGCGGAACTGTCCGGTCGCGGAGGTCGGGACCTCCGCGGTGAACTCGCCGGTCGAGTCGAGCAGGCGGACGTACCCCGTCACCGGCTCGCCGTCGCGGGTCACCTGACCCTGGATGGTGGTCTCACCGGGCTTGATCGTCGAGGCGTCCGGGCCGCCGGCCTTCGCACCGCACATGTCTTAACTCCTGAAGGGGTCGGGAGGGTTACTTGCCGGAGCCGAGCTCGATCGGCACGCCGACGAGGGAGCCGTACTCGGTCCAGGAGCCGTCGTAGTTCTTGACGTTCTCCACGCCGAGCAGCTCGTGCAGCACGAACCAGGTCAGCGCGGAGCGCTCACCGATGCGGCAGTAGGCGATGGTGTCCTTGGCCAGGTCGACGTCCTCGGCGGCGTAGAGCTCCTTGAGCTCCTCGTCCGACTTGAAGGTGCCGTCGTCGTTGGCGTTCTTGGACCACGGGATGTTCTTGGCGCTCGGCACGTGGCCCGGGCGCTGCGACTGCTCCTGCGGCAGGTGGGCCGGGGCGAGCAGCTTGCCGGAGAACTCGTCGGGCGAGCGCACGTCGACCAGGTTCTGCGCGCCGATGGCGGCCACGACGTCGTCGCGGAAGGCACGGATGGACGTGTCCTGCGGCGTGGCCTTGTACTCGGTCTTCGGCCGCTCCGGCACCTCGTCGCCGGGGACCAGCTCGCGGGCGTCGAGCTCCCACTTCTTGCGGCCGCCGTCGAGGAGCTTGACGTTCTCGTGGCCGTACAGCTTGAAGTACCAGTACGCGTACGAGGCGAACCAGTTGTTGTTGCCGCCGTAGAGGACGACCGTGTGGTCGTTGGCGATGCCCTTGTCGGACAGGAGCTTCTCGAAGCCGGCCTGGTCGACGAAGTCACGGCGGACCGGGTCCTGCAGGTCCTGGGTCCAGTCGATCCGGATGGCGTTCTTGATGTGGTTCTTGTCGTAGGCGGACGTGTCCTCGTCCACCTCGACGATCACGATGGTCGGGTCGTCCAGGTGCTCCTGGAGCCAATCGGCGTCGACCAGGACGTCGCTGCGGGCCATGCTGTTCTCCTCCGGGGCAGGTGCGGGGGGCGTGCGGGCACGAGGGTGCGTACGCGCCCGGACGGGGGCGGCGCACGGGTCCCCTCGACGGGAATGCGGACGGAAGACGCGTCCGCTCAGAAAGTGCGACAGAGCATGGCGGCGACACGGCACAGGTCCACTGCCCGCCGCTTCGTGAGATCCGCCTGTCCCCTCGAACGGAGGACGCTCGTCTGACACTGCATGGGGACGATCGTAGGGACGGACCGGCGCCCCTGTCACCGACGTGTCGCATGCTGAGACGAGATCGTCCACAAGTCGATACCACGACCGGAAAAACCGCCCGCCGCACCGGGACCGCGCCCATCGTCCACGCCGTCCCATCTGTCCAGCGGACGCCTCCGTCTCGCCCACCGGACACCCGTCACCCGGCCAGCCGCACGTCCGTCCCCGTCACCGTGACGTCCACGCCGTCCGCGGCCGCCTGCACCTTCTCCAGCCGGATCCCGCCCGGCAGCCCGTCGATGCTCTGCTCGAAGTCGGTGATCCGCCGCACCCGCGACTCGGCGGCCTCCACCCCGCCCAGCACCGGCAGCGCGTCGGCCCGCACGCGCACCGTGTTCCCGTCGACGACGGTCACCGAGCTGAGCACGGGCACCGGCCCGGGCAGCTTCTTGCCGAACACGGTGGCCTCCAGCGTGACCTCGATCTTCCCGTTCCCCCCGTCGGACAGCGCCACCACCTCGGCGGTGATGCCGGGCGCCACCTGCCGGGGCTCGGCCTTCGCGGCCTTCAGCAGCTCGTCGTAGGCCAGGGTCGCCGTACCGGTGGCGCTGTCCGCGACGGCGGAGCCGAAGTCACCGGAGAACTCGACGCCCCGCAGATCGGCCCGCAGATCGGCGATCCGGATCGTCCCGCTCCCCTCCCCGGTGCCGGCCTCGTAGTCCGAGATGCCGACCCGCACCTCGTCGAACGAGCCGCCGAGCACCTGGGTGAGGAAGGGGAAGCCCGTGATGTCCACGTCGGGGGTGGAGGCCAGGCCCTCGGTGGCCCGGAGGCGGTCGGCGACCTCGCCCTCGGCGACGTGGACGGCGACGCGGTCGACGGCGACGAAGATGCCGCCGAGTATCACGGCGATGACGAGCAGTGTTCGCAGTGCGCGCATGCGGAGTTCCCCACCTGACGTGTGCCCGGCGACCGGCGGTCGCCCTCACGCGAGCGTAATGCGGGGACCGTGGGGGAGCGGGGGATTGTGGATCACCTGTGACAGGGACGCCTCGGACCCGTCCGCCGCGAGGCACGAGAGCCCACGGAGGGCCGGGCGCCCGCAGCGGCCGGCGCGTCCCCGCCCCCGGCACCGGGCGGCCTCAGGCGAACAGGCGGCCCAGGACGTGGACGGCCGGACCCGCCGCTGCCAGAGGCAGGGCGACGCCCGCTGTGAAGTGGACGAAGCGGGACGGGTAGTCGTAGCCGGCCACCCGGTGGCCGATCAGCGCGCAGACCGCCGCCCCGGCCCCCATCAGGGCCCCGTCCGTCGACATCCCGCCGGCCGCGTACCCCGCACCGGCCGCCGCCGCCAGCGCGACCACCACCGACGCCGCCGTCGCCACCGGCAGCGCCCGCGCGACCATCGCCGCCGCCACCGCGACCGCCCCCACGACCACCGCGTCCGCGTCCGCCGCGAGGTATCCGCCCGCCGCGATCGCCAGCGCCGCCGCGACCACCGTCGCCATCAGGCCGTACATCCGCTCGTCGGGGTCCGCGTGCGACCGCAGCTGCAGCGCCAGCGACAGCAGCACCCACACCCCCAGCGCCCCCAGGATCGCCGCGGGCGACCGGTCCGCGACCAGCATCGCCGCGTCCGCGACCAGCGCCCCCAGGAACCCGAGGGCGATGCCCTGCCGCGCCGGCCACATCCCGTTGAGCCGGAACCACCCCGCCGCGGTCACGCCCTGCAGCACCACCAGCGGCACGAGCAGCGCGTACGTCCCCAGCGCGGCCCCGCCGGCCAGCAGCAGACCGAGCACCGCCGTCAGCACCGCGGGCTGCATCCCGGGCTCGATGATCGGCGACCGCCCCTCGGCCCGAGCCCGCTGCGCGTCGGTCACGCGGGAGTTCCCGGCGAGGGTGGCCGGACCGTATTCGGGCTCGCCCTCCCCCACCGGAGCGGGCTCCGGCGCCTGCGCGGGAGCAGCCGCGGGAGCGGTCGCGTGAGCAACCGCGGGGGCGATCCCCTGCGGAGGCAGATAGGACGTCTCCTCAGCCGCCGCCACCGGCGGCTGCATCTGCGTCTCCCACGTCTGCCCCTGCCACTGCTGCGTGTGCTGCTGGTCCGCGTACGGATCGTCGTACTGCTGCCCCGGCCACGCCTGCGGCTGGGACTGCGGCTGCTGATAAGGCGCGTACGGATCCGGCGCCCCGTAGGTCCCGTGAGTCCCGTGAGTCCCGTAGGTCCCGTAGGTCCCGTGAGTCTCGTAGGTCCCGTGAGTCCCGTAGGTCCCGTGAGTCCCGTAGGTCCCGTGGCCCTCCGGAGCCTCATGGCCCCCATGGCCCCCCGGAGCCTCGTGGCCCCCGTACGACCCGTACGGCTGGTTCGTCATCCCTCACCCTCCTGCGAACGGCGGAAGCACCTCGACCGTGCCGCCGTCGGCCAGCCGTACCGTCTCATGCGCGCGCTTTCCCACGGGATCACCGTCGACGAGGAACGAGCACCTCAGCAGCACGCGAGTGAGCTCGCCGGGATGCCGTTCGCGCACGGCGGCGAGCGCGTCGGCGAGCGTGCCCGCCTCGTACGGCTCCTCGGCCACCCCCGCCGCGGCCTTGGCGGCGGCCCAGTACCGCACCGTGACCTTTGCCATCTGCTGGTTCCTCGATCGGTTGACGGTGAACACGGTCAGGCTAGCCCGCCCGGGCGGCCGCCCAGTCCCCGATGCGCCCCAGCAGCGGCTCGGGCGCCGCGTTCTCCGCGTGCCCCATGCCGTGCTCGACCCACAGTTCCCCGTGCTCCCCGGCGGCGTCCGCCAGCATCCGGGGATGGTCGAGCGGGAAGTAGGCGTCCCGGTCCCCGTGCACGACCAGCAGCGGCGTCGGCGCGATCCGGGGGACGGCCTCGACGGGGGACAGCGGCACGGGGTCCCACTGCCGGTGGTGGATGCGGGTGCGCAGCCCGTACCGCCCGACCAGCCGCCCGGAGGGCCGCGTCACCAGCCAGTGCAGCCGCCGCATGGGCGCGGTCCCCCGGTAGAACCAGCGCGCCGGCGCGCTCACCGAGACGACGGCGTCCACCCCGCCGGCCTCCAGCGCGGCGTGCCGCAGCACCACCGAGCCGCCCATGGAGAACCCCACGGTCACCACCCGCGTGTGCCCCAGCTCCCGCGCCCACCCGACCGCCGCGGCGAGGTCGAGCACCTCACGGTCGCCCACGGTGGAGTGTCCGCCGGACCGCCCGTGCCCCCTAAAGGAGAACGTGACGACGGCGCCGTACCGCGCGAGGACCCGTGCGACGCGCCGCACGTGGGGCCGGTCCGCGTCCCCGGTGAACCCGTGCGCGACCACGAGAGCGAGCCCCGGGGAATCATCCCGGACCCCCTTCCCGTCACCGTTCACGGAACCTTTTCCGGAACCGTTCGGTGAACCGCCCTCTCTCCGTTCGTATACGGAATCGATCGCCACGCCGTCCGCCGTGCGCAAGAACGTCCGCATCGACGCACCGCCCTGCGTGACGCTCCGCGTCCCGGAATGTGGACCCGTGGTGGATCGCGCCACATGACCTGCCGCATCGGTGCCCATGTCAGCTATTCTGCTGCGAAGAGGACTCGGGCAGTGAAGCCCCCGGGTCCTTTTGTGCTTTCGGAAGCGTTGTATACGAAGGCGGGAAACCGCCCGGTGTACGGGCCGTCGAACGCACGCGGCAAGGCCGTGAACTCCCCCGCTGCCTCCATGGCACGGGAGGTGCCCCATCGCAGGGACCCAGGAGGAACCAGACGTTATGGGCGAGCGAACCGTGCACGAACGCAGGACGGCCGCGTTCCGGGAAACCACGATCCGAGCAGGTGAGACGACCCGATGAGTTCCCTGCTGCTCCTGACCAACGCGCTCCAGCCGTCGACGGAGGTGCTCCCCGCCCTCGGTCTGCTCCTGCACAACGTCCGGGTGGCGCCCGCGGAGGGCCCCGCGCTGGTGGACACCCCCGGCGCCGACGTGATCCTCGTCGACGGCCGCCGCGATCTTCCCCAGGTCCGCAGCCTGTGCCAGCTGCTGCGCTCCACGGGCCCCGGCTGCCCGCTGGTGCTGGTGGTGACCGAGGGGGGCCTGGCCGCGGTCACCGCGGACTGGGGCATCGACGACGTGCTGCTGGACACCGCCGGCCCCGCGGAGGTCGAGGCGCGGCTGCGCCTGGCGACGGGCCGCCGGCAGATCGTCGACGACGACTCGCCGATGGAGATCCGCAACGGCGACCTCTCCGTGGACGAGGCGACCTACTCCGCGAAGCTCAAGGGCCGGGTCCTGGACCTGACCTTCAAGGAGTTCGAGCTGCTCAAGTACCTCGCGCAGCACCCCGGCCGGGTCTTCACCCGCGCCCAGCTGCTCCAGGAGGTCTGGGGCTACGACTACTTCGGCGGCACCCGTACGGTCGATGTGCACGTGCGGCGCCTGCGCGCCAAGCTCGGCCCGGAGCACGAGTCGCTGATCGGCACCGTGCGGAACGTCGGTTACCGATTCGTTACGCCGGAGCGGGGGGAACGCGCGTCCGAGGAGGCCAGGGCGAAGGGCGCCCGGCAAAAAGCGGCGGAAGCGGACGAGACGGCCACGCGGGACGCCGACGCCCTCCGGGCGAAGGCCTGACGGCCGCACGCCTGAGCGTCGGGTGCGCGCACACGAGCCGTTCTCCCCCGGTTCACACCCTCCGGCACGCCCTGCCCGGAGGGAATATATCCGCGTAGACTCCGCGCGTGGCCAAGGTAACCAGGGATGACGTGGCGCGACTGGCGGGGACGTCCACCGCCGTCGTCAGCTATGTCATCAACAACGGACCCCGGCCGGTCGCCCCGGCCACGCGCGAGCGGGTGCTCGCAGCGATCAAGGAACTGGGGTACCGGCCCGACCGCGTCGCCCAGGCGATGGCGTCCCGGCGCACGGACCTCATAGGCCTGATCGTGCCGGACGCCCGCCAGCCGTTCTTCGGGGAGATGGCGCACGCGGTCGAACAGGCCGCGTCCGAGCGCGGGAAGATGGTGCTGGTCGGCAACTCCGACTACATCGGCGAGCGCGAGGTCCACTATCTGCGTGCCTTCCTCGGCATGCGGGTCTCGGGGCTGATCCTGGTCAGCCACGCGCTGAACGACCTGGCCGCCGCGGAGATCGAGGCGTGGGACGCCCGGGTGGTGCTGCTGCACGAGCGGCCGGAGGCGTTCGACGACGTCGCCGTCGTCACCGACGACATCGGCGGCGCCCAGCTCGCCGTGCGCCACCTGCTGGAGCACGGCTACGAGTACGTCGCCTGCGTCGGCGGCACCGCGGAGACCCCCGCCGTCGGCGACCCGGTCTCCGACCACGTCGAGGGCTGGCGGCGCGCGATGGAGGAAGCCGGCACCACCACCGAGGGCCGGCTCTTCGAGGCCCCGTACAACCGCTACGACGCCTACCGGGTCGCCCTGGACATCCTGTCGGGGCCGCGGCGGCCGCCCGCGATCTTCTGCTCCACGGACGACCAGGCCATCGGTGTGCTGCGCGCCGCCCGGGAGCTGCGCATCGACGTGCCGGGCGAGCTGGCGGTCGCCGGGTTCGACGACATCAAGGAGGCGGCGCTCGCCGACCCGCCGCTGACCACGGTCGCCTCCGACCGTCCGGCGATGGCCCGCGCGGCGGTCGACCTGGTGCTCGACGACGGCCTGCGGGTGGCGGGCTCGCGCCGGGAACGCCTCAAGGTCTTCCCGTCCCGCCTGGTGGTCCGCCAGTCCTGCGGCTGTTCCTAGTCCCCCGGGGCCCGGGGGCCGGCCGGGACCCGTCGCACCGGATCCGCGGCCGCACAGGTTCTCATATCGGGCATACGCACTTCTGCCGGACTTCTCAGCGAGGACTCAGGCAGCTCTCATCGACGGGCGGGACGCTCAGGAGCATGAGCGAGAACTTCCGCCCGAGCGGCGCCCCCGAGTACGGCCCGTCCCAGGTGAACCCCGAGTGGCCGCCCCCGTCGGCCTACGCGCCCCCGGTCCCGCGGCCCGCGGACGGCCCCGCCGCCGCGGCCCCGGCGCACCGGCGGAACCGGGGCCCGGCCAAGCTGCTGGTCGCCGTGGCGATCGTCGCCGCCGCGATCGGCGGTACCACCGCCTACGGAGTGCAGGAGCTGGCCGGCGGCTCCACCACCGGCGTCAGCGCGTCCTCCGCCGCCGGGACCGACGTGGTGCCGGCGTCCCTCGAGGGGACGGTGGCCGGGGTCGCCGAGGCGGTCGGCCCGAGCATCGTGGAGATCACGGCCGCCTCGTCGTCCGGTTCGGCCACCGGGTCCGGTGTGATCGTCACCGAGGACGGCGAGGTCGTCACCAACCACCACGTGGTGGCCGGCGCCTCCCGGATCCAGGTGCGCACCGACGACGGCAGGACCTACGACGCACGGATCGTCGGCACCGACAGCAGCAAGGACCTGGCGCTGATCGAGCTGGAGGACGCCTCCGGCCTGAAGGCCGCCACGCTCGGCGACTCCGACGGCGTGCGGGTCGGCGACCAGGTCGTCGCGATCGGCTCCCCCGAGGGCCTGACCGGCACGGTGACCAGCGGCATCGTCTCCGCCCTCGACCGTGACGTCACGGTGTCCACGGACGAGAGCCAGGGGCAGCGCGGCGGCGGGTGGCCGTTCGAGTACGGCGGCCGGCAGTTCAACGGCGACACCGGCGACTCCACGACCACGTACCAGGCCATCCAGACCGACGCCTCGCTGAACCCGGGCAACTCCGGCGGCGCGCTGATCGACATGAACGGCGCCGTCATCGGCATCAACTCCGCGATGTACGCGCCGAGCGGCGCCGAGTCCTCCGCCGCGGGCAGCGTGGGGCTGGGCTTCACCATCCCGGTGAACACGCTCAAGGCGGACCTGCCGGACCTGAGGGCCGGTGCGACGAACTGACGCACCGGACGGGAAACGTGCGACGCTGAGGATCCGACAGCCCCTCCCCTCCCCCGCCGCGCCCGCCGCGCGGCGCGCAGACGAAGGACCCGCCACCCGATGAGCCCCGCAGACGGCGACCGTGCCCCGCAGCGCATCCTGATCGTCGACGACGAGCCGGCGGTGCGCGAAGCACTCCGGCGCAGCCTGGCCTTCGAGGGATACGACACCGAGGAGGCCGTCGACGGCGTGGACGCCCTGGAGAAGACGGCGGCCCACCGCCCCGACCTCCTCGTCCTCGACATCCAGATGCCCCGGATGGACGGTCTGACCGCCGCCCGCCGCATCCGCGCCACCGGCGACACCACGCCGATCCTGATGCTGACGGCCCGGGACACCGTCGGCGACCGGGTGACCGGTCTGGACGCGGGGGCGGACGACTACCTGGTGAAGCCGTTCGAGCTGGACGAGCTGTTCGCCCGGATCCGCGCCCTGCTGCGGCGCAGCTCGTACGCGGCGGCGGTGGCCGCCTCCGCCGGGACCGACGACGTCCTCACCTTCGCCGACCTGACCATGAACCTGGCCACGCGGGAGGTGACCCGCGCCGGACGCCCGGTGGAGCTGACCCGCACGGAGTTCACCCTGCTGGAGATGTTCATGGCGCACCCGCGCCAGGTGCTCACCCGTGAGCAGATCCTCAAGGCGGTCTGGGGCTTCGACTTCGAGCCGTCGTCCAACTCGCTGGACGTGTACGTCATGTACCTGCGCCGCAAGACCGAGGCGGGCGGCGAGCCGCGCCTGGTGCACACGGTGCGGGGGGTGGGGTACGTGCTGCGGCAGGGCGGCGCGGAGTGACCGGACCGGTACGCCGTTTCCGCGCCCTGCCGATCCGGGCGCGGCTGTCGCTGCTGGTCGCCGCGGCGGTGGCGTTCGCGGTGGCGGCGGTGTCGGTGACCTGCTGGTTCATCGTGCAGGGCAAGCTGTACGAGCAGGTCGACGAGGATCTGAAGAAGGCGACCGTGCTGCAGGGCCCGCAGCGGGTGGACGAGATCCGCAGCGCCCTCACCGACTGCACGGACACGCCCCGCGACAGCGGCGCGGGCGGTTTCCAGTACACGTACTCGCAGGTGGTCAAGGAGGACGGCACGGTCTGCCTGTTCCCCAGCTCCGTGGGGAGCGTGAAGGTCACCGCGTCGGACCGCAGGGTGATCGAGAACGCGGGCAGCGGGTCCAGCGGCATCTTCCGCGACGGCGCCGACCAGGACGGTGACGACGTCCGGGTGCTGACCCTGCCGCTCGTCATCAACGACCCGTCCACGCTGACCAGCACGCACGCGGCCGTCATCGTGGCGGTCCCGCTGAAGGGCACCCATTCCACGCTCAACGACCTGGCGCTGATCCTGCTGCTGGTCTCCGGTGTCGGGGTGCTCGGCTCGGCCGCCGCGGGTCTCGCCGTGGCCCGCGCCGGACTGCGCCCGGTCGACAAGCTCACCGAGGCCGTCGAACACGTCGCCCGCACCGAGGACCTGGGCGTCCGCATCCCCGTGGAGGACGAGTCGGAGGACGAGATCGCCCGCCTGTCGCGCTCCTTCAACTCCATGACGTCCGCCCTCGCCAGCTCCCGCGACCTGCAGCAGCAGCTCATCGCGGACGCCGGGCACGAACTGCGCACCCCGCTCACCTCGCTGCGCACCAACATCGAACTGCTGACCCGCAGCGAGGACACCGGGCGGCCCCTGCCGCCCGCCGACCGCAAGGCGCTGCTGGACTCGGTGAAGGCGCAGATGACGGAGCTGGCCGCGCTCATCGGCGACCTCCAGGAGCTGTCCCGCCCGGACCCGGGCCACCAGGCGGGCCGTGCGGAGATCGTCGCCTGGCAGGACGTGGTGGAGGCGGCCCTGCGCCGGGCCCGGCTGCGCGGCCCGGAGCTGACCATCACGGCCGGCCTGAGCCCCTGGTACGTGCGGGCCGAACCGGCGGCGCTGGAACGGGCGGTGGTCAACGTGCTGGACAACGCGGTGAAGTTCAGCCCGCCGGGCGGCACGATCGAGGTGCGGCTCGCCGACGGGGTCCTCACCGTCCGGGACCAGGGTCCGGGCATCGCGGCCGACGAACTCCCGCACGTCTTCGACCGCTTCTGGCGCTCCCCCGGCGCCCGCGCCCTGCCCGGCTCGGGCCTCGGCCTGTCCATCGTGGCGCGCACGGTGCAGCAGGCGGGCGGCACGGTCGCCCTCACCCCGGCGGAGGGCGGCGGCACCACCGCCACCATCCGCCTCCCGGGCGCCCCGACCCCGCCGCCCGAGGTGCCCGGCGGCCCGTGACACCCTGGGGCGCATGGCGAACCCACCGGACGGGCTGCCCGTCTACCGCGTCCTGACCGGCCCCGACGACGCCGCGTTCTGCCGGCGGGTCAGCGAGGCGCTCGAGCTGGGGTACCGGCTGCACGAGGGGCCCGCCGTGACCTTCGACGGGGAGCGGGTGATCGTCGCGCAGGCGGTCGTGTGGGACGTGGAGGGCTGAGAACGGAAGGGGCCGGTGCACGGCACCGGCCCCTTCCGTGGAACGGGTCACTGCACGATCGTGATGCGGTCCGCCGCCGGCGGGGCCAGCGGGGAGCCGGCCGAGGAGTTGGCCGTGAGGTACTGCTCCAGGGCCGTCAGGTCGTCCTCGCCGACCAGGTCGTCGGTGCCTTCGCCCAGGGTGGGGAAGCCGTCGCCGCCGCCCGCGAGGAAGCTGTTCGTCGCGACGCGGTAGTCGGCCGACGCGTCGACCGGCTCGCCGTTCAGCCGGATCGAGTCCGTGACGACCCGGTCGGCGCCGGTCCTCGTCAGGTCCAGCGTGTAGGTGAGACCGTCGGACACCTGGAGGATCTTCGGCGCGGCCTCGTTCGGGCCGCTGACCTGCTCCTTGAGGGCCTGGATCAGCTGCTCGCCGGTGAAGGTCCGCAAGTTGACCGTGTTGGCGAACGGCTGGACCGTGAAGGCCTCCGCGAAGGTCACCACGCCGTCGCCCTCACCGCCGCTCGCCGCGTAGGTGAGCGGGGCGCGGATGCCGCCCGGGTTCATCAGGGCGAGGTCGGTCTCCGGGTCCAGCGTGCGGGCGTACTCCAGCTGCGCGTCGGCGATCAGGTCGCCCAGCGGGGACTCGGTGCCGTCCTTGACGATGTCGCCGGAGATGTAGCCGATCGGGCGGTTGCCGATCGGGGCGGCGAGGGTGCTCCACTTGTCGATCAGACGGGTCATGTCGGGCGCCTTGGGGACGTCCCGGGTCACCACGTGGTTCGCGGACTTCACGGCCGTACGGGCGATGTCGCCGGTCCGGCGGTCGTACGTCAGCGTGGTGTCGGTGTAGAGCCGGCCGAAGGACGCGGCGGAGGTGACCATGCGGGGCTTGCCCGCCGGGTCGGGGACGGTGCAGACGTACGCGTTGTGGGTGTGGCCGGTGACCAGCGCGTCCACCTCGGGCGAGACGTTCTTCGCGATGTCCGCGATCGGGCCGGAGATGCCGTCGCCGGCGCCGGGGGCGTCGCAGTCGTAGTTGTAGCTCTGCGAGGCCGGGAAGCCGCCCTCGTGGATCAGCGCCACGATGGACTTCACACCCTTGCGGCGCAGCTCCTCGGCGTACTTGTCGATCGTCTCGACCTCGTCCTTGAAGGCGAGGCCCTTGACGCCCTCGGCGGACACGATGTCCGGGGTGCCCTCCAGGGTCACGCCGATGAAGCCGACCTTGACGTCCTTCTTCTTCCACACCCAGTACGGCTTGAGGAGCGGCTTCCTCGTCCTCTCGTCGAGGACGTTGGCCGCCAGGTACGGGAAGTCGGCGCCCTTGAACCTCTTGTCCGTGTAGCAGCCGTCCGTCGGGTGGCAGCCGCCGTTCTGCAGGCGGGCCAGCTCCTTCGCGCCCTCGTCGAACTCGTGGTTGCCGACCGAGGTGACGTCCAGTTCGAGCTTGTTCAGCGCCTCGATGGTGGGCTCGTCGTGGAACAGGCCCGAGATCAGCGGGGACGCGCCGACCATGTCGCCGCCGGCCGCAGTGATGGAGTACGGGTTGCCCTTGCGGGCCTGGCGCAGATGCGTCGCCAGGTACTCCGCGCCGCCCGCGTCGATCGTCCTCGTCGTGCCGTCCGGCTGGAGTTCGGTGACCCGGCCGGAGGAACCGGCGGGCGGCTCCAGGTTGCCGTGCAGGTCGTTGAAGGACAGCAGCTGCACGTCCTGGTAGCGGCTCGGCCGGTGGCCCTCGCCCTTGCCGTGCTGCTCGCCCGCGCTGGCCGCCCCGGGCAGGGCCGCGGCGGCCAGGGCGCCGACGGTGAGGACGCCGGCGGCGGTCACGAGGAGACGGTTCGTACGGCGTCTGCGGCGCGGGTGCGCCGGGGATGTGGCTGGCATACGCCCCCCTGTCGGTGCGAGTGGGTACCGGCGCAGCCTAGGGTCAACGCGCGTAGCGCGACAGGGCTTCCGGGTCACAGCCTGGTTTATCTTTCGCCGCGACCGCCGCCGTCGCCCGTGCGGCACGCTGCCGCCCCCTCGCCGCGCCGTCCCTTTACCCTCGTACGCATGACCAGCGACGCGTTCTCCCGGCCCGGCCGCCCCCGTTCGCTCCAGACGTGCACCGCGCTCGACCAGGCGCAGGTCGACGCGGTCCTCGCCCTGCTCGACGAGGCGGCGCGCGACGACGGCCGGCAGGCCGTGTCCGAGCAGGGCCGGCTGCAACTGCGCGGCGGCGAGCGGGAGGGCGTCTCGCACCTGCTGCTGACCGTCGGCGAAGAGCTCGCCGGGTACGCCCAGTTGCAGGACACCGACCCGGTGGAGCCGCCGGCCGCGGAGCTGGTGGTGCGCCCCTCGTACCGCGGGCAGGGGCACGGGCGGGCGCTCGGCACGGCGCTGCTCGCCGCGTCGGGCAAGCGGCTGCGGGTGTGGGCGCACGGCGGGCGCTCCGCCGCCCGGCACCTGGCGCAGGTGCTCGGTCTGACGCTGTTCCGCGAACTGCGGCAGATGCGGCGGCCGTTGGCGGGCCTCGACCTGCCCGACCCGGTGCTGCCGGAGGGCGTGACCGTGCGCACCTTCGAGCCCGGCCGGGACGACGCGGCCTGGCTCGCGCTGAACGCCGCCGCGTTCGCCCACCACCCCGAGCAGGGCTCCCTCACCCAGCGGGACCTCGACGACCGCAAGGCCGAGCCGTGGTTCGACCCCGAGGGCTTCTTCCTCGCCGAGCGCGACGGACGGCTGATCGGCTTCCACTGGACCAAGGTGCACGCCGACGAGGGCCTCGGCGAGGTGTACGTCCTCGGCGTCGCCCCCGGCGCCCAGGGCGGCGGACTCGGCAAGTCCCTGACGACGATCGGGCTGCGCCACCTCGCCGGCCGGGGTCTGCCCACCGCGATGCTGTACGTCGACGCCGACAACAAGGCGGCGGTGTCCGTCTACGAGCGGCTGGGCTTCGTCACCCACGAGACGGACCTGATGTACCGGACGGAGACCTGAGCGGACGGGGCGCGCGCCGCCGGACCGGTCCGGCGCGGCGCACCGCGACCGCGAGCTGCGTGGCGCACCGCGGCGCCCCGCGGTCGTGGGCGTGCGCCCGGCGCGGGTCGCCCGGCGCGGTGAACAGCGCCCGGTCCGCGGGGCTCAGCAGCGGCGCGAGCACCGCCGCCACGAGCAGGGACCCGGCGGCCGCCTGACCCGGCCGGGCGGTGTCCCGGCGGCGCACCGCGGGGGCCGCCCCGGCCGGGGCGGGGACGGCCGCCGCTCCCACCGTGACGTCCCCGGCCGGCCGCGAGGCACGCGCTCCTCCGCCGGCGCCTCGCCGCGGTGGCGCAGCCGCGCCGGCGCCTGCCGCAGCCGCCCTCGTGTCCCGGCCCCGCGCAGGGCGTCGGCCGGCCGGCGCGTACCGCCGGTACCGCTCCTCGAAGGCACGCCGGCCGCCGTCGGCCGTGACGGTGCGCAGCGGCGCGCCGTCGCTCCTCCTCCCGCTCACGTCCCCTCGTCGCACGGGCCCCGCCGCCCGGTTCACGGACCGGCGGTTGACTTTCGCGCCCCCTTGCACCACCCTTTCACTACTCAATTAGTGAAAGGGTGGTTGCCGAGTGGTCAACTACCGCATCGACCGGCGCAGCGGCGTGGCCACCTACGTCCAGATCGTGCAGCAGACCAAGCAGGCGCTCCGCCTGGGACTGCTGGCCCCGGGCGACAGGCTGCCCACGGCCCGCGAGGTCGTGGAGGCCACCGCCGTCAACCCGAACACCGTGCTGAAGGCGTACCGGGAGCTGGAGCGCGAGGGACTGGTCGAGGCCCGGCGCGGCCTCGGCACCTTCGTGCGCCGCTCCCTCGGCGCCGCCCCCGTCGACTCCCCGCTGCGCGCCGAGCTGGAGGACTGGGCCGCCCGGGCCCGGGAGTCCGGCCTGGAGCGGGAGGACGTCGCCGCGCTGTTCACCGCCGTACTCGAGACGCACTATCCGGAGCAGGACGCGCGCCCCGCGCCTGCGCACACCCCACAGGGAGACCCCTCATGACCGTCCCGGCCCTCGAGGCGGACGCGCTCGGCAAACGCTTCGGCCGGCGCGCCTGGGCGCTGCGCGACTGTTCCTTCCGGCTGCCCGCCGGACGTGTGTGCGCCGTCGTCGGCCCCAACGGCGCGGGCAAGTCCACCCTGCTCGCGCTCGCCGCGGGACTGCTCGCCCCCACCGAGGGCACGGTCCGCGTGCTCGGCGCCACCCCGGCCGAAGCCCGCCCCCGGGTGGGCTTCGTCGACCAGGACAAGCCGCTGTACCCGCAGCTCACGGTCGCCGAGACGCTGCGCATGGGCGCCGACCTCAACCCCGGCCACTGGGACGCCGGCACCGCGCTGCGGGTCGTGGCCGGCGGCGACCTGGACCCGGACCGGCGGATCCGCGCGCTCTCCGGCGGCCAGCGCACCCGTGTCGCGCTCGCCCTCGCCCTCGGCAAGCGGCCCGAGCTGCTGCTCCTGGACGAACCGATGGCCGACCTCGATCCGCTGGCCCGGCACGAGCTGACGGGCGTCCTGATGGGGGAGGCGGCCGCCCACGGCACCACCATCGTGATGTCCTCGCACGTGGTCGCCGAGCTGGAGGACTCCTGCGACCACCTGCTGCTGGTCGGCGGCGGCCGGATCCGGCTCTCCGGCCCGATCGACGACCTGCTGGCCGCCCACAGCCGGGTGGCCGCCCCCGCCGCGGCGGACCTCGCGCCGCACGAGGTCGTCGAGTCCCGCACCACCGGCCGCCAGCTGAGCGCGCTGATCCGCCCGGCCGGCCCGCTGCCCGGCGACTGGCGCACCGGCACGCCGTCCCTGGAGGAACTCGTCCTGTCCTACCTGCGCAACCCCACAGCCCCGGCCCTGGTTCCCGCGCCCGAGTCCACGGAGGCCGCCGCATGACCGCCGCCCTGACCACCCCGGCCGCCCCCGCCACCGGCCACACCGCCCGCGTCCCCCGCCAGTGGCGCTGGCTGGTCCGGCTGCACCGCCCGGCCCTGACCGGCGGCGGCGCGCTGGTCCTGCTGACCGCGGCGGCGCTGCTGTGGCTCGGCGGGCCCCTCACCGACTCCTCGGCGGCGGCCTGGCAGGCGTACAAAGCCTGCGAGTGGGGATCGGCCTGCCGCTACGACCAGGACGCGATCGTCCGCTTCAAGACCGTCTACACCTGGACGACGGTCGCCGTGCTCGCCGTGCCGTTCCTGGTCGCCGCCTGGGCGGGCGGCGCGCTCGTCGGCCGTGAGACGGAGTCCGGCACGATCCGCCTGGCCTGGACCCAGGGCGTCTCCCCGGCCCGTTGGCTGGCCTCCCGGCTGGCCCTCCCCGCCCTGCTCGCCGTCGCCGCGGCCGGTCTGCCGGCGGCGCTGCACCGCTGGGCGTGGACGGCGGCCGACGGCCGCGTCGACAACACCAAGTCCTGGCACGTCTCCGCCACCTTCCACGCGGGCGGCACCGTCCCCGTGGGCCTGGCGCTGGCCGGTCTCGCGGCGGGCGTCCTGGCCGGGCTGGTCCTGCGCCGCACCCTGTCCGCCCTGGTCACCGCCGTCGCCGCCCTCGGCGCCCTGTGGGCGGGCGTCCATGCGGCCCTGCCGTACCTGTGGCCGTCCGTGACCCGGCTCAGCGCCCTGCACGAGGGGCCGGCGGGGAGCGGCCTGCACGTCCGTGAGGGCGTGCTGACCGACGGCGGGGGCCGGGCCGCGGCCCCGTGCCTCAACAGCCGGCTCTCCGACTGCGGTGACGCCCTGGCCGACCTGGGCGCGACCTCCTTCTACCGCGACTTCCACCCCGCCTCCCACTACTGGCCGCTCCAGCTGGTCGCCACCGGCGTCCTGCTCACCGTCGCCGCCCTGCTGGCGTACGCGGCCTTCCGGGTGGTGCGGCGCACCACCGGGACGGCGCGCGGCTGACGCGTCCGGCCACCGGAGGGGGCGTGCCCGCACGGGTACGCCCCCTCCGCCGTGTCCCGGCGGGCCACCACCCGCTGTCCCGGACGTCATGTCGCCGTAACCACGGGTTCAGACGGCCTTGCGACGCTCGGCCCATGCATCCCGCCGCGCCAGAGCCCTCACCCGGCAGGGTGAACGGGAGGCACGGGAGCGCCTCAGGGCCACCACCGCTCCCACCCGCGCTTTCCGATGCGCCCGCGACACCGTCCGCGCGGAAGAATGGGGTCATGAGCCAGCCCGACACCCAGGCACAGGTCCAGCACTCGCAGCCCTCCGTGGGCTCCATCGCCGCGCACCGGCCGCACACCGTGGCCGGAGTGGTCTCCGACCTGGAACCCGACATCGACGCCGACCTGGACGGTTACGAGGAGGCGCACGCGGACGGCGCCGCCCCGCTGCCGCGAGGCCGTTTCCTCGACCGCGAGCGCAGTTGGCTGGCGTTCAACGAGCGTGTGCTCGAACTGGCCGAGGATCCCGAGACCCCGCTGCTGGAGCGGGCGAACTTCCTCGCGATCTTCGCCAGCAACCTGGACGAGTTCTTCATGGTCCGGGTGGCGGGACTCAAGCGCCGCATAGCCACCGGCGTGGCCACCCGTTCCGCCTCCGGCCTCCAGCCGCGCGAGGTGCTGGAGATGATCTGGGCCCGCTCCCGCGAGCTGATGGCCCGGCACGCCGCCTGCTACCACGAGGACGTCGCCCCCGCCCTCGCGGAGGAGGGCATCCACCTGGTCCGCTGGAACGAGCTCACGGAGAAGGAGCAGGCCCGCCTCTTCACCCTGTTCCGGCACCAGATCTTCCCCGTGCTCACCCCGCTCGCGGTGGACCCGGCGCACCCCTTCCCGTACATCTCCGGCCTGTCGCTGAACCTGGCCGTGGTGGTGCGCAACCCGGTCACCGGGCACAAGCACTTCGCCCGGGTGAAGGTGCCGCCGCTGCTGTCCCGCTTCCTGGAGCCCTCCCCCGGCCGCTACGTCCCCGTCGAGGACGTCATCGCCGCCCACCTGGAGGAGCTGTTCCCGGGCATGGAGGTGCTGGAGCACCACGCCTTCCGGCTCACCCGCAACGAGGACCTGGAGGTCGAGGAGGACGACGCCGAGAACCTCCTCCAGGCCCTGGAGAAGGAGCTGATGCGGCGCCGCTTCGGGCCGCCGGTGCGCCTGGAGGTGGAGGAGTCCGTCGACCGCGAGGTCCTCGACCTCCTCGTGCGCGAGCTGAAGATCTCCGAGGCCGAGGTGTACCCGCTGCCCGGCCCGCTCGACCTGACCGGCCTGTTCCGCATCCACAGCCTGGACCGGCCGGAGCTGAAGTACCCGAAGTTCGTCGCCGGCACCCACCGCGACCTGGCCGAGGTGGAGTCGGCGTCCGCGCCGGACGTCTTCGCCGCCCTGCGCAGCCGGGACGTGCTGCTGCACCACCCGTACGACTCGTTCTCCACGTCGGTGCAGGCGTTCCTGGAGCAGGCGGCGGCCGACCCGGACGTGCTGGCCATCAAGCAGACCCTGTACCGGACCTCCGGCGACTCCCCGATAGTGGACGCCCTCATCGACGCCGCCGAGTCCGGCAAGCAGGTCCTCGTCCTGGTCGAGATCAAGGCCCGCTTCGACGAGCACGCCAACATCAAGTGGGCGCGCAAGCTGGAGGAGGCCGGCTGCCACGTCGTCTACGGCCTGGTCGGCCTGAAGACCCACTGCAAGCTGTCGCTGGTGGTCCGCCAGGAGGGCGAGACGCTACGGCGTTACAGCCACGTCGGCACCGGCAACTACCACCCGAAGACGGCCCGGCTGTACGAGGACCTGGGGCTGCTCACCGCGGACCCGCAGGTCGGAGCGGACCTCTCCGACCTGTTCAACCGCCTCTCCGGCTACTCGCGGCGCGAGACCTACCGGCGGCTGCTGGTCGCCCCCAAGTCCCTGCGGGACGGTCTGGTCTCACGGATCGACAAGGAGGCCCAGCACCACCGTGCCGGGCGGCCCGCGTACGTCCGCATCAAGGTCAACTCGATGGTCGACGAGGCCGTCATCGACGCCTGCTACCGGGCGTCCCAGGCGGGCGTTCCGGTCGACATCTGGGTGCGCGGCATCTGCGCGATCCGGCCGGGCGTGCCGGGACTGTCGGAGAACGTGCGGGTACGGTCCGTCCTCGGCCGCTTCCTCGAGCACTCCCGCGTGTTCGCCTTCGGCAACGGCGGCGAGCCCGAGGTGTGGTTCGGCAGCGCCGACATGATGCACCGCAACCTCGACCGGCGGATCGAGGCACTGGTGCGGGTCACCGACCCGGCCCACCGGGCCGTCCTCAACCGGCTGCTGGAGACCGGCATGTCCGACACCACGGCGTCCTGGCACCTCGGCCCGGACGGCGAATGGACCCGGCACTCCACGGACGCGGACGGCCAGCCGCTGCGGAACATCCAGGAGATGCTCATTGACGCCCGGAGGCGCCGGCGTGGCACAGCAGCCCCATGACCCGACGGCCGGTCCGGTACCGGCGGACGTCCTGGCCCGCCACCTGCGGGAGAGAGCGACCGAGTTCCTCCGCGCGCTGCGCCTCCACCGGGAGTCCGGTGCGGGCGCGGCGTCGGAGGACTCCGCCGAGGCGGCCCGCGCCCTGAGGCGCGCGGCCCGCCGCATCAGCGCCGGGCTGTACACCTTCCAGCCGGTCCTGGACCCCGTCTGGTCCCAGGCCCTGGGCCCCGAACTGGCCTGGGTCTCCGGGACCCTGTCCCTGGAGGACGCGTGCGCGAACCGCCTCGACCGCCTCCTCCAGGCCCTCCACCGCCTCTCGGGCCCCGCGGCCCCGGACCCCCCGCCCGGCGCCCGGCTCGCGTCCCGCGTCCCCGACGTGCCCGCGCCCGCCGACGGCGCCCCGCCCGGCGTGCCCCGCCCCGCCGCGGCCCGCCGCGCCACCACCGGCACCGTGATCGCCACCGTCCCGGCCCCGGACGGCCGCCGCGCCGCCGACCGGCGCACGGAGGAGACTCCCCCTCCTGCCGGCCCCCGCTCCTCCCGCCCCGCCGCCGACCGGGGCCCCCTCACCTTAGGCGCCGCCAAGGCCGGGGCCCTGCTGGACCGGCAGCTCACGCTCGCGCGGACGCGGGCGCACTCGACCGCGTTGCGGGCGCTCGAGTCGGCCCGGTTCCACGCCGTGGCCGATCAGGTGGCCGTGCTGGCCAGCGAGGTACCGCTGGCGCCGGCGGCCGAGGGCGCCGACCTGCGCCCGCTGGCGGACGCGGCGCGGGAGCGGCTCGCGGACGCCGTCGCCGCACTGCCCCTGCTCACCGCGGGCAGCCCGTACAACGCCGAGGCGCTGGCGCACGGCCTGTCCCCGGACTCCGCCCCGCACCCGCAGGACACCCCCTGGCACCAGGTGCGGCTCCTGCTCCGCCTGCACCGCTACGCCCGCGAGGCCCTGGACCCGGCCGCGGGCGACGACCCCCGGCTGCGCGCCGCCGGCGAGGCGCTGGACCGGCACCGTGACGCCGCCGAGGCCGCGGCCGCCGCCGCGCAGGCGGCCCGCACGCCGCGGATCGCCCCGGCCACGGCGTACGCGCTGGGCGTGCTCCACGCCGACCAGCGGCATGAGGTGGAGGCGGCGCGGTACGCGTTCCAGCGCGCCTGGCAGAAGCCGGCCGCCGGCACGCCGTAGCCGTAGCCGTAGCCGTACGGAATCGAGGAGGCACCCGGTGCGCACCCCCCGACCCGCCCGGAGCGG
Organism: Streptomyces sp. DH-12; assembly: GCF_002899455.1. Taxonomy (GTDB): domain Bacteria; phylum Actinomycetota; class Actinomycetes; order Streptomycetales; family Streptomycetaceae; genus Streptomyces. Next base: position 4,155,013 of record NZ_PPFB01000001.1, on the reverse strand, counting down.
CGCCCTCACCGTCGAGGCCGCCGGCTGCGTCCTGTGGCGCCGCTCGCCCGTCACCGGTGAGCTGGAGCTGTGCCTGGTCCACCGGCCCAGGTACGACGACTGGTCCTGGCCCAAGGGCAAGCTGAAGCACGGCGAGGACCCGCTCGCCGGCGCCCTGCGCGAGGTCGCCGAGGAGACCGGGCACACCGCCGTGCCGGCCGCCGAGCTGCCCAGCACCCGCTACCTCGCGCACGGCCGCCCGAAGCGGGTCCGCTACTGGGCGGCCGAGGCCGTCTCCGGCACGTTCACGCCCGGTGACGAGGTCGACCGGATCCTGTGGCTCCCTCCGGACGCCGCCCGCCGCCACCTCACCTCGCCGATGGACGCCGGCCTGGTGGACGCCCTCCTCGCCACCCTCCGCCCGGCCGGCTGAGAGCGCCCGCTCCACGGCCTCACCGCACCGTCCACAGGGGTTCACCCCTCGTTCATGTGCGTCCATCGACCGCTTCACCTGTTCTGCCTAATTTCGGCCTTACGCGGTGCGGATCGCCCGGACACGAACCCTTACAGGACGAGGCGGCCGCCTCACCCACACTTCGCACGCCGCCGAATTCAGGACGGCGGCCACTGGAAGGAACAAAAGTGAAGCTTCAGCGCATGAACCGGCGGGCCCTCGCTCTCGGTGCTCTCGCCGTCTCCGGCGCCCTGGCCCTCACGGCGTGCGGCTCCGACGACACCGGCAACAGCGACGGCGGCGGCGCCTCGGCGACCGCGCAGGCCGGCAACATCGACTGCGGCGACGCCAAGGGCCAGCTGCAGGCCTCCGGCTCTTCCGCCCAGAAGAACGCCATCGACGCCTGGGTCAAGCAGTACTCCGCGGCGTGCAAGGACGTTCAGGTCAACTACAACCCGACCGGTTCGGGCGCCGGCATCACCGCGTTCCTCCAGGGGCAGACCGCGTTCGCCGGCTCGGACTCCGCGCTGGAGGCCGAGGAGATCGAGCAGTCCAAGAAGATCTGCAAGGACGGCCAGGGCATCGACCTGCCCATGGTCGGCGGCCCGATCGCCGTCGGCTACAACGTCCCGGGCGTCGACAACCTGGTCCTGGACGCGTCGACCCTCGCCAAGATCTTCGACAGCAAGATCACGAACTGGAACGACGAGGCGATCGCCAAGCTCAACCCCGACGCCAAGCTTCCCGACCTGAAGATCCAGGCCTTCCACCGCTCGGACGAGTCCGGCACCACGGACAACTTCACCACGTACCTCAAGGAAGCCGCTCCCAAGGACTGGACCTACGAGCCGAGCAAGGCGTGGGAGGCCAAGGGCGGCCAGTCCGCGCAGGGCTCCTCCGGTGTCGCCCAGCAGGTCAAGCAGACCTCCGGCGCGATCTCCTACATGGAGCTGTCCTACGCCAAGGACGGCATGAGCACGGTCTCCATCAAGACCGAGGCCGCCGAGCCGGTCGCGGCCACCGTCGAGAACGCCACCGCCGCCATCGGCGCCGCCAAGGTCGTCGGCACCGGCAAGGACCTCGCGCTGGAGCTGGACTACACCCCGTCCGCCGAGGGCGCCTACCCGATCGTCCTGGTGACGTACGAGATCGTCTGCGACAAGGGCAACAAGGCGGAGACCCTGCCCGCCACCAAGTCCTTCCTGAACTACATGGCCTCTGAGGACGGCCAGGCCCTGCTGGCCGACGCGGGCTACGCCCCGATGCCCAAGGAGATCATCACCAAGGTCCGCGAGACCATCTCGGGCCTGAGCTGACCCGAGTGTGCGGACCGGCCCCCGTCCGGGGGCCGGTCCGCACCGTCCGGTGCACCGCCATCAGGAGCCCCCGGCCCCCGGACGGCTCCTACCGAGCCGTCCGCCCCGGCGGCTCCGCAGACCGGAGAACCCGATGGACATCACGACACAGCAACCCACCGCACCCCCCGCACCCGGCCCGGCCGCGCCCCAGGACAAGCGCGCCGCGCGCGGTGCCACCCGCCCCGGTGACCGGATCTTCCTCGGGTTCTCCCGCGGATCCGGCATCTTCGTCCTGGTCATCATGGCCGCCATCGCGGCCTTCCTGACCTACCGCGCCTCCATAGCCATCAGCAAGAACGAGGCGAACTTCTTCACGACCTTCGAGTGGAACCCCAGCGGCATCCCGCCGGAGTTCGGCATCGCGGTCCTGGCCTTCGGCACCGTCGTGTCGTCGGTCATCGCCATGGTCATCGCGGTCCCGATCGCGGTGGGCATCGCCCTGTTCATCACGCACTACGCCCCGCGCCGCCTCGGCGGCCCCATCGCGTACGTGATCGACCTGCTCGCCGCCGTCCCGTCCATCGTCTACGGCCTGTGGGGCGCCCTCGTCCTCGTGCCGCACCTGGAAGGCCTCTACGGCTGGCTGGACGACTACCTCGGCTGGACCGGCATCTTCGAGTGGAACGACGGCGCCCCGCGCTCGCTGTTCACCGTCGGCATCCTGCTCGCCATCATGATCCTGCCGATCATCACCAACGTGAGCCGCGAGGTCTTCCGGCAGGTCCCGCGGATGCACGAGGAGGCGGCCCTGGCCCTCGGCGCCACGCGCTGGGAGGTCATCCGCATGTCGGTGCTGCCCTTCGGCCGCTCCGGCGTCATCTCCGCCTCGATGCTCGGCCTCGGCCGCGCGCTCGGCGAGACGATGGCCGTGGCCATGGTGCTCTCCTCGAGCTTCGACATCAACGCCAGCCTGCTCGACACGGGCGGCGGCACCTTCGCCCAGAACATCGCCAGCAAGTTCAACGAGGCCACCGAGATGGGCCGGGACGCCCTGATCGCCTCCGGTCTGGTCCTCTTCGTCATCACGCTGCTGGTCAACGGCGCGGCCCGCCTGATCATCGCCCGCCGCAAGGAGTACTCGGGGGCCAACGCATGAGCCACGCAACCCTTTCCCCCAAGCGCAGCTCCCTGCGCGGCGCGACCCTGCCCAAGTGGTTCGCCTGGGCGGTCGCCGCGGGCTCCGTCGCCGCGGGCCTCGGCATCAGCGCCGTGGCCGGCCTGGACAGCAGCATCCAGTGGGCCCTGATCGCGGCCGCCCTGTTCGTCGGCGGCTCCTACGCCGTCTCCGCGAAGGTCGAGGGCCGCCGCCAGGCCAAGGACCGCACCGCGACCAGCCTGGTGTGGGTCGCCTTCCTCCTGGCCGTCATCCCGCTCGCCTCCCTCGTCTGGGAGACCGTCAAGCGCGGCGTCAAGGTCCTCGACGGCTACTTCCTCACCCACTCCATGGGCGTGGTCGCCGACACCGAGCCCGGCGGCGGCATCTACCACGCCATCATCGGCACGCTGGAGCAGGTCGGCCTCGCCACCCTGATCTCCGTGCCGGTCGGCGTGCTCACCGCGATCTACCTGGTCGAGTACGGGCGCGGCAGGCTCGCCAAGGCCGTCACCTTCTTCGTCGACGTCATGACGGGCATCCCGTCCATCGTCGCGGGTCTGTTCGTCCTCAGTGTGTGGATCCTGATGCTGGACATGGGCCCCTCCGGCTTCGCCGGCTCGATGGCCCTGTCGATCCTGATGATCCCGGTGGTCGTCCGCTCCACCGAGGAGATGCTCAAGCTCGTCCCGAACGAGCTGCGCGAGGCGTCGCTGGCGCTCGGCGTGCCGAAGTGGCGCACCATCCTCAAGGTGGTCCTGCCGACGTCGATCGGCGGCATCATCACGGGCGTGATGCTCGCGATCGCCCGCATCACCGGTGAGACCGCCCCCGTGCTGCTGCTGGTCTGGGTCACGAACTTCATCAACACCAACCCGTTCCAGGACCCGCAGGCGTCGCTGCCGATGTACATCTACCTGCAGTACACCAACAGCGGCGGATACGGCGCGCCCTACGACCGCGCCTGGGCGGCGGCCCTGACGCTCATCGCGTTCATCATGATCCTCAACCTGGTGGCCCGCGGCATCGCCCGCTGGAAGGCCCCGAACACCGGTCGCTGACGCGGCCAGGACGTATTCCGTCAGCGACCCGAAAGAAGCAGTGATTCACATGGCCAAGCGCATCGATGTCAGCGGCCTCAACGCCTACTACGGTTCCTTCCTGGCCATCGAGGACATCTCGATGACCGTCGAACCGCGTTCCGTGACGGCCTTCATCGGCCCCTCCGGCTGCGGCAAGTCCACCTTCCTGCGCACGCTCAACCGCATGCACGAGGTGACGCCGGGCGGCCGGGTCGAGGGCAAGGTCATGCTCGACGACGAGAACCTGTACGGCAGCGGGATCGACCCGGTGGCCGTGCGGCGCGAGGTCGGCATGGTCTTCCAGCGCCCGAACCCGTTCCCCACGATGTCGGTCTACGACAACGTGGCGGCGGGCCTGCGCCTGAACGGCAAGTACAAGAAGTCCGAGCTGGACGACGTGGTCGAGAAGTCCCTCAGGGGCGCGAACCTCTGGAACGAGGTCAAGGACCGCCTGAACAAGCCCGGCTCCGGCCTCTCCGGCGGTCAGCAGCAGCGTCTGTGCATCGCCCGCGCCATCGCGGTCGAGCCGAACGTCCTGCTGATGGACGAGCCCTGCTCCGCCCTGGACCCGATCTCCACCCTCGCCATCGAGGACCTGATCGGCGAGCTGAAGGAGCGCTTCACGATCGTCATCGTGACGCACAACATGCAGCAGGCGGCGCGCGTCTCCGACCGCACGGCGTTCTTCAACCTGGCGGCGGTCGGCCAGCCCGGCAAGCTGATCGAGATCGACGACACGGAGCGGATCTTCTCCAACCCGTCCGTGCAGGCCACCGAGGACTACATCTCCGGCCGCTTCGGCTGACCGGTCCCCTCGCGGTGCTGCATGGCGGTGCCACCGCGAGGTACGAAGGGCCCGCCCCCACTCGACGGGGGCGGGCCCTTCTGCGTGCTTGGCGTACAGGGACCCCGGCGTGCCGCCGTACGCGGTCCTCGGCTACAGCGCGATCAGATGCACCAGTCCGAAACAGGCCGCGGCCACCAGGGCGGCGGCCGGCATGGTGATGAACCAGCCCAGGACGATGTTCTTCGCGACGCCCCAGCGCACGGCGTTGACCCGCTTGGTGGCGCCCACGCCCATGATCGCGGAGGTGATCACGTGGGTGGTGGAGATCGGCGCGTGGAAGATGAACGCCGAGCCGAACATGATCGAGGCGCCGGTGGTCTCGGCGGCGAAACCCTGCGGCGGGTCCAGCTCGATGATCTTCCGGCCCAGGGTGCGCATGATGCGCCAGCCGCCCGCGTAGGTGCCGAGGGACAGCATCACGGCACAGGCGATCTTCACCCACACCGGGATCGGGTCGCCGTAGTCCTCGACGTCGGCGATGACCAGGGCCATCACCACGATGCCCATCGTCTTCTGGGCGTCCTGGAGTCCGTGGCCCAGGGCCATGCCGGCCGCGGACACCGTCTGGGCGATGCGGAAGCCGCGCTTGGCCTTGTGCGGGTTGGCCCGCCGGAAGATCCACATGATCGCGGTCATCACCAGGTAACCGGCGATCAGACCGACCACGGGCGACACGAACATCGGAATGACGATCTTGTCGACGACGCCGTGCCAGTAGACGGTCGTCCCGCCGGCCAGCGCGGCGCCCACCATGCCGCCGAACAGGGCGTGGGACGACGACGAGGGCAGACCGAAGTACCAGGTGATCAGGTTCCAGGTGATGGCGCCCACCAGCGCGGCGAAGAGGATCCCCATCCCCGTCGACCCCTCGGGCGTCTCGATCAGCCCCTCACTGACGGTCTTGGCCACCCCGGAGCCCATGAACGCACCGGCGAGGTTCATCACGGCCGCCATCGCGAGCGCCACCCGGGGCGTGAGCGCCCGGGTGGACACGGAGGTGGCGATCGCGTTGGCCGAGTCGTGGAAGCCGTTGGTGTAGGTGAAGAAGAGCGCGACCCCGATGGTCACGACCAGAGCGAAGGTGTCCATGAAGTGCTCAGGACTCCTTGACGGCGATGGTCTCCACCGTGTTCGCCACGTGCTCGAAGGCGTCCGCCGCCTCCTCCAGTACGTCCACGATCTGCTTGAGCTTCAGCACCTCGATCGCGTCGTACTTGCCGTTGAAGAGGTGGGCGAGCAGCTTGCGGTGGATCTGGTCGGCCTGGTTCTCCAGCCGGTTGACCTCGATCCAGTACTCGGTGAGGTTCTCCATGGTGCGCAGGTGCGGCATGGCCTCCGCGGTCAGCTCCGCCGCCCGCGCCAGGACCTCGATCTGCTGCTCGACGCCCTTGGGCAGCTCCTCGACGTTGTAGAGGACGACCAGGTCGACGGCCTCCTCCATGAAGTCCATGATGTCGTCGAGGGAGGACGCCAGGGCGTAGATGTCCTCGCGGTCGAACGGCGTGATGAACGAGGAGTTCAACTGGTGGAAGATCGCGTGCGTGGCATCGTCACCGGCGTGTTCCGCGGCCCGCATACGCTCTGCGATCTCGGCCCGGGCGGAGGTGTCCGCCCCGAGCAGTTCCATCAGGAGTTTCGAGCCCGTGACGATGTTGTCCGCGGACGCGGCGAACATGTCGTAGAAGCTCGTCTCCCTGGGGGTCAGACGAAAGCGCACGTGGGGTCCTCGGTATGCGTCGGTTTCGGTCAGGCTGATGCTAGGCGCATCATCCGGCCACCAATAACGGCCGCCCCCCAGTGTCGCCCATCAGGCACAGTGATGAGTACGGGGGCGGCGGGTGCGTCTCACGGAGAGCGGCCCCTGGCGCGGACCGGCCGTCCCCGGACCGGCGACGTTCGGTAACATATACCCACCAGGGGTATATAGCGCCCATCAGGACACCAGGAGGACGCGATGACCACCACCGGAACCGGCGCGCACGCGCCCTCCTCCCCGGAGACGGCCGACGCCGCGGGAACGGCGCCCGCCGTGGACGCGACGGACACGACGGATGTGACGGACGTTACGGACATCGTGACCGATCACGACCGCGGCATCCACGGCTACCACCACCAGAAGCAGGAGCACCTCAAGCGGCTGCGCCGCATCGAGGGCCAGATCCGCGGACTGCAGCGGATGGTCGACGAGGACGTCTACTGCATCGACATACTCACCCAGGTGTCCGCCTCCACGAAGGCGCTGCAGTCGTTCGCGCTGCAGTTGCTGGAGGAGCACCTGCGCCACTGCGTCGCGGACGCGGCCGTCAAGGGCGGCGACGAGATCGACGCGAAGGTCAAGGAAGCCACGCAGGCCATCGCCCGCATGCTGCGGACCTGACCCTCTCCCCCGTGGCCGGGGCCTCAGGGCCCGGCGGTGTCCGTCCGCGCCTCGGCCACCCGCAGCACCTCGTCGATGCTCTCCAGGCTCAGCCGGTCCTCGGCGTTGGACGCGGCGATGATCAGCTCGCCGCACAGTTCGATCTCGGCGAGCGCCACGTGATCCTGGACCGGAACCGTCCCCCTCCCGAGCGGAGCCACGCGCCTCACCTCACTCTGTCGTCACCGACTTCCTAGAGTAGGGAGCGCCCTACGCACCGCGCATGGCACGGAAGGGCTAGTCCGGCCCGGCCACTGTGGGCCCGGTGCCCCACCCGCGCGCACCGCTCACTCCTGCGCGATCCGCCCGGCGTAGATGTCCTCGTCGGCGGGAAGCCGCACGTCGGCCGGGGTGCCGAAGTCGTACAGCAAGGTGGTGGAGGCGACCGCGACGGGCTCCCGCCGCTCGCCGTTCACGAAGCTGAACCGGTGCCGGACCTTGCGGATCCGCCCCTCGTCGTCGAGGTACACGTCGAACGGCACCCGCGCGGTGGCGAACCCTTTCGCCGCCGCGCCCAGGAGGCCCCGGTTGACCTCCGACGCCGCCCGCGCGGCCGCCTCCAGGTCGACGGTGCCGCGGTAGTGCCGCACCCGGGCCCCCGCCACCTCGGTCCGCCCGACGAACGTCGCCGAGCGCGTGCCGCGCAGCACCTCGGCCGCGGCGAACGGATCGGTCGCCCCGCCGGTGACCAGGTTCCCGTCGGACAGCGTCGCGGTGTCCACCCGCACCCACTTGTCGGCGGGCACCCCGGCGCCCCGGTTCTTCATGTACAGCGCCCCGGGGGCGAGCAGTTCGGTGATCGGCCGGCCGTCGACGGCGCCCGCGGGGTCCTGCGGCAGCAGCACCTCCAGCCGCCCGAGCCGCTTGCGGTAGTCGTAGACCCCCTCGCCCCGGATGGTGACCCGGGTGCCGCCGGTGGCCATCTCCAGCGAGGTGCGCGTCCGGGAGCTGCCGGCCTCCACCAGCGCGTCGGCGGCGGTGCGCAGCACCCGCACCGGATCGCCGGCGGGCGGTCCCTGCGCCACGGCGTCGCTGCGCGCGCACCCGGCGGCCCCGAGCCCGAGACAGCAGACGACCCCGACCGCGGCCGTCACGCCGTGCGTCCGCCTGTGCTGTCGCCGTCGCGCCATCCCTGCCTACCCCTGCTCCGTCCGACACGGGCCGCTGTCAGTGGCGTTAACGACCGGTCAAGAGCCCCGTCACGCGGCCCGGCGGGCGTTACCGTGGGCCGCGTGCCGCATCAGGACGACGCGCCGGCCCCCCGGCCCCACCACACGACCACCACCGAGCAGGGACCCTTCTGCATGGCCCGCTGCACCTGCGGATGGCGCGGCCCGGCCCGCAGAGCCAGGAGCCAGGCCCGCAAGGACGCCGAGAACCACACGGGGGAGTGACGCCACCCGGGCAAGGCGCCCAGAATGGCCCCCGCACGACCACGGCACCCGGAAGGAACGTCGCGGCCGCACGCCGGCCCGCCCCGGACCCGTGACAGGCCGCCCCCCGTCCGACGTCCGGAAGGCCGACCGTGAACCGCCGCACCTTCGTCGCCGGCACCGCCGCCGCGCTCACCACCGCGGCCACCGCCTCCGCGTGCACCTCCGCGGAGCCCCGGCCCGCACCCGCCCCCTCACGCGCCCCGTCGTCCCCCGCCCCGCCGAGGACCCCGCGCCCCGCGACACCCGCCGACTGGACCACCCTGGCCGGGCACCTCGACGGCCGCCTGGTGCGCCCCGGCGACGCCGACTGGACCACGGCGCACCGCCTCTACAACACCCGCTTCGACACCCTGCGGCCCGCCGCCGTCGCCTACGTCCGGCACGCCGACGACATCCGCACCGCCCTCACCCACGCCCGCGAGCACGCCGTCCCGCTCGCCGTGCGGGGCGGCGGCCACTCCTACGCGGGCTGGTCGTCCGGCGACGGCCGTCTGATCGTCGACGTGTCCGAGCTCGGTCACGTCCGCGTCGACGGGGACACGGCCGTCGTCGGCGCCGGCGCCCGGCTGATCGACGTCTACCGCACCCTCGCCGCCCGCGGGCTCACCGTCCCCGGCGGCTCCTGCCCCACCGTCGGCATCTCCGGCCTCACCCTCGGCGGCGGCCACGGCGTGACCTCCCGCGCCTACGGCCTGACCTGTGACAGCCTCACCGGGGCCACCCTGGTCACCGCCGACGGCACGCGGCTCACCGCGTCCGACACCGAGAACCCCGACCTGTTCTGGGCCCTGCGCGGCGCGGGGCACGCCCAGTTCGGGATCGTCACCGAGTTCCGCTTCCGCACCCACCCCGCCCCGCAGGGCGTCACCGGCCATCTGACCTGGCCGTGGGAGCGGGCGGCCGCCGTGGTCGCGGCCTGGCAGGACTGGGGACCGGACCAGCCCGACGAGATCTGGTCCGCCCTCCACCTGGACACCACCGGTGCCGACCCCTCCGTCTCCGTCACCGTCTTCTCCCTCGGCGCCTACGGAGAGCTGCAGAACGCCGTCGACCGCCTCGCCGGCCGCATCGGCGCCTCCGCGAGCAGCGTCCTGCTGCGCCGGCGCTCCCACCAGGAGTCCATGGAGCTGTACGCGGGCTGCGCCTCGTTCGCCGGCGACGCGTGCCGGCTGCCCGGCGGGACGCCCGGCCGCAGCCCCGAGGGCGCGCTGACCCGCGAGACGTACGCGGCCCGCTCCGACTTCTACGACCGCCCCCTCGACGACGCCGGGATCACCACCCTGCTCGACCGGATCCGGGCGGCCCGCGGCGGCTCGGCGAGCATCGCGCTCACCGCCCTCGGCGGCGCCGTCAACCGGGTCGCGCCCACCGCGACGGCGTTCGTCCACCGCCGCTCCCGCGTGCTCGCCCAGTACCTCGCGTCCTGGGACCCCGGCGCCTCGGACGGCACCGCGATCCGCGCGTGGCTGACGGACACTCACCGGGCCCTGCGCCCGCACGCGTCCGGCGCCGCCTACCAGAACTACCCGGACCCCGGCCTCGCCGACTGGCGCCGCGCCTACTACGGAGCCGCCGCCCCGCGCCTGTCCCGCCTGAAACGGCGCTACGACCCGGAGCGCGTCCTCACCCACCCGCAGGCCCTCTGAGCCGGTCCCGGACGCACCGAGGGCCCGTGACCGTCCGCCCCTCGGGGGACGGGGGTCACGGGCCCTCGCCGGGTCGTCGTCAGGCCGCCAGGTCCCGCTCCTCGGGGCCGGAGCCCGCGGCCCTGCCCCGGCTGCGCTCGGCCACCTTCCGCCGCCCGCCCTGCGGCCGGGCCGCGACCAGCCAGCCGGCCTTCGGCGACCGCTCCACCGCCCGCGCCAGCGGCGTCAGCATGGCCATCGCGAGCGGCGACAGCAGCAGCGCGACCGCCGTGCCCAGCGCCAGTCCGCCCACCACGTCCGTCGGGTAGTGCACGCCCATGTAGACGCGGATGAAACCGCCGATCAGCCCCAGCACCAGCGCGACCAGGCCGTAACGCCGGTTGGCCAGGAACAGCCCCACCGCCAGCGCCATGCAGAGCGTCGCGTGGTCGCTGACGAAGGAGTAGTCCTCCTTGCCGTCGACGAGCACCTCGAGCCCTTCGTGATCGTTGAACGGCCGTGGCCGCTCGACGAATCCGCGGATCGGCACGTTCACCAGGACCGCGACGCCCGCCGCGAGCGGCGCCCACGCCAGTGCCGCCACCGACGACGCCGCGTCGGGTCCGCCCCGCTTGCGCACGCCCCACCAGCACCAGAGCACCATGCCGATGAGGCCGAAGAGCACGCCGTACTCACCGACGAACTCCATGACGTGGTCGAGCCACGGCGGGGCGGCCTTGGCCAGGCCGTTGATGTCGTAGAGCAGGTCGACGTCGGGGTTCGACCCGGATTCGGCGAGTCCAGCCATGGTGCTGCGGCCCCTTCGTCATGTCGTCCGGCGCGCGGACGCGCGCCGGGTCTGCCACCCCCGTGGTCCGTAGATCCGCTCGTCCGCTCGGCTACGACAACAGGAACGCACGGTTCCCGCTCCCACGTTCCACCCTCCACCGAAAGATCACGCAGACGTTATCGAAGAGAGATACGTCTTCGCAGCTCACGGGGGGCGTTTGTCGTTTCGCTCACACCGTCGTGGGGAGCGCTTTCGCGCCATCTTCCGTGACGCGGGTGGCACCAAAGTAGTCAGGAGTGTCGACCGGGTCGAATCGGATCACCGCGCCGGGGCGCGGCGCGTCGATCATGTAGCCCCCGCCGACGTAGATGCCCACATGCCGGATGGCCCGTGAATCGGTGAGATCGTCGGAGAAGAACACCAGGTCGCCCGGCAGCAGTTCGTCCCGGTCCGGATGCGGCCCCGCGTTGTACTGGTCGTTCGCCACCCGCGGCAGCGTGATCCCCACACTCTCGTACGCGGCCTTCGTCAGACCCGAGCAGTCGAAGCGTCCGCCCTGGTCGGCGGTGCCGTTGCCGCCCCAGAGATACGGCGTGCCGAGCTTCTTCTGCGCGAACGCGATCGCCCCCGCGGCCTGCCGCGACGGATCCACCCGCCCCACCGGCGCGGCGAACGACTTCTCCAGCTCACGGATGCGCTTGACGTAGTTCTGCGTCTCCTCGTACGGCGGCACGCCCCCGTACTTGATGACCGCGTACGCCCCCGCGTTGTACGAGGCCAGCATGTTCGCGGTCGGATCCCCGCCGACGTCCTTCACGTAGGACGCCAGCGCGCAGTCGTAGGTCGCCGCGGACGGGATCGCGTCCGCCGGGTCCCACACGTCACGGTCGCCGTCCCCGTCGCCGTCGATCCCGTGCGCGGCCCAGGTGCCGGGGATGAACTGCGCGATGCCCTGCGCCGCCGCGTGGCTCTGCGCCCGCGGGTTGAACCCGCTCTCCTGGTAGAGCTGCGCGGCGAGCAGCGCCGGGTTGATGGCGGGACAGAGATTTCCCCACCGGGCGATGAGCTGCTGATAGGCCGCCGGCACGCTCCCCTTGGCGAGGGTCTTGGCGGCGCCGCCGCCCACCCCGTTCACCAGGTTCCCGGCGACGACGTACACCCCGACGACGAGCAGCATCACGAAGGCGAGTGCGGAGCCGACGGCGAGAGTCGCACCGACCCAGACCTTACGCACCGTCAACCACCCCTCGCTGTCCGGCAGTCCACCGCCGACCGACAGTGTAGAGGCGGGACCGCCGAACGGAAGTGATCAGATACGACGACATGCGCGGTCCACGCCACCGGAGTGAGCCACGCTTCATTGCCCGGCGTTACCCAGCGTGATACACAGAGTGACGATACGACTCTTCACCCGTCGGAGCGCGCCCCTCCCGGAGTCCGGCGCGCGCCGGTGGCAAGCTATTCCTACGAAACCCGCCAAGAGATGACGCCAAGTCGACATACGACAGCGGCATCGTCGGCGACAATGAGATCTGACCTCTGCACCCCCGCAGAGGAATCGGAACTACCCATACAGGGGCGGTGACTTACATGCTCTTCGCGGCCGACGAGGGAGACATCAACACCATTATCGGCGGAATCGCTCCGGATTGGGGCCCCTTCGGGGGGCTGGGCAACGAGGCGAAGGTGATGATCGAGGTGGTCATGGCGGTCGCCATCCTCATCTGTCTCGGCATCGCCATCTGGGGGGCGGCCAAACAGCGCATCGGCGCCACCGCGCTGCGGGACACGTTCTCCGCCGAACAGGGCAAGGGCCTCATCATCGCGGGCCTCACGGGCGTCTTCATCATCGGGTCGCTCGGCACCCTGTTCACCATCGTGTACGGCATGGCCGTCTGACCCGCACCATCGGTCCCGACCGGGCACGCCCGGCATCCCCTCCGTCCCATCCGCCCGTCGTGCCCACCGGCTGAGGTTGCGTTTCCCTGATGTCCAGTCACCACACCACGCCCGAGCGGCGGCCGGTACGGCTACCGTCGTACGTGGAGTACACGGAGTACGCGGAGTACGAGGTGTTCCCGCACGACGCTGAGGGGGCGTACGCGGCATGAGTCTCGGAGACGACACGGGCCGGACCCGCACCCGTCTGCCCGAAGGGAGCGGCGACCCGTACGGAGGCGCGCGCAGACACGGCCGGTCGTCGTCGCGCAGCCTGGTCACGGTCGTCGGCGTGGTGGTCCTCCTCATCGCGGCGATCGCCTTCGCGAACCGCGGAGGCGGGGATTCCGACGCGGAGGAGGGCAGCGACTCGCCCAAGGCGGCGGCGACGGCGCCCTCGGGCGAGAAGCCGGTCTCCACGAAGGCGGCCGGCATCCCGACGGGCTTCACCCACGACCGCCGGGGGGCGGAGAGCGCGGCGGCCAATTACGCGGTGGCGCTCGGCTCCGCCGACATGTTCACCAAGACCCGTCGCGACGCAATCCTTCAGTCGATCATCGTTCCCGCCCGGGTCGCGGACTTCGAGGCGACACTGGACAAGGCGTACACGCCGGAGTTCAACAAGAACGTAGGCCTGAACGAGGACGGCACCACACCGGAGGGCCTCACGTTCGTCTCACGGACGAGTCCGGTCGGGACCAAGGTCACCGAGTCGTCCTCCGACACGGCGACGGTCGAAGTCTGGTGCAGCGGCCTCCTGGGGCTCGCTGGAGAAAGCTCCACGAATCCGGTCACCAACAGCTGGTTCACCATCACCATGCAGCTCGAGTGGACCGACGGGGACTGGAAGATCGTGACCCACTCTCAGAAGGACGGCCCCACGCCGGTGCCAGGCGACCAACGGGCCTCCAGCGCCGACGAGATGGCGAAGGCCGTCCAGGAGTACGGAGGGTTCACGTATGCCCGCTAACCGCCGCACACTCGCACTGACAGGCGCTGTCGCGGCCGTCCAGACGGCGGCCGTCCTGTTCGCCTCCCGCGCCGTGGCCGCGCCCACCCCTACGCCCACGCCGAGCAACGACCCCTGTGACCTGATCCACGGCCCCGCCAAGGACTACTGCGAACGCGGTGAAGGCGGCTCCTCCGGAGGAGGAGACCCCGCCCCCCTCAACGACCCCACCTCCGCCCTCGACCCCCTCGCCTCCCTCGCCCGCGGCTGCGCCGACGCCGCGGCCTGGACGGTCAAGCAGCTCAGCGCCGCCGTCGAGGACACCGCGAAGGTGGACTTCACCAACGACACCTTCCTCCAGCAGTACGCCGTCGTCTTCGCCGCGTCGACGATCCTCACGCTCCTCCTCTGGCTGCTGGCGGTCGCCAAGCGGGCCGTCCGCGGCGTGCCGCTCACCACCGCCCTGTCCGAGGCGATCGGCTTCCTCTGGCTGACCGTCCTCGCCTCCGCCTTCACGCCGCTGATCCTCTACACCGTCGTCTCCGCGACCGACGGCGTCACCGACGTGCTGGCGAAGGCGACCGGCGACCAGACGGACGCGTTCTTCGGGACGTTCTCCGCCGCTCTGGAGAAGGGCAACGACATCGGCGGCGGCCCGATCATGCTGATCGTCGTCTCCCTGGTCTCCATCCTCGCCGCCGGCATCCTCTGGCTGGAGCTGGTCATCCGCGCCGCCCTGCTCTACGTCGGCGCCCTCCTCGGCACCGTCGTCTACGCGGGCCTGGTCGACAAGAACCTGTGGGGCCACGTCCGCCGCTGGGCGGGCATCATGATCGCCGTGATCATGGTGAAGCCGGTCATCGTCATCGTGCTCGGCCTGGCCGGCGCGCTCTCCGCCGACGACGGCCCGGACGCCTTCTCCGCCGTGGTCTCCGGCCTGGCGATCATCCTGCTCGCCATCTTCGCCTCGGCGATGATCTACCGCTTCGTCCCCGGCTTCGGCGACGAGATCGCCGGCTCCCGCAACAACCGCCTCATGCAGGGCGCCGAGGGCAAGGCCGCCGCCGTCATCAGCTCCCCGGCCACCCTGGTCGCGCAGGGCATCAAGACCCACAGCACCCGTACCGACAACCACGGCGGCGGCGGTGGCCAGTCCTCCGCGCCCCGCCCGTCCAACCCCGCCTCCGGGGGAGTCGCCGCGCACAGCTCCCGCTCGTCCGGCGGCGGCGGATCCGTCCCCTCCGCCGCGCCCCCGCCCCGGACGGGCAGCCCGGTGAACACCCCGCACGCCAGCACCCGCAACAGCAGTACCAACCGCACGGGAGGTGAAGGGCGTTGACGACCGAGTCCCATCTGTCCCCCACGGTCACGCCCCGCCGTACGTATCTGATCGGCCGCGCCCGGCCGAACGCGATCGTCGGCCGCAATCGCGAGACCGGTGAGATCGCGCTCATCGTCGTCGGCGCGTTCCTCGGCATGATGTGCGGGCTCCTCGTCCCCGTCCTGTCCGTGCGGATCGTGCTGCTGGTGGGCCTGCCGATGCTCGCCCTGGCCGCCGTGTACGTGCCGTACAAGCACCGCACGTTCTACAAGTGGTTCGAGATCAACCGCAGCTACAAGCGCACCCTGCGCCGCGGCGCCACCTACCGGTCCGGGGTCGTCGAGGCCGGCACCCGGCTCGACGGCCGCGAGGTGGAGGTCGGGCCGCCGCCCGGCATCGGCAGGATCACCTGGCTCTCCGCGCCGTTCGGCCCCGACGAGATCGCCGTCCTGCTGCACGCGGACCGCAAGACCGTCACCGCCGCCATCGAGATCGAGGGCCCCGGCGTCGGCCTGCGCGACTCCGAGGACCAGGAGGCCCTCGTCGACCGCTTCGGCACGCTGCTCAAGCACGTGGCGAACGGCGACGGCTTCGTCACCCGCCTCCAGATGCTCGCCCGCACCCTCCCCGCCGACCCCGACGCGCACGCCAAGGACGTCACCGTGCGCGGCGACGACAGGGCGCCCGCCTGGCTGCAGCAGTCGTACGACCAGCTGCAGTCGATGGTGTCGACCAGCAGCGAGCAGCACCGCGCGTACCTGGTCGCCTGCATGCACTACAACCGCGAACTGGCCGCCGAGGCCGCGGCCATGGCCCGCGCCATGCGCGGCCAGGGCGGCGGCCGGGTCGACCGGGACGCGGGGCTCGCCGTCGTCATGGCCCGTGAGCTGACCGACATCTGCTCCCGGCTCCAGGAGGCCGACATCCGCGTACGCCAGCCGCTCGGCCAGAGCAGGCTGTCCTCGCTGATCCACTCCATGTACGACCCGGACCACCCGATCGACCACATCCAGGCGATGTCCCAGCGCAACGCCTGGCCGGCCGAGCTGGACGCCACCGAGCCCACGTACCTCCAGGCCAAGACCCGCGAGTCCGCCACCCGCGCCCCCTGGTGCCACGCCACGGCCTGGGTGAAGGAGTGGCCGATGACCCCGGTCGGCGTGAACTTCCTCGCGCCGCTGCTCGTCCACACCCCGGACGTGATCCGCACGGTCGCCGTCACGATGGACCTCGAACCCACCGAGGTCGCCATCGAGCGCATGCTGACCGAGAAGACCAACGACGCGGCGGAGGCGTCCCGCGCCGCCAAGATGAACCGCACCGTCGACCCCCGCGACATCGCCGCGCACAGCCGCCTCGACCAGCGCGGCGAGGACCTCGCCAGCGGCGCCGCGGGCGTCAACCTGGTCGGCTACATCACCGTCTCCTCCCGCACGCCCGAAGCCCTGGCCCGCGACAAGCGGACGATACGGGCCTCGGCCGGAAAGTCGTACCTGAAGCTGGAGTGGTGCGACCGCGAGCACCACCGCGCGTTCGTGAACACTCTCCCGTTCGCCACCGGCATTCGTAGGTAGGGGCTGAGCTGAAGATGCGGGATCCGCTGTCCGTCGTCACCGACGCCTTCACGTCCTTCCTGTTCGGGAAGGTCGAGACGACCCGGCTGCCGGTGCGCACGTCCACCGGCCAGGCGCAGGCGGTGTACCTGCCGACCGCCGCGCCCGGCCTCGGCGACTCCGGCGTCATCATCGGCCGCGAGGTCTACTCCGGGAAGGGCTACATCTACGACCCCTTCCAGCTCTACGGCCAGCAGCTCCCGGCCCCCCACTGGCTGGTCCTCGGCGAGTCCGGCAACGGCAAGTCGGCGCTGGAGAAGACGTACGTGCTGCGCCAGCTCCGCTTCCGCGACCGCCAGGTGGTCGTGCTGGACGCGCAGGGCGAGGACGGCGTCGGCGAGTGGAACCTCATCGCGCAGGAGCTGGGCATCACGCCCATCCGCCTGGACCCGATGGCCGCCCTGGACCACGGCATCCGGCTCAACCCGCTCGACCCGTCCATCACCACGACGGGCCAGCTGGCACTGCTGCGCACCATCATCGAGGTCGCCATGGGGCACGGCCTCGACGAGCGCTCCGGCTTCGCCCTGAAGGTCGCGCACGCCTACGTCAACGAGACCATCGTGGAGCGCCAGCCGGTCCTGTCCGACATCGTCGAGCAGCTCCGCCACCCGGAACCGGAGTCGGCGGAGGCGATGAACGTCGCCATAGACGACGTCCGGGCGTGGGGCCTGGACGTCGCCCTGGTCCTCGACCGCCTGGTCGACGGTGACCTGCGCGGCATGTTCGACGGCCCGACGACCGTCGGCATCGACCTGGACGCCCCGCTCATCGTCTTCGACCTGTCCCACATCGACCGCAACTCCATCGCCATGCCGATCCTCATGGCGATCGTCGGCGTGTGGCTGGAGCACACCTGGATCCGCCCCGACCGGAAGAAGCGCATCTTCCTGGTCGAAGAGGCCTGGCACATCATCAACAGCCCCTTCGTGGCCCAGCTGTTCCAGCGGCTGCTGAAGTTCGGCCGCCGCCTCGGCCTGTCCTTCGTCGCGGTCGTCCACCACCTGTCCGACGTGGTGGACGGAGCGGCGGCGAAGGAGGCCGCGGCGATCCTGAAGATGGCCTCGACCCGCACCATCTACGCCCAGAAGGCGGACGAGGCGCGGGCCACGGGCCGGGTGCTGGGCCTGCCGAGGTGGGCCGTGGAGATCATCCCGACGCTCACCCCGGGCATCGCGGTCTGGGACGTCAACGGCAACGTCCAGGTGGTCAAACACCTGGTCACCGAGACGGAACGCCCCCTGGTCTTCACCGACCGCGCGATGACCGAGTCGTCCGCCGACCTCCTCGCCGACGACGCCCTGCGCGCCGCCGAGCTGGAGGCGGAGGAGCGGGCGGCGGCCTTCGTGGAGCAGCACGTCGGGGACTCCGAGTCGACGGTGGCGTAAGAGCGGCAGGAGGGGGACGCGTGAGACCGGACGAGCAGCGCGGGCGCACCGGCGGCCAAGGTGGCGGCATCCCGGACGGACTACTGGTCGGCGTCCTCGCGTTCCTCCTCGGCATGACGGCGATGGTGTGGACGGCCACCGGCCTCGCGGGCCTCTTCTCCCACGGCCACTGGCCGTCCGGCCTCTCCTTCACCCGCACTCCGCCGGCCCTGCGCCACCTGGTCGCCGAACCGCGCGACCTCCCCGGCGCCTGGCCCGACGCCCCGCCCGGGGACCTCTCCGGCCCCGGCCTCTTCTGGGGCCTGCTCATCGGCCAGCTGATGGTCCTGGTGGTCCTCACCGTGTTCGTCCTGGGCACGGTGGCCCGCTGGCGGGCGGTACGGGCCCGCCGCCGCACGGAGGGACGGATCACGGAGGCACCCCCTCCGCCCGAACCGACGCCGCAGCCGGTCCGGAAGCCGGAACCGGCACCCGAGACCGGGCCCGAGCCGTCACCGGTGCCGGTGCACGAGGTCCCCGCCCCCAGGCATCCCGAGCCCGTCCCCGCCCCGTTCCCTCAGCCCTCCGAGCGGGCGACCGCCCCCGGCCTCCACTACGGCCCCCCGGCCACCCGCCACACCACCGCCGCCCAGGCCGTACGCGACGCCGAGGGCCCCGCCCTCGTCCTCACGTCCAACCCGGCCCTCTGGTACGACACCAAGGACGCCCGCGCCAAGCTCGGCCCCGCCCACCTCTACGACCCGACGCACCTCTGCGACACCCCGGCCCGCCTCCACTGGTCGCCCACCGCCGGCTGCGAGGACAGGGACACCGCGACCGCCCGCGCCGCCGCGCTCCTCGCCCCCGTCCGCCCCGCCTCCCGGCTCGACCAGGCGGTCGGCGACACCGCCGAACTGCTGCTCCGCAGCTACCTGCACGCGGCCGCCGTCGACGGCCGCACCGTCCGCCACGTCCACCGCTGGGCCCAGGGCCTCCAGGTCCAGGACGCCGTACGGGTCCTGCGCACCCACCCCAAGGCGGCCTCCGGTTCCGCGGGCGAACTCGAGGCGGCGCTCACCGCGCACCCCGAACGCCGGGACATGGCCCAGCAGCTGACGGCACGTGCGCTGGCGGCCCTGTCCACGGTCAACGTCCGGGAAGCCTGCACTCCGCACCGAAGTGATGCCCTCGCCTTGGATTCCTTCATCCACGAAGGGGGAACGCTTTACGTCGTGGGGGAATCCATCGAGGATCCCCGCACCGGTCCGGGCGCCATGCCTCTGCTCACGGCGCTCGTCTCGCACGTGGTCGAGCACGGCCGGCGCATGGCCGAACGGTCATCCTCCGGTCGGCTCGACCCACCACTCACCCTCGTCCTCGACGACGTGGCAGCGGTGGCCCCCCTCCCCCAGCTCCCGGAGCTCCTCGCCGCCGGCCCCGAGCGCGGCATGCCCACGGTGGCCCTCCTCCGCTCCCGCGAACAGGCCCGCACCCGCTGGCCGCACGCCGGCCTACCGGTCTGACTCCTCGTCCGGCCGCTCCACGGCCAGCTCCAGTTCCCGGCCGTCCGAGGAGTCCCCCAGCGTCATGGTCACCCCGGTCTCGACGAACCCCGCCCTGCGGTAGGCCCGCAGCGCCCGCCCGTTGTCCTCGTGCACGAGGAGCCGCACCCGCTCGGCGCCCTGCGCCCACGCCCACTCCAGCCCGGCGTCGAACAGCACCTCGGTGAGCCCGATGCCCCGGTACGCGGGCCGCACGAACACCGCGACCAGGTGCCCCTGGCGCCGCTCGACGGGCAGCCCGGCCCAGTCCGTGGCCCCCGCCTCCTCCATCAGCACGGTGACCGTCCCGACCCACTCCCCGTCCGGCCCTTCGGCGATGATCTGCTGCGCCCCGAACGCCCCTTCGGCACTGCGCTCGGCCCGCTCCCGCCAGAAGGAGTCGGGCCGGGCGGCGGCGGACTCATAGGTCTCCATGAAGGCGATGGGCGCCACGGGATCCCGCAACGCCTCCAGCCGCAAGGCCTTGGCCCGGGGCCACTCGTCGACGCGCAGGGAACGGACCTTGTAGCTCATGCGGCCACGGTAGTACCGGGGTACCACGGCCTCCCAAGGAATAAGGCCGCCGTCCGACGCCCGCCGCCCCCCGCGCGGACGAGCATCGACCCATGATCACGGCGCAGCACCTCACGAAACGCTACGGCGGCAGGAACGGCAAGACGGCCGTCAGCGACCTCTCCTTCACCGTCCGCCCCGGCACCGTGACCGGCTTCCTCGGCCCGAACGGCGCCGGCAAGTCCACCACCATGCGGATGATCCTCGGCCTGGACGCCCCGACCTCGGGCCGGGTCACCGTCGGCGGCCGCGCCTGCGCCGCCCACCCCGCGCCCCTCACCGAGGTCGGCGCCCTGCTCGAGGCCCGCTCCACCCACCCGGGCCGCACCGCCCGCCACCGCCTGCGCGCCCTCGCCCTCACCCACGGCATCCCCCTCTTCGAACTCACCCCGGTCCACGCCTCCCGGGAAGACGCCTTCATGACCCTCACCCACGACGCCGTCGAGTACCCGGCCACCACGCAGGGGGCAACCGCATGACCACCACCGACCGGCCCTACCGGGTCACCCCGGCCCGCGTCCTGCGCTCCGAGTGGCACAAGCTGACGACGCTCCGCTCCACCTGGATCACCTTGCCGTTCTCGGCCGTCTCGATCGTCGGCGTCGGTCTGATCGTCTCCGCCCACTACGAGACCGGAAGCCGGCAGTTCGTCGACCCGGTCGAACTCGGTCCGGCCGGGACGCAGATCGCGATGATCTCGCTGCCCGTGCTCGGCGTCCTGTTCACCGCAGGCGAGTACACGACGGGCACCATCCGCGCCACGCTGACGGCCGTGCCCCGCCGGGTGCCCGTGCTGTGGGCCAAGGCCGGCATCCTGGTCGCCGTCGTCCTCCCGCTCACCCTGATCACCTGCCTCATCGGCCACCCGCTGGCGCAGACCCTCCTGACCGGCACCGACCAGGAGACCTCCCTCACCGACCCCGGCGTCCTCGCCGCGCTGACCGGCACGGCCGCCGGAATCACCGCCCTGACCGCCCTCGCCATGGCGCTCGGCGCGCTGCTGCGGTCGGTGGCCGGCGGCATCGGGGCGTTCGTCGGCGGCGTCATGGTCCTGCCGGAGGTCATCGGCATGATCCCCGTCGGCGCCGTGGACAGGGCTGCCGAGTACTTCCCCGCCCAGGCAGCGGGCAACGTCTCCGCCCTCGACACCGTCGCCGGAGCGCCCGCCCCCGGCCTTTCCCTGCTCGCCCTGGGCCTGTGGGCGTTCGGGACGATGGCGGCGGCAGGGGTGCTGCTGCAGCGAAGGGACGTCTGAGTGTGAGGGAAACGCCGGGACAGAACTCCCCGGTGGCCGAGCATGGTTCCGTGACCGGACAGCAGACGCGGGACGCCCACGGCACGGACACCGCCGCCCTCACGGGCCGACTGCACCACCTGCCGGCGTCGGTGCGCCTCTTCGACCGGCGCAAGCCGTACGTATGGGACGTGACGGTCACCCTGTTCTGGATGGCGGCCGCGCTCACCGACTACGCCAGCAGCGGCTGGCGCCGCACCGCCCAGAACCTCGATGTGCCGGACACCCACCTGGTCGTCCTCAGCCTCGGCTTCACGCTGCCGCTCCTGTGGCGCCGCCGCCACCCCCTGGCGGTCCTCCTGGCGACGGCCCCCTTCGCACTGCTCAACAGCTGGTCGGGCGCGATCCTCCAGGCCCACCTCGTCCAGCTCGTTCCGGTGTTCAGCCTCGCCCTCCACCGGCCCCTGAGACAGCTGGTCCCGGCCTCTCTCATCGTCGTCCTCCCGCTCGTCCCGGGCGCCCTGCGCCATCCGCTCGCGGCCTGGGACGCGGCGATGGGACCGGCGCTCTGGGGCTTCGCCCTCACGGCGCTGCTGGGCATCGCGGTCCGCTCCCGGAGGGACCACCTGGCGTCCCTGGAGGACCGCGCCCGCCGCCTGGAGAGCGAACGCGACCAGCAGGCCCGCCTCGCCGCGGCCACCGAACGCACCCGCATAGCCCGCGAGATGCACGACATCATCGGCCACAACCTGTCCGTCATCACCGGCCTCGCCGACGGCGGTCGCTACGCCGCCGCCCAGTCCCCCGAGCGTGCCGCCCAGGCACTGACCGCCATCGGAGACACCAGCCGCCAGGCCCTCACCGAGCTGCGCCGCCTGCTGGACGTCCTGCGCGACGACGAGCCCGCCCCCGCCGACCTCGCCCCCCAGCCCGCGCTCGCCGACCTCGACCGTCTCCTCGATGGTGTCCGCCGGGCCGGACTGCCCGTACGGGCGACCGTCGAGGGCGAGCCCACCACCCTCTCCCCCGGCCGCCAGCTCACCCTGTACCGCGTCCTCCAGGAAGC
Source organism: Streptomyces sp. DH-12 (assembly GCF_002899455.1). Taxonomy (GTDB): domain Bacteria; phylum Actinomycetota; class Actinomycetes; order Streptomycetales; family Streptomycetaceae; genus Streptomyces. Next base: position 4,132,331 of record NZ_PPFB01000001.1, on the reverse strand, counting down.
CCTCACCAACACCCTCAAGCACGCCGGCCCGGACGCCACCGCCAGCGTCACCCTCTCCTACGCCCCCTCGGGCGCCGTGACGCTCACCGTCACCGACACCGGCCGCGGCGGTACGCCCACGGTGAACGACGGCCGGGGACTCACCGGAATGCGAGAACGCACCGCGCTGTACGGCGGCACCCTGGAAGCCGGCCCGCACCCGCACCCGGGGCGCGGCTGGCATGTCCACCTGCGTCTCCCGGAGGAATCCGCACCGTGACCACCGTCCTCATCGCCGACGACCAGCCCCTTCAGCGCTTCGGCTTCCGCATGCTGCTGGAGAGCCAGGACGACATGACGGTCCTGGACGAGGCCGCCAACGGGACGGAGGCGGTCCGCAAGGCCGCGGAGCTCAGACCGGACGTCGTCCTGATGGACGTCCGCATGCCCGGCCTGGACGGCATCGAGGCCACCCGCCGCATCACCGCCTCCGGCGACCGCACGCGCGTCCTCATCCTCACCACGTTCGACCTGGACGAGTACGCCTACGCCGGACTCCGCGCCGGAGCCTCCGGTTTCCTCGTCAAGGACGCCCAGCCGGAGGACCTCCTCTCCGGCATACGCGCGGTCGCTTCCGGAGACGCCGTCGTGGCCCCCAGCCTCACCCGCCGCCTGCTGGACGCCTACGCCCGCCATCTCCCCGCCGGCACCGCCGAAGATTCGGCGCCCGACCCCCGCTTGGCCGCGCTGACGGACCGCGAGTGCGAAATCCTGACGGTCATCGGCAAAGGCTGGACGAACACGGAGATCGCCGAGCGCCTCCACCTCGCCGAATCCACGGTGAAGACCCACGTGGGCCGCGTCCTCGCGAAAACGGGCTCGCGGGACCGGGTCCAGGCGGTGATCTGCGCGTACGAGACGGGATTGGTACAGCCCTAAAAACGCAGAGAGCCCCCGTGCCGAACGGCACGGGGGCTCTCCATATCAAGAATTGTTCGGCGGCGTCCTACTCTCCCACAGGGTCCCCCCTGCAGTACCATCGGCGCTGTAAGGCTTAGCTTCCGGGTTCGGAATGTAACCGGGCGTTTCCCCTACGCTATGACCACCGAAACACTGTGAAACACTCAACCGCACCACACCGTGACCATGGCATGGGGTTGTTCGTGGTTTCAGAACCAACACAGTGGACGCGAGCAACTGAGGACAAGCCCTCGGCCTATTAGTACCGGTCAACTCCACACGTTACCGTGCTTCCATATCCGGCCTATCAACCCAGTCGTCTACTGGGAGCCTTACCCCATCAAGTGGGTGGGAGTCCTCATCTCGAAGCAGGCTTCCCGCTTAGATGCTTTCAGCGGTTATCCCTCCCGAACGTAGCCAACCAGCCATGCCCTTGGCAGAACAACTGGCACACCAGAGGTTCGTCCGTCCCGGTCCTCTCGTACTAGGGACAGCCCTTCTCAAGACTCCTACGCGCACAGCGGATAGGGACCGAACTGTCTCACGACGTTCTAAACCCAGCTCGCGTACCGCTTTAATGGGCGAACAGCCCAACCCTTGGGACCGACTCCAGCCCCAGGATGCGACGAGCCGACATCGAGGTGCCAAACCATCCCGTCGATATGGACTCTTGGGGAAGATCAGCCTGTTATCCCCGGGGTACCTTTTATCCGTTGAGCGACGGCGCTTCCACAAGCCACCGCCGGATCACTAGTCCCGACTTTCGTCCCTGCTCGACCCGTCGGTCTCACAGTCAAGCTCCCTTGTGCACTTACACTCAACACCTGATTGCCAACCAGGCTGAGGGAACCTTTGGGCGCCTCCGTTACCCTTTAGGAGGCAACCGCCCCAGTTAAACTACCCATCAGACACTGTCCCTGATCCGGATCACGGACCCAGGTTAGACATCCAGCACGACCAGACTGGTATTTCAACGACGACTCCACCCGAACTGGCGTCCAGGCTTCACAGTCTCCCAGCTATCCTACACAAGCCGAACCGAACACCAATATCAAACTGTAGTAAAGGTCCCGGGGTCTTTCCGTCCTGCTGCGCGAAACGAGCATCTTTACTCGTAGTGCAATTTCACCGGGCCTATGGTTGAGACAGTCGAGAAGTCGTTACGCCATTCGTGCAGGTCGGAACTTACCCGACAAGGAATTTCGCTACCTTAGGATGGTTATAGTTACCACCGCCGTTTACTGGCGCTTAAGTTCTCAGCTTCGCCCACCCGAAAGTGAGCTAACCGGTCCCCTTAACGTTCCAGCACCGGGCAGGCGTCAGTCCGTATACATCGCCTTACGGCTTCGCACGGACCTGTGTTTTTAGTAAACAGTCGCTTCTCGCTGGTCT